>CBEUND010000103.1:0-2532 GCA_965544395.1 uncultured bacterium | reverse complement strand
CCTAGTCTTGTTGATACTAGAATCCCCCTGCTTTAGCTGTGGGGAGTATGTCAAAACACTATAGCTTTGGAACTAAAAAAATCCTGCTATAATCAAATGATATCTTTTAAGGAGTATAACTACATGCAAAAATATGCAATTGTACTATCAACACTGCTTCTCATCGCTACACAATCATTGGCACAGAGTAAGAGTGCGAGTTCTGTAGTCACAGACAAGAAAAACATGATCTATTGGCAAGATGATGCATCATCCAAAGTAACTTCCGAGGATTGGGATGATGCGATACTCTATTGTAAAAAACTAGAGATAGATGGCAAAAGAGATTGGAGATTGCCTACATTTGATGAGCTCCTCTCTATAGTGGACTATAGCCGTGTCAACCCAGCTATCAATCCTATCTTTGAAGAGGTTGCAGAGGAGACTTATTGGACTGCTACCAACTTCTCTGCTACTGATGCGAGAGCATGGACGATCCACTTCTCTACAGGCATGACTTATTACAGCTACAAAACAACCAACCATGCAGTGCGTTGTGTCAAGGATATGAAATGAAACAGATACTATTAGCATCCCTACTCAGCACTTCTCTTCTCCTCGGAGCTACATCCAAGCTAGACGATAAAACAGCCCTCGTATGGCAAGACAACATCGGTATGACCAAGCAGCAAAAGAGCTATGATCAAGCCCAAGCATATTGCAAAAATCTCAAACTTGATGGGTTTAATGATTGGAGAGTTCCAACTCTCAAAGAGTTTTATACTATTATAGATTTACGATTTGACCGTCCCGCACTCAAGAGAGGTTTTGAAGTGCGTATAGATGACAAATTTTGGACTGCTACTCCTTTCGTCAAAAATGCCGACAAAGAGGCTTGGCGTATCAATATGAGTTATGGTGAAGCAGAGCCATACAACAAATCTCGAAGCTATTTTGTGCGATGTGTTCGAGGCACACAAAAATAGTGCCGTAGGTCGGGTTCACCAAATCCGACCGATATTATCTAAAATGTCACAATATAAAAGGTCACAATGACAAATTCACACACTTGTAGTATCCCAAAAATACTTCGTCAAACTCTCAACTATAAAAATGCTCTCATCAAAGGCAATCTCGTCGCCATAGTAGCTACACTTTTGAGCGTGACTATCCCGCTCTTTATCCCTGTGCTTGTGGATGAACTCTTGCTCAAGCAGGGTGATACTATGACAGGTTGGGTGAGAGATCACCTCTTTGTTATGAGTTTGGCTGGGTATGTCTTTTTCTTCCTTGCTCTCACGCTCCTCATGCGTACAGCTGTATTTTTGCTCAATGTCATACAGGTCAAAACTTTTTTTGGTATCTCCAAAGATATTTCCTATAGACTTCGTAAAGAGGCGATAGCTCACCTCAAAAGGGTATCACTCAAAGAGTATGAGATGGTCTCTCCAGGAGCTATCACCTCTAAGATGGTCACAGATATCAACACGATAGATGGTTTCATAGGGACGACGGTGAGTAAGTTTATCATCTCTGTATTGACGATGCTCTTTACAGCGGTGGTACTACTCACGATACACTGGAAACTCGCTATCTTTATACTTATCACCAACCCTATAGTCGTCTTCTTTACTGCCAAACTAGCTCGAAATGTCGGCAAACTCAAACGCAAAGAGAATGCCGCTACAGAGCTCTTCCAATCCTCCCTCAGTGAAACACTAGAGCTCTTTCATCAGATCAAAGCAGCCAACAAAGAGAGTTTCTTTTTTGATCGTATAGGAGAGCAGGCTCAAAGCTTGCGAGATAGATCCATCGCATTTGGCTACAAAAGCGACAGAGCCATCCGCTTCTCATTTTTGATATTTTTGGGTGGATATGAAGTTTTTCGTGCAGTGAGTATCTTGGCAGTAGCATATAGCGATCTGAGTGTAGGATTGATGCTCGCGATCTTTGGTTATCTATGGATCATGATGACTCCTACACAAGATATCATCAATTTCCAATACGCCTTAGCCAATGCTAGAGCAGCTTGTGAGCGGATCAATACTATCTTTGCGATGCAAAGAGAGCCAGAGGTAGCAGATAGCTTTGATCCCTTTGGAGATGCAAAAGCAGCCTCTATAGAGGTCAAAGATCTCAACTTCTCTTATATCCCACAAAAGCCCATACTCCAGTCGATATCACTCAGCATTCCTCTAGGCTCCAAAGTAGCTCTAGTCGGTGCTAGTGGAAGTGGCAAGACGACACTCGCCAATCTCCTCGTGGGATTTTATCCTGTAGATGATGGGACGATCCTCTACAACGGTGTCTCCCAAAAGCAGATAGACCTCGCCACTATCAGGTCAAATATCCATCTCATTCTCCAACATCCCAAACTCTTCAATGACACGATGTCATTCAATTTGACTCTAGGTAAAGAGCATAGCGATGCAGAGATAGAGCAAGCTCTTCATATCGCTCAGCTTGATAATGTCGTAGCCTATCTCGATGATGGTTTACAGACTCTCGTGGGCAAAGATGGTATCAAGCTCAGTGGTGGGCAGAGGCAACGAG
>CBEUND010000102.1:0-3248 GCA_965544395.1 uncultured bacterium | reverse complement strand
TTCGATAAAATCGAACCTACGCAATTTTTTAAAACTTTTTCTTTGTCGTTTGGTGGTACCAAACCTACCTGATTGTAGAGCCTCTCTGGCTGTGGCACTAGAGTGTCGAAAACCCCTAAAACACTCATTTATTCATTCTTTGAAATCTGAAGTTGACTGTTTCACATAATCCAAGCTGCACAATCCAAAAATCAGAAATAAAACATATGCTAAATGAGCTATTTTTAGACAGCCTAGGTCACACCTACAAAAGCAGGAGAATTTCCATAATCAGTAAGTGTGTAAGGTCAGCTTCTAAAACTTCATCCTCTTAATCCTCAGAGAGTTTGTTACAACCACAAGTGAACTCAGACTCATGGAGAGAGCTGCTATGAGAGGGTTGACATGACCTGCTACTGCTAGAGGAACAGCTACTGTATTGTAGAGAATAGACAAACCTAGATTCTCTTTGACTGCTCTGAAAGTTCGTCTTGATATCTTGTAAGCTTCGTAGATATTTTTGGGGCGTTCATCCATGAGTACTACATCACTCACCGATATAGCCACATCAGCACCACTCCCCATCGCTATAGAGATATCGCAGCTAGCTAAGGCTATAGTGTCGTTGATACCATCTCCCGCCATGACGACGATGTGACCCTCTTGGTGAAACTGCTCTATGAGAGCTGCTTTGTCTTGTGGCAGAAGCTTGGAGTGTACCTCTGTGATGCCTACAGCTTTGGCTACTTTGTGAGCACTTTTTTCATGGTCACCTGTGAGCATGACGACACGGATACCCATCGCTTGGATATTGGCTATAGATGTTTTGGCATCCTCTCGGATAGTATCTGTGAGCTCATACTGGGCGACTACCACTCCATCTATCGCAAAGCAGAAGAGAGAGTGATCACTACTACTCTCTATAGCTATACCACTATCATGCATCAACGATAGGTTACCTCCTAAGAGTTGCTGTGAACCATACGAAGCACGGATACCTTTGGCTTCTATACTCTTGATATCCTTTAGCGTGAGTATCTCTAGCTTTTTGTGTTTTTCTCGTAGATAGCTAGCGATACCCTTGCTTATAGGGTGGTTGGAGTTTGAAGTGAGTGTGTAGAGGAGTGAGGGGTCAAACTCTTGGTACTGGGTGGCTTGGACTACAGAGGGTTTGCCTTCGGTGATAGTACCTGTCTTATCAAGTGCTAGCAAGTCACTCTTTGCCATCGCTTCTAGGAATGTAGCCTCCTTGAAGAGTATACCTCGTTTCGCAGCGATACTTACACCGACGAGGGTTGACATAGGTGTCGCCAATCCCAAAGCACAAGGGCAAGCTATCACGATAACTGAGATAGCAATGATGAGTGCATGTTCAAATCCTCTACCATCATCACTTCCTATATAGAAATACCAGCCAACAAAAGCTAAGAGAGCAATGATGAGGATAGTAGCAGAGAAGTAGCCTGATATAGTGTTGGCGAGTTGCTCTATTTTGGGTTTTTTGGTGATGGATTCTTCTAGGAGTGTTACGATAGAGGAGAGGAGTGAGCTAGAGGCATCTTTGCTCGCTCTATAGCGTACGACAGAGTCTACCGACATCGATCCACTGAGGATACTATCTCCCTCTTTTTTGTAGATGGGTTCACTCTCTCCTGTGAGTGAACTCTCATCAAACGACCCCTCACCGTGGAGTACTACACCATCTATGACGACTCTCTCACCTGCTTTGAGCTCTATGATATCACCTATGACTATATTTTCGATACTGACTAGGCTCTTCTCATTATCTGATATGAGTGTTACCTCTGTAGGAGTGCTACCCATCAGTGAGTCGAGGGTATCAACGGCTTGCTTCTTGCTCAAGACCTCTAAATATTTCCCTACGAGTACAAAGGTGATGATCATCACTACAGAGTCAAAATAGACTTCTCCTGTCTGGGAAGTCATGGCATATATAGAGTAGATATAGGCAGACAAAGCCCCTAATGCTACGAGGGTATCCATATTGATGACGCGGTTTTTGTAGCCATAGTATGCTCCACGAAAAAATATCCATCCACTATAGAGTAGTACAGGTGTCGCGAGCAAAAACTCTGCAACATTGAGTACATCTTTGAACTTCTGTTCTATCCCTGTGAAGTAACCTGCATATTGTGCGATAGCGATCCACATGATATTCATCGTGCCAAAGACACCTACCAATATTCGTGAGTAGTAATCTTTGCGTGTTTTGACTGCTCTCTCCTCTTGGAGTTGGGGGTCATAGGGGTAGGCATTGTATCCTATAGAGCGGATAGTTTCTATGATTTGTGAGAGTTTGATCACTTCAGGATCCCACACTACTTTGGCTTTGTTGTTGGTGTAGTTGATGCTAGCTTCGATGATGCCATCTGTTTTGTGCAGTACCTTTTCGTTGAGCCATACACATGCAGAGCAGTGTATCCCCTCGATGATGAGGCTGATCTCCTCTAGTCCATCTTCATGTGTCGTAATGTAGCGTTTTTTGAAGCCATCGAGATCAAACTTCTCCAAATCCTCACTACTCTTGGGTGTAGCTGGTTGGAGCTGAGTATCACCTATCTTGTCGTAGAAGTTACCTAAACCCTCTGCATTGAGCAAGTGATAAACCCCTTGACAGCCTTTGCAACAAAAATAGAGTTTTTGACCATTTTCATCACTATCTACTATCATCATCTCTTCATCAAACTCTAAGTTGCAGTGGCTACAGGCTACTTTGGGCATATATACTCCTGATTGGGATTGTCTATCCGCGATTTTATCCAAAAAAGGGTAAGATACCACTATGGATACTATGATACTTTTGGTTGCGATACTACTATTTTTGGAAATGTTCGAAGCCCTGTGGCAACGCTCTGATACGATGATGGGTATGCTACTCAACTCTTACCACTACTACCAAAAGAGTATATTTCTCTTTTTCTTGATGCACCCCGCTTTCTACTACATACTCTTTGTGGTGCTACTGACCAATAGACTCAATGGCTGGATCATCGCTATCTTGGCACTCAAGACAGTAGATATCTTTCTCAAGATAAGCCTCATGCAAAATATCTTCGTCAAAGGTGAGAGAGATGAAACACTGCAACCGTTTCTCAAAGCACCTCTATCCCCTTGGGTATTTCTGACAGGTATTTCACTCTATGTGCCTCTCTTTATCTATGCGTTGATTTGAGTTGGTGGGTTTGATACTGCTCTCTCCCACTCAAACTCACTAATATTTTTCTTCTCTCTATCAAAATTAATCCCTA
>CBEUND010000101.1:0-3370 GCA_965544395.1 uncultured bacterium | reverse complement strand
AGCAACCTGTCGTTTGACTATCGTCTTTGACTCCATCTATGACTTTATAGATACGGTGATAGGCCTTGATCCATTTTCCTCCCTCTTTCTCGCTGGCTGAGACTTCTATATTATGATCAAGTTTTTTGACTTTAGGCTTTGGTTTCGGTTTCGCTACCTCAACCTTCTTCACGATAACTTTCATTGCTTTATTCAGTGCAGCAGCATTTTTCGCAGAGAAATACTCTCCTCCCGTTACATTGGCTATACACTCTAACTGTTTGTCTGTATTTTTGTCTACATTGAACCCAATAACATGCGTTATGAAGTCTATCCCCTCTTTTTGCAACGCTTTGGCTGTGCCACATGGGTCGGGGTCACATGTCTCTTTCCTATCTGATATAAGGATGATCGTTGCTTTTTCTTCTGTGTATTTGAGCTCTTGTGCTACTTTACGCAAAGAGCGGCTCATAGGTGTCTTCCCTTTGGGTTTGATACCCATCACTGTACGAATGACTCTATTTTTGTCAATTTTCCCTATAGGGATCACAGACTCAATGTCATTGCAGTCACCTTTGGTGCGATGTCCGTACACAGTTAGACCCAACTCTACAGCAGGATTCCAATCTTTAACCACACTCTTTAGGGCATCTTGTGCAATCTCTATCTTGGCTTTACCATGTATCTGCCCCCCACATACTCCCAGATGCATCGAAGATGATCACTGCCCTTGGAGTGTCACTCGCGATAATAGCTGAAAGTGCCAACAACCATACTAACACCACTTTAAACCATAAATTTTTCATTGTAGTTACTCCTTTTATATAACTTTATCGTTTAAGTCTATCATAATTAAGGTAAAAAACAAAATTTATTTTACTACGATAGGGAGATTTCCCGCTTGTCGTATATGAATATCTTGGCTATAGAGGGTCACCAAATCACCATCTAACTCTATAATGTTATATTCTCCATGCAACTCTATGCGTATGTCGTCTACTTCTCCATAAAATGTGCCAATTTTTTTGATACATCGCAATGGGGTAAAAACAAAAAAACGCTCAGGACTCATCAACATAAAAGGTGTCATGACAAGATGTATAGGAAAGAGAAAAAGGGCAGCCAATATATATTTTGCCATCCCATACCTCAACCAACCAAAACGAAGTGTCTCAGAGATGAAGATATGTTGCAAGTCACCCATATTGCCAGCAGAGAAGAGAAAAAGTTCATCATTGAGTTTGAATATATGATGTTTTTCGATATATAAAGCTTCACCGAAAGATATCTTCTTGAGGATCTTCTCTATGGGTTTGACACGATGTATTTTTGCTACTACATTGAATGACCCTACAGGATTGAGTATAAAATTTGGTGGTTGTTTGAGATCATGCAACTGTGATAAAACTCTGCGTATCATTCCATCGCCACCATTGATAATGATATAATCATAAGACTCTATATCATGTTCACAAGAGAGCTGTGATGCCTCTATAGATTTGATATCCAAACCATTATAAGCTATCACTCTCCCTACTGAGAGTATCTTGACTCTTCTCTCTCGTTTTGATCTCACTTGCACCACCATTGAATTTGTATATTTTTAGTATATATCTGTTATGATATATTAGACTTCTTGCAAAACTCATGAATTGAGAATATTTTTTAGTGTGCATTAGATTTTATTCTGTAGCTTTGAAGGACTAGCCTTAGCTAATTCAAAAAGATTCAGAATGAAAGATGATGTGCAATAAGAAATATGCACTTTCATTGAGTTTTGCAAGTAGAAGATAAATTTTATGATGAGAGCGGCACTTTAGTCTGAATATTTCGTTATAAAGATGTCAAAAAGTTTGGAAACTATTATCTACCAACACTATGGAGTATACAACCCCAAGATAAAAAGGATCATATCACTCAAATCATCATCAAAGATGCACAATATAATGCACCAATGCAGAGTGCATACTTTAGCAAAAGTGCACTCAAGCGTTTCTCAAGATAAGAGTTTAGTTGATTTCGATTTTTTCAACTACATTGAGACCAAATCCACTCAATCCTACAAACTCTGTATCTTTATTTGTCGTGAGGAGATTGATATCTTTGATGCCTAGATCTTTGAGTATCTGTGCTCCTACCCCAAACTCTTTGGCTTGTTCGCTAGAGATAACCTTCGTATCCAAAAAGATCAATACCCCACCATTGATCCGTAGATACTCTATAGCATTATTGAGTGCTTTAAAACGCTTATCATTTAAGATCAAATCTATATCAGAACCTATATTGTGAAATTTCACATTGGCACTGCTATGTCCTTTATAAAACTGTATCACTTTGTGTTGTCGTTGGAGATGGTCTTCATAAGTGACCTCATTGATCTTCATACCTCGTAGTCTCCCCTCCTTTTGAGCTATGCGTTTGACGAGTTTTTCATTCGCAAGTCTATACTCTACTATATCAGATATATAGACTATAGGCATAGAGTACTCTTTCGAGAATATCTCTAGATCATCCATACGAGCCATTTTGCCATCATCTTTGATGATTTCACATATCACTGCAATAGGAGCAAGCCCTGCAAGTTTGCAGAGGTCCACAGAGCCTTCTGTATGTCCTGTACGCACGAGGACACCACCATCTTTGGAAATCAAAGGAAAGATATGTCCAGGACGCACAAAATCACTACTAGAAGTAAGTGGATTGGTGAGCTTTGAGATGCAGTCATCTCTCTCAGCAGTTGAGATACCAGTAGTCGCTGTAGTTGCATCTATAGATACAGTAAAGGCTGTCTCATGATTAGAATCGTTCTTTACTACCATAGGCATGAGATCAAGTTTATTTGCCAACTCTTTGGTAATTGGTGTACATATAAGTCCCCTTCCCTCTTTGGCCATGAAGTTGACCATATCTGGAGTACTAAATGTAGCTGCATAGACGAGATCCCCTTCATTCTCACGATCTTCATCATCCATCATAATAATCATCTTGCCTCGCTTGATCTCATCCATAGCTCTTTCGACGCGTTTTATTGCCTCTACTGACATATATTCTCCTTAAATTCTTGCTAGATTTCTCTCTATTATACCACCCTCTTCTTTAGCTATTGAAAAAAATTTACTTTTTTTACAAAAACCCTTGACAAATGTTTTCTTTTGAGCTATAATGCCGTCCACATAAGCAATACAAGCTTATTCGTTGGGGCATCGCCAAGCGGTAAGGCACTGGTTTTTGGTACCAGTATTCGGGGGTTCGAATCCCTCTGCCCCATCCATATCGTAGTAGGATTACTTATCTACTATATTTACTGTCGCGGAATAGAGCAGTCTGGTAGCTCGTCGGGCTCATAACCCGAAGGTCGTTGGTTCAAATCCTCCTTCCGCAACCAATCAAT
>CBEUND010000100.1:0-3709 GCA_965544395.1 uncultured bacterium | reverse complement strand
AAGCTAGACAAAGATACTTGGCTAGAGGTACATAGAGAGGCTCATAAACTCGGTATCAAATCAACTGTGACTATGATGTATGGTACAGTCGAGACAAACCGTGAGATAGTGGAGCATTGGAATTATGCAAGAGAACTCCAAGATGAGTTTGGAGGATTTAGAGCGTATATTATGTGGTCATTTCAAGGGGATAATACTAAGCTTATGGAGGAGCATCCAGAGATTCAGAAGCAATCTTCTAACCGTTATCTACGACTTTTAGCAGTATCGAGACTCTTTTTTGATAATATCCCAAATATCCAAAGCTCGTGGGTGACACAAGGGAGCTACATAGGTCAAATGGCACTACTCTTTGGAGCGAATGACTTAGGTTCTACTATGATGGAAGAGAATGTCGTCTCAGCCGCAGGAGCTTGTAATCAGATGAATCAAGATGAGATGATAGAGTTGATACGAGATGTAGGCGAAGCACCTGCCAAGAGAGATACGGCATATACCATATTGGAGAGGTTTTAAATAGATGAAAAAAATAGTCATACTATTGATATTATTACAAGGAATAGCGATGAGTAAAGGGATAGAAGAGGTAGATGTCAATGGTACAAAAGTACCGATGGTTTTTGAGCAGAGTGCATATGTACCACTCATATCTATGCAGATAGTATTTAAAAATAGTGGAGCTATCTATGATAAAAAAGCAGGATTGGCAGATATGGCATCTAAACTTCTTGCAGAGGGTACGAAAAAAGATGGGAGTGTAGGTTTCGCTTCCAAATTAGAAAATAGTGCCATACATTTGAGTGCTTCAGCGGGGAATGAAACATTCTCTATTCAATTGAGTGCATTAAAGAGTGAATTTAACAAAGCTCTTTCTCTCTTTCAAGAGCTACTGCAAGACCCCAACTATACCCAAGAGACCATGGATCATATCACGAGACAAAAGATAGGATGGCTCACTCAAAAAGAGAGTGATTTTGACTATATCGCTTCATTAGGCTTGAAAGAGACACTTTTCAAGGGTACTCCTCTAGGAAGACCTAGGGCAGGGAATCTCCAGAGCATAGAGAGCATGAGACTCGATGAGATCAAACACTTCATAGCTACACATTTAGGAAAGAATAATGCTATAGTTGTGATCGGTGGAGATATCACCCTCGCTGATGCAAAGAGAGCTGTAGCAAGTATAGTAGGGCTTCTTCCTGAAGTTACACTGCAAGAGAGTACATATATCAACGCCACGGACAAGAAGAGTCTCCACAAGCGTGAAGCAAAGACAGAGCAAGCCTATATCTACTTTGGTGCTCCCTATGATTTCAAATATAGTGACCCCAATCAATATATATCAAAAGTAGTTAGTTATATTCTTGGTGGGAGTGGATTTGGAAGTAGACTTATGGAAGAGATACGAGTCAAGAGAGGTCTTGCATACAGTGCTTATAGTAGATTTGTGATAGATAAAACAAGCTCGTATCTCAGTGGTTATCTCCAAACAAAATTGGAAAACGAGAAAGAGGCACAAGCCCTAGTGCAGACAATTATTGAAAAATTTGTAGCAGAGGGGATTACCCAAAAAGAGTTGGATGCGGCAAAAGAGTTTCTCATAGGAAGTGAGCCACTGAGAGGAGAGACACTGCATCAAAGACTCAACAGATCATATAGAGAGTACTATTATGAGCGTCCTTTGGGGTATGACAAAGAGCAGCTCAAAAAGATAGAGGCTTTGAAACTCAATGAGATCAATAGCTTTATCAAAACACATAGAGAGATTACACAGATAAGTTACTCTATCGTTACAGCAGAGAAATAGAGATTGCAAAATGACATTTTTATAGGCTGTTTATTCCCTTGGGGTAGCCTTATAGAAATATTTGTTATAATCTTTGATATTTTTGCAAGGAGGCGTGATGCATCAAGCCAAAGAGTTACTCAAAAAACTCAAGATATATTCACTCCTTGATCTTACCCTCCTTGTACCTACTTCGTATAATGATACAACCCTCTCTCCTGCTATCACCGTAGGAGAGATAGGGACTTTTGAAGCACAAGTTGAAGCAGTCAACTCTTCTCAGGGGAAGTTGCTAGTCTACTTCAAATTAGAGCGATTTAATGTCACCTTGCAGAGCTTCTTTTTCCGTGTGACCCCTTATCATTATCAAACCTTTGCTAAGGGTACAAGACATATTATCCAAGGCAAAGTCGATACTTTTCGTGGCTCTTTCCAGATAAATCAACCAAAATCTATCAAAAAAGCAGGAGAGATCACGCCCAAATATAAATCTCCACTCAAACAAGAGGAGATGCGTGAACTGATAAAGCGTTATATAAGTGAGAAACGGCTTTTGGATGAGGGGTTGTTACCAACAGAAGCTCACAAGCTCATCTCTCTCCACTTTCCAACTGATCTAACTCAAATCTATAGAGATGGCGACATAGACCCAACTATAGTGGAAGTACTGAAGTTCACAGAGGCGTACAATCATATACGCAAACTCTCAGCAAAAAGAGTCCAATACCCCGCTATAGAGGCACTGCACGGAGATACGACACAATTTATTGCATCTCTTCCATTCCAACTCACAACAGAGCAATCACAAGTTATAGAAGAGATACGAAAAGATATAAACAAGCAAGACAAAGCAGCCAAACGGATGGTCGTAGGAGATGTGGGTTCGGGCAAAACCATGGTGATATTGGCAAGTGTAATGATGGCACTCCCCTTTCGTTCGATATTGATGGCTCCTACTTCTCTCTTGGCACTACAGCTCTATGAAGAGGCATCTATTCACCTCCCCTCATATGTGAAGATTGCACTCGTCATGCAGAAAGAAGAGAAGGGAGACTATAAAGAAGCAGACTTCATTATAGGTACGCATGCACTACTCTACAAAGAGGAGTTGCCACAAGCAGAGCTCGTTATGGTCGATGAGCAGCATAGATTTGGTACAAACCAGAGACATACTCTTGAGTCTATGGCGAGTAGAGTCCAAGAGGATGGAGTAGAGAAGAGGGCACACTTTTTGCAATTTTCTGCTACACCTATACCCAGAACACAAGCGATGATGAATAGTGCTCTTTTGGATATGAGCCTCATCACCACAACACCTTTTGAGAAGAGTATCACTACAGAAGTGATAGGTAAAAAAGAGTTTCCAATGCTTTTGGAGAAGATCAAAAAAGAGATAGAGAAAAAGTATCAAGTCCTCATCATCTATCCGCTTGTAGAGGAGAGTGAAACGATAGATTATCAGTCACTAGCAGAGGGTAGAAACTTTTGGGAAGAGAGATTTGATAATGTCTTCGTCACGCATGGAAAAGACAAAGCCAAAGAGGATGTCCTACTTGAGTTTCGTGATAGAGGAGATATATTGCTTGCTACGACGGTCGTCGAGGTGGGCATCTCTCTTCCTCGACTTACACTTATAGTGATAGTAGGAGCAGAGAGGCTAGGACTTGCTACGCTACATCAACTACGAGGAAGAGTGGGAAGATTGGGATTAGAGAGTTACTGCTATCTCTTTACAAAAAGTGCCAATAGCCCACGACTCAAAGCATTTACCCAAACAAAAAGTGGTTTTGATATTGCAAAACTTGATCTCAAATATAGAGACAGTGGAGATATATTGGATGGCACTATACAGAGTGGGCAGAAGTTTAAGTGGTTAGATATGGCAGAAGATGAAGATATAGTTACTGCCGCTCAAAGAAGAGC
>CBEUND010000099.1:0-3925 GCA_965544395.1 uncultured bacterium | reverse complement strand
TTTTTCTTCAGCGATGCGTTGTGCCTCTGCTTGAGCTTTTTCTTCAGCGATGCGTTGTGCCTCTGCTTGAGCTTTTTCTTCAGCGATGCGTCGTGCCTCTGCTTGAGCTTTTTCTTCAGCGATGCGTCGTGCCTCTGCTTGGGCTTTTGCTTCAGCGATGCGTCGTGCCTCTGCTTGGGCTTTTGCTTCAGCGATTTGTTTTGCTTCTGCTTGAGCTTGTTCTTGATCTGTTACATCATCATTTGCACTATCATCAAAAAGAATAGAGTAGCTACTATCTGATGCTTTTTTTACTTTAGGAGTACTACTATCACTATCATCATCGAATATAGAAAATGACTCTTTCTTCTCTATCTCTTCTGCAGATCTTTGGGATTGTGTCACCTCTACTAGCGTTACGATACCCAATAGAGTTATCATAGTTGTTTTATCTTGTCGTAGAGTTGTCGTCTTAAAATTATTTATGATCTCAATGCTATTGCCCAAATCAGTAGTCTTGATCTCCTTTTGGGCTATTTTTATAGATAATTCACTCATTGTATTTAAACCCAATAGCTTTAAGAAATCTCTGTCAGCTGCGATAATTTGATTCTCTTGATTAGTAATATAGTACATGTTTGATCACTCCTTGATTTAATTTTCTTCTTGTAAACTTTTTTGATAGAGAAGTTCAGCTTCTTCTATTTCGCTTTGAGATGCGGGCTTTCTTGCGGCTGTATATCCCACTAATTTATCGTCTTTAAGTATAGGGGAGATAAAAGTATAAACCCAATAGTATTTTCCATCTTTACGAAGATTTTTTACTGTTCCAACCCATGATTTCCCAGCTTGTATGGTCTCCCACATATTTTTAAACACACTTTTTGGCATATCAGGATGGCGGACAATGTTGTGATTTTTACCTTTAAGCTCATTTTTTTCATAACCAGATATTTCACAAAATCTTCTATTGGCATAGGTTATGAGTCCTTTGAGATCAGTTTCACTGATGATAATGCCATCCTCAAATGTGTACTGTTCATCTATAGGAGTTGGCCTCTGCATCTAAAAATCCTTTTTATGAAATTTAATATATCATAACTCTATACCAACAAAACTAAAAGCAGAATGAAATGCGTTCATTTACTATGAAATATTCCAAAAAAAAGAAATTTTTGTGACAAATTTAAGATAATTCGTGATGCTTTTTTATTTTTTTTGCCATCTTTACTCCTACCACCAATCCAATCTCATCCAAACTTGCTCGCTTGATCGCTTCAAAAGAGCCGAAATAATCTATCAATTTTTTGACTGTCGCTTTGCCTACTCCTTTTTGGCTGAGGAGTGATATTTGCGTGTCACTTTTTCGTTTTTTGTTTTGGTGATACGATATAGCAAAACGGTGGGCTTCATCTCTGAGTCTTTGTACCCATTGCAATCTTTTATCAGTAGGTTTGAGCTCGATGATCCCCTCGCTTGTATAGAGTATATCTTTGGCTGCACCTTTTGCTCGGTGGGCTTTGGCATCTAGCTTCTCTTTGGCTATCGCTATGACATTGAGATGGATATGTGCCTCTTTGAGCAATCTTTGGGCGAGAGCTAAGTTGGCTTGCCCGCCATCTAGTACCCACAAATCTGGAGGAGAGATCGTATCAAAATCACTTATCCTGCGACTCAGCATCTCTCGCATCTGTCCATACTCATCTCGCTCATGGAGTTCATAGCGACGATAAGAGCTTTTGTCCCACTGCTCCTCATCCCACACCACCATAGCTCCTACTGTCGCCACCCCCATCATGTGGGAGTTGTCAAATGATTCGATACGGTATGGTATAGAAGAGAGATTGAGCAAGTCTGCTACCGCTTGCTCTACGATATTATCACTTTTTTTGATCTTGAGTAACTCTTTTGCATTCTCTATGGCTACTTGTGCGAGTTTGGCTTTGCTCCCTTGGATAGGGGTAGTGATACTTATCTTCTTGCCAAATCTTTTGCCCAATGTTGCAGCTATCTGCTGACTATCTTCAAAACTATGTGCAGTGATGATCTGCTGTGTGGTTTGTGGCATATCTATACTATAAAATTCCAAAAGTGCCTGTTTGTAGGCTTCATTTTCATCAAACATATGGGTATGCCGAAAGTAGTTGAAGCTACTAGAGATGATTTTGCCAGCACGCATAAAGAGTTTGACGACGACTCCTCTCTGGTCACCATTGAGGATAGCAAATATATCCAAGTTGAGATCATTTGCCAAATCAAGCTGTGATGTAGTAGTAAGTGTAGCGATAGTTTGGGAGATATCTCTCATCTTCGCTGCTTCTTCAAATCGCTCCTGCTCTGCGAGTAGAAACATCTTCTCATCAAGTGCGCAGATCAATATCTTTCGTTTGTTGATCGCCTCTTTGACCTCTGCTACTATCTCGCCATACGCTTCACTCGTGATCTTCCCCTCACACGGTGCATGGCACTTTTTGATCTGATGAAAGAGACAAGCCTTGCCCTCACGCAGGCAACTTTTTTTCTGGACAAGTGGGTAGAGTTCATAGATAGCATCTATGAGTTGTTTGCCTCCCGTGGGAAAAGGACCATAATAGGTGATGTTTTTCCCTTTTATAACCTTGCGTGTGATTTCAAACCTAGGAAATGGCTCCTTCTCATCTATATAGATATAGGGGTAAGTCTTGTCATCTCTCAGTAAAATATTATATTTTGGATTGAGCTGTTTGATGAGAGAGTTTTCAAGTATCAGAGCATCCTCTTCACTCTGTACGACGATATACTCCAAACTATATGCCTCTTCGAGCATAAGTACTATTCTTCGAGAGAGGGTTGGGTTGGGTCTAAACTCAGGTGTAAAACGAAAATAACTTCGGACTCTGTTTTTGAGATTTTTGGCTTTGCCAATATAGAGGAGGCTCCCTTTTGCATCAAAATATTGATACACCCCTGCTGATGCTGGTAAATTCTCTACGGTTTGCGTGATCGATCTATAGTGTTGGTTCATTGGTGATACCCTCTATTGCGTATGATAATGCTCTTTATATCTTCAAATTTGGCTCTGATATCTTCATCATCTGTCTCTATTGTGAAGCTCGCATCTGAGAGTTCACTATATTTGGGGTCTGTTTGTGTTGGTTTACTCTTCTCATCTGTATGGTATTTGGAGTTGAAGACTACTATATTACTCACTTCGAGCATACTACACTCTTTATCATGGGCAATAAGCATGCTTAATAAGCTTTTTAATAAATCTTTATTATAATTAAGTTCCATTTTATACCCTGGATGAGAGAGTGCGACAAAGAGCGTCCTCTTCTCTATATAGACGAAAGCGATTGCTTTTTGAAACTTGGGGGGTAGTGAACGGAGAAACTTCCGATAACATTTATGTTTTTGGATAGACTTAAATTGAGGCTGGTAAGATATATGAGACAAAATCGACGAGGCATTTTTCATGCCATTATTATAACATCTCTTTGCTGTATAGCACTCACAGGTTGTGGACACAAGACAGATGTCGTCTACCTACCCGATAGCAATAAAACAACTACACGCTAGGGCTGAATTTGAAGAAATATGATGTATTGATCATAGGTGCAGGCATCGCAGGGCTCTATGCGGCGATGAATCTACCTGAGAGTAAAAAAGTTTTGGTTATTTGCAAAGATATCCCATGGGAGTGTAATACATTTTATGCTCAAGGCGGTATGGTGACAGCACTTGATGAAGCAGATATAGCTTTGCATGTCAAAGATACTATCGAAGCGGGTGCTTTTCACAATGATGCAGAAGCTGTAGAGATTATGAGTCGTACGAGTCTTGAGACTACAGCAGATATTATCGCGAGAGGTATGGAGTTTGACAAAGGCAAAAGTGGCAATATACTCTATACCAAAGAGGCTGCCCACTCTGTAGGGCGGATAGTCCATGCAGGTGGCGATGCGAC
>CBEUND010000098.1:0-4071 GCA_965544395.1 uncultured bacterium | reverse complement strand
CTGCAAACGATTGCCTTGTCTATGAAAAACCTCATAAAGCTATTTGGGTGTTTATTCCCTTGGGTAGCCTTTATTACAAAGGAAATTATTATGAAAAAGTCTATTCTATACTCTCTACTTGTAGCATCTTCATTGATGGCAAGTGATTTAGTTGTTACAACTGCTAGTATCAAAGCACACACAGAGGTCTTTGGGGACTCTACTATCGATCCAGTAACTACGAGTCTTACTTCTCGTTTGAGTATGAGTGGGGGGATAGAAACTATCAAAGGAACGGTAGATGCCTCTATTAGATTGCTCAAAAGTGACAATGCAAAGAGAGATGAACATATGGTTGAAGCAATAGAGAGTGACAAATATCCTCTTGCAACTTATTCTTTCAAAGAGGTCAAGAAAGCAGGTGCAAAGTACAAAATAAGCGGTATTTTAAATTTTCACGGTGTCAAAAAACCATTGAGTATTACAGCAGATATCAAAGAGAAAAATGGAAAAGTTTTATTCAAAGGAAAAGGCTCTTTTAAAATGTCTTCGTATGGGGTAAAACCTCCAAAATTATTGCTACTAACTGTTCGCGATCAAATAGACTTGGATATAGATGTTCAATTCAAAAAACGCTAAGAGTGATTGATGTTTAAGTCATTTCTACGATACAAATATAAGACACTACTGATACTTATATCTGCTACCTCTGCTATCGCTTCTATCTTTTTGATTACGGCATTAGGCAATGGTATTATTAGTATGTATGCTTCTATGCTCAAAACAGATGGTGATATTATCGTTATGCAAAAGGGTGTTGCTGATACCTTTTTCTCTGATGTCAACCGCACTCTGCTTGAGCCTCTCTCTCATATCTCTGGAGTAGCCTCTGCCCAAGGTGTAATAGTAGGTGCTGGAGCGATTGGCACAGTCCCTATAGCTGGTATCTATGGAGTGACACACAACCGTCTATCCAACTACAAACTTATCAAAGGAGACTACCCCAAAGAGAATGAAGTGATACTTGGTGATAGTATCGCATCTATGCTCAAACACCCACAATCTATAGAGCTTTTAGGGACGACATTTATGGTATCTGGAGTCTACGAGAGTCCTATAGGTTTTGAAAATGGGGGTGTAGTGATACCTATAGAAGATGCCCAAAAACTCTTTAATAAAAGTGCCTCTTTTTTGCTCCTCTCTTTGACAGATATACAACGAGACAGTGATGAGGTAATAGCCAAGATAAATAGACTCAGTGATGCTATAGAGGTCAAATCAACGACCGAGTTTATAGATAACTATAATCAATTTAAGATTATCCGTATCTCTAGTGGGGTTATCGCTTCTATCTCCTTTTTTATGGGATTTTTGGCTATAGTGAGTCTGATGAGTATGATGATAAATGATAGACGCTATGAGTTTGGCATCAAAAGAGCGGTAGGCATCTCGCAATTTACTATTGTAGTGCATATTGTTATAGAGGTGATGATTTTGACACTTGCAGCATTTATGTTAGCCTATGGTATCAGTTTTGTGCTTCTTGAACAGTTGCAACATGTCCAGAAGTTTCAAGGCTATTTGAGTGGTGAGATAGATATGCATCTCTTTGTACAGCTACTGATTGGTTCTGTGACGATGGCAGTTATAGGAGCATTAATCCCTGCTCTTCTTGCGGCTAGGGTTGATCCTATCATATTGATAAACAGGGGGCAGTAGATGATAGAGCTTATAGATATATCTCATGACTATGAGAATGAACGGATACTTCACAATATCACTCTTGCTATCCCTGATAAGAAATTTGTAGTGATAAGTGGCGAGAGTGGGAGTGGCAAGTCTACACTTCTCTCTATCGTCTCTACACTTTTGAGACCTACAGAGGGCAAACTCCTCTTTGATGATACACCTATCCAAAAGATTGCCAATATCAACCACTTTCGTAACCAAAAGATAGGGTTTGTTTTTCAATTTCACTACCTTATCTCACACTTGACACTCTATGAAAATATAGCGATGGTGACCAAAAATCCGCGGAGTGAGATAGAAGAGCTTCTGCACAAATTAGATATATTAGAGCTTGTAGACAAGTACCCAGATCAAGTATCAGGAGGACAACGACAAAGAGCGGCAATAGCTCGTGCGGTCATCAACCGTCCTGCCTATATATTTGCAGATGAGCCTACAGGCAATTTGGACTCCAAAAACTCTCAAATAGTTTTTAATCTTTTGCATGAGCTTGATGCTACTGTTATTGTAGCAACCCATGACCACTCACGCATCCTATCAACTGATAGAGTTATCTCGCTTAAGGACGGCAAATTATGCTAAAGAACCGTATTCTCCCACACATCTACTTCTCCTACCTCTTTTTGATTTTGGCTGGATTTTGTGGATTGCTCTATGCTCTGCAACTTCTTGGTATCGCTACAGACTTACTTAGACCTGATATATCAAGAGCTTTGCATATCTCTTTGATGCTGTATGGTTTTATCCCTTTGATGCTCTCTATGCTCCCTTTTATGCTCTTTGACAAAGAGGGTTTGATGAGTGATGAGGCTATCTATTATTTAGAACGATACTTTATTATTTGGTATATATTTTTAGTTTTTATGATACTCTCATTATTAGCAGGGGTCAATCGCTCTCTGCCTTTTTATGATTTTCCTTATGAGTTAAATCTTCTCTTGGCATTGTCAGGGGTGTTTTATATCATTGCTATCTTTAAGGCTATCAAAGGCTATAAGGTCAAACCTCGCTGGGTCAATGTCTCCTTGGTACTTGTTATCATCAGTCCTTTTGCTCTGCTTCTTTTGATGAATCCTGATTATGGACAGGTAGAACAGATGCACTTAGGTCCACATGGAGATAATACTTTGGGTATGAGTTTTGCACTTGTTGCACTCTACTATTTGGCTATCAAATTGGCTTCTCCTCATATCTCGTTTGTTACAAGATGGCATATATTGTGGCAGATACCATTAGGATTTTATCTTCTTAGTATCCTCTACCGTACTTTTATCGGCTCGTTGAGTTATGAGGCGGAGTGGTTTTTGCAGTATCTAACCCTCCTCTATATTCCACTGCTCTATCGATGGTGGAGAGATGCAGAACTTTCTATGGCTAAAGAGAGGACACTTTTTATTGCTATACTCGCTTTTTTGTTTGTAGATGTAGAGGGTAATATTCTCTTTATTCCAGAGCTTCGTCATCTTTTCCATCGGAATGATTTGGTGGTTGGACATGCACATATCGCTGTGGGGATAGGATTGCTTTTTTTGGCACTAGCTATCATAGAACCCCTCTTCAAACTCTCCAAACAAAAACTCTCTTTTATGGCTTTGATGATAGCATTGATGGCACTGGTTTTGAGTATGAGTGGCTTTACACAAGCTGGTTTTGGAGGATTTGATACTGCTATGATGTGGCAGTGGCGTGCTGGTTTTGGTGCTTTGTTTCTCTTTGCACTTATCTTTTTTATGGAGTTTTTAAATCTTAGCGTCTCTATCGAGTTTTTAAAAAGTTTATCTGCTCTTCGTCTCTACCACTTGATAGCTTTTGCTTCTGATGGTTTGGGCGGATTACTCCTGCTCTTTTTTGGAAGTACGCTTTATGCTCTGATAGGTCAAGAGTTTATAGGAGGGTATCAACAGATAGTCTTTGGTTTTGTGATGGGTGTAGGGCTTATCCATCTCCTAGGCTTTATGCTCCCTACTCACGCTCATCCACTCGCTCTAGCCACCATCATCATCCGCACTCTCACCGCTGGAGGTTTTTTTGCTCTTTACAAAGCCGATATTTTGGGTTGGATTGCTCTTGCTATTACTCTCATTGACTTAGCATTTGTTTTGGTTTACATTCTATTTATAGATAAACCCGAATTATGCAATAGAAATCACGAATCTAGCATTCATCATTGCACCTAGGGCATTTATGAGAAAATCATCGATTAACCTTTGGGTTAACCTCAAATTTTTCACAAACACCCTAGGCACAAGCATAAACGCTATTTTCAGTAATCCTATTGCATAATGCGGGATAAAGGAAAAATATGAAAAAAATACTACTCACATCGCTCTTATTGAGTGCATC
>CBEUND010000097.1:0-4131 GCA_965544395.1 uncultured bacterium | reverse complement strand
AAAGCGTTTGGCAATGCCAAACCTACACTCACCCCTATCCTATCCAAATGCTCCACACCATTAATATTGCTAATTATCTCAGTAGTGCTTCGCAAGGTATATCTTTCATATCAATTATATCATAACTATAGTCGAGTCTGTTTTTTGTGATATGATTTTGCATAGAGCATTTCGATTCTCCAATATAGAGCAAATATTGCTTGACATCTAAGCCTTCATACTCAAAGAGTATATCACTCATATATCTCAACATTCTTAAATTCATTTGCTTATGGTTATTGTTTTGTATCTCTATATGGATGATCTCATCACCATACTCAACAAGAGAAAATTCAACTAATCAAAGATGAAAAAAAGAAATTCAAGTTTTTTAATCTACCACTACAACCAAAGAAGTATGGTTGAAAGAGTAAATAAATATTTCAAAGAAGAGAAACGCATAACTGACTTAATGTCAGTTAGAGTATCGCAATTTGGGTGTAATACAATCTATTATCAAGGAGCTAATAAAGTAGCATCTGTATTCATCAAAGCTTGAAATTAGTCACATAATCCAACAAAAAGGTAGAAAATAGTTCAAAATAGAGACCTCAAGCCAATTGCTATCCTTATATTTTTATTTTCTAACCTTTAGACATTTCCATCAAATTTTAGCGAAAAATAGGGATTATTCCAACATAAATGAAAGATTTTAGCTATAAAAACTCTTTTTTTCTGAGGTTCGTCTTTGTTGAGATAGAATTAAATACTTACAAATAATTGCATAACTATTTGACATTTCAGCAAAAAACAATTATAATAATACCACTACAATCCATTATAACAGTTGGGGTATACTCTCATCTTATACATTATCAATAGTTGTTATAATCAAAAACAAGAGGAACAATGAGCGAAAACAAAAAATCTAACGGCAACTCTCACGCCAATAGAAGAAACAATAAAACACACGTACCAGTCGATGGTCACAAAATAGAGACACTACAACAAAAACCATTGACTCAATTATTGGAGATCGCCAAAGAGGTGAAGGTAGAAAATCCAAATGAATTTCAGCGAAAAGATCTCATATTTGAGATACTAAAGTCACAAGTAAGTCAGGGTGGATTTATACTCTATACAGGCATACTTGAAGTGATGAATGATGGCTATGGTTTTCTTCGTTCGAGTGATGGTAACTTCGCCAACTCTAGTAATGATACCTATGTTAGCTCTACACAGATCAAACGATTTGCACTCAGAAATGGGGATATAGTCACAGGTCAAGTGAGACAACCAAAGGATCAAGAGAAGTATTATGCTCTTCTCAAGATAGAAGCGATCAATTACCTCCCCCCAGAAAAATCAAAACAGAGACCGCTCTTTGATAACCTCACTCCACTCTATGCCAATCAAAAGCTGAAACTAGAGTATAATCCTATGAAGCTCACAGGTCGGGTACTCGACCTCTTCACTCCTATCGGCAAAGGGCAGAGAGCCTTGATAGTCGCACCACCTCGGACAGGGAAGACAGAATTACTCAAAGAGTTAGCCCACGGAGTCACATACAATAGCCCAGATGTCTCATTGATGGTTCTTTTGGTAGATGAGCGACCAGAAGAGGTGACTGATATGCAACGATCAGTCAAAGGAGAAGTCTATAGCTCCACTTTTGATTTACCAGCACACAATCATGTCCGTACGGCAGAGATGGTGATAGAGAAAGCCAAAAGACGCGTAGAGCTAGGCAAAGATGTCGTTATACTTCTCGACTCTATTACGAGACTTGCCAGAGCCTACAACACTGTCACACCAAGCTCAGGAAAAGTCCTCTCAGGTGGTGTAGATGCCAATGCACTCCATAAGCCAAAGAGATTTTTTGGAGCGGCACGAAATATCGAAGAGGGTGGGAGTCTCACCATTATCGCAACAGCACTCATAGATACAGGAAGTCGTATGGATGAGGTGATCTTCGAAGAGTTCAAAGGTACAGGAAACTCTGAAGTCGTGCTCAATCGTCATGTAGCAGATCGTCGTCTCTATCCTGCTATTGATGTGACCAAGTCAGGTACGAGAAAAGAGGAACTCCTCACAGACCCAGAGACACTACAAAAGGTTTGGGCATTGCGTAATGCTATGCAAAACATGGAAGAGCTTGAGGGCTTGAAATTCCTCTTCTCTAAGATGCTCAAAACCAAAAGTAATAAAGAGTTTCTCTCTATTATGAATGAGGGTGCCTAGCCTCTTCTTGCTAGGTTTTCGATGCGAGTAGGTGTTTTTGACTCTGGTGCTGGTGGTTTGAGTGTGGTCAAATCTCTACTAGAGCATCAGCTCTTTGATGAGATCATCTACTATGGGGATACTGCTCGTGTACCTTATGGGACAAAAGATAAAAACACTATCATCCGCTACTCTTTAGAAGCACTCGAATTTTTTAATAATTTTGATATAGATTTGCTCATCACAGCGTGTAATACAGTGAGTGCCTATGCTCTTGCAGAGATGCGTGAAAGTGCTACATATGATATCGTAGGTGTGATAGAGCCAGGTATCCGTGCCGTAGAGAACAAACTGAGCGATAGAGATGCTCAGATCCTCATCACAGGGACGCGTGCTACTATAGCTTCTGCTCGCTACCAAAATGAACTCAAAGAGCGAGGCTATCACAGGATCACTGCTCTACAGACGGGACTCTTTGTGCCTCTCGTGGAGGAGGGGATATTGGATGGAGATCTCCTCTATGAAACTATGAAATACTACTTTGAAGATATATCAACTCCTACCGCTATCATCTTGGGTTGCACCCATTTCCCTCTCATCTCTGACGCTATGCAAGCATACTTTGAAGGCAAACCCATCATGATACACTCTGGTGAAGCGATCGTGGAGTATATCCAAGAGCACTATACACTCCAATCCAAGAAAATTGCTTGTGATTTGAAGATCTTTGCCTCTTCTGATGTAGAAGGATTGCGAAAGATTGCAGATGCGTGGTTGGGTCGCACAAATTCACGCATACAGCAATAATAAAACAAAAATAATAAAAACGAATAGGGATAAAAAGAGTGAAAATACAAAGAGAACCGATGGGAGTCTATCAGACCAATTGTTATATCGCGACGGTGACTATAGATGGTATACGCAGAGATCTTATTATAGATCCTGGTGTAGGAGCTACTCAGTGGGTCGTCGAACATGTTACGAACCCTCTAGCTATACTCAATACGCATGGACACTTCGATCATGTATGGAGTAATGCAGAGCTCAAAAAGGTTTTGGATATCCCTATATATATACCAAGCAAGGATGCCTTTATGCTAGAGGATGATCCCTTCTCCCAAGGGACACCCACAAGTATACCTGACCATCTTATAGCTGGAGATCAACTACTCAATATCGGCGGAGCTATCGTCAAATTTCGCCATTTTCCTGGGCATACTCCTGGTTGTAGTATCATCGAGATAGGGGATGTGTGGTTTTGTGGTGATTTTCTCTTCCAACGATCCATAGGGCGATGGGATTTTCCATACTCTAGTGGAGAGGAGATGATCGCTAGTCTCAAGAAGGCTTCTAGTATCCAAGAGGAGTTTAGACTCTATCCTGGACATGGAGAGAGTACGACACTCAAAACAGAGCAAAAGTTGATGCCCTACTGGATAGATCAAGTCCAACGCACCCTCTAAGTGTACTCTATCATATAGCTATGAGATGATATATTTTAGCATATTTAGTATCTCACTTTTGGCTGCGACACTCCTCCCTCTCTCTAGTGAAGCGACACTGCTCTACTATAGAGATCGTGATGATATTTGGCTGCTTTTTCTCTTCGCAGGTTTGGGTAATGTGCTAGGCTCTATCATCAACTACTTTATAGGCAAAAAAGGCACAGAGTACCTACTCAAGAGTAAAAAGCTATCTGCTACTGCCATAGAGAAGAGTGAAGCCTACTTCCAAAAGTATGGTTCCTATGCACTACTCTTTTCATGGGTTCCTCTCATCGGTGATCCCCTTACCTTTGTTGCAGGTTCACTCCATTATGATATCAAGCACTTCATAGTCATCGTGTCGCTTGCAAAATTTGGGCGATATTTCATCCTCTTGCTTTTTGTGATGTAAGGGTAGCCTAAGCAACCTCCCAAAAACACTTTTACC
>CBEUND010000096.1:0-4301 GCA_965544395.1 uncultured bacterium | reverse complement strand
AGTTAGTTAGTCTTTTACACGGCTTCCCCACTTGAATCGTGCCTTATAGAAAGGTGCTTCCAAGCTTGTGATGACCACTTTTCTTTTGGCACTAGATGCATGGATGAATTTATTGTGACCTATATAGATACCGACATGGTTGACATAGCCTCTTCGTCTTCGTGATGTATCAAAAAATATCAAATCACCAGCTTTCAATTGTGACCGTGTCACTCTTTTACCTACTTTTGATTGTTTTATAGAGGTTCGTGGTATACATATGCCATTTTTGTCGCATACATATTTTGTAAACCCTGAGCAGTCAAAGGAGTAGGGACCTGTTGCACCCCATACATACTTTTTACCAAGTTGCTTTTTGGCTGCTGTCAATTTGAGTGAAGAGCTTCCCCAGCCTAACCTTTCGATGAAGCTCTTTTTTGTAGTTCTATGTGCGACTGCAAATTTTTTCGTTCTATGCTTTCTTTTTACTCTTTTTTTATGACTTTTGACTGAAGCTATTCTTCTCTTTTTGAACTTATGATTTTTTTTGCTATGGATTTTTGCTATTTTTGATTTTGATTTTGATTTTGTGACGAGAGAGAGTTTTGCTCCTATCTTGAGGCTTTTGCGTGGATTTAACTTGTTTATCTTTATGAGTTTGACGACTGTTATATCGTGTTTGCGTGCTATTTTATTGAGTGTATCCCCTTTTTTGATAGTGTATGTGAGAAGAGTTTTTTTATGCTTTTTTGTAAATGCAATTCTCTTTTTCATCTTTGTTGGAGTTTTCTCTACATCTTTGGGTACACTGATCACTTCACCTAGTTTGAGTGTTTTCTTACTGTCAAAGCCATTGAGTTTCTCTAAGGTGCTGAGTGTTGTGTTGTGCTTAAGAGCGATAGCTAAGAGTGTATCACCACTTTTTATCTTATACTCTTTTGTTGTTAGACTCTTTTTTTCTACTTTTGCCAGTTTTGTCTTGTCGGTTTTAGAAGCTTTATGACTACTTTTTGGGGTATCTTGTGGCAATTTGATCACTTCACCAAGTTTGAGTGTTTTGTTAATATCAAAACCATTGAGGTTAGCTAATTTTGTGAGTGTTGTCTCGTGGCTAAGAGCGATACCTAAGAGTGTATCACCATCTTTAATCGTATACTCTTTTGCAGATTTCGTAGAGGTTTTTTCTACTTTTGCTAGTTTTGTCTTATTGGTTTTAGAAGCTTTGTGACTACTTGTTGGGGTATCGTGTGGCAATTTGATCACTTCACCAAGTTTGAGTGTTTTGTTAATGTCAAAACCATTGAGGTTAGCTAATTTTGTGAGTGTTGTCTCGTGGCTAAGAGCGATACCTAAGAGTGTATCACCACTTTGTATTGTATATGTAGGAGTTTTTTTCGCTAGTTTCTCTTTTTTGACTATCTGTTCTTTTTGGGCTGTCCGCTCTTGGATCATCTTCAATGCTGATTGGATATTCATCTCTTTTGGAAAGTATGTATTGAGTGGTACTTGGAGCGAGCAACCTATCTTGAGTACCGCATTATCTGCAAGGTGATTTATATTTTTGACTTCAGCTACGGTAGTGTGGTGTTTTCGAGCGATTATGAAGAGAGTATCGCCCTCTTCTATTTTATAGTTTACAATTTTTGTTTTTAGGGAGGAGTTTTTCTTGACAATCGTCTGTTTTTGTTTTTCTGTCTCATATTTAGAGTCGATTTTTGTAGGTTTTGCAACACTGTGAGTGGATATAATTGATAAGTTAAATAGTAGTGCATAGACACGCTTCATTTTATAGCTCTCCATTTTTATATTAATTAATTTTAAAGAAATATTTACATATTTTAATGACTAAAATAAAATGGTATCATAGATAGATTAACTAAAAGTTAATTGATTTTTTTGAGTTCTTCTATCATATGATCAGCAATACGAAGTGCATTTGCATATATAGTCCAAGTGTATGGTGTACTCCCTCCCGTAGGCATGAAGCTAGCATCCGCTACGAAAAGATTGGGGATGTCATGTGACTGGCAATGTGCATTTAAGACAGATTTTTGGGGATCACTCCCAAATCTACACCCACCTGCGATAAGATTTTGTGGTGGTGTCGAAGAGATGGAGCTATAGATATCAGTAGCTCCCATCTCTTTGAGGATAGCTTCACAATGCTTGCTTATCTCTCTTGCTACTTTGAGGTCATGCGGATGTCCATTGATACGCAGTTTTGCCACAGGCATGCCATATTTATCAAAGCGTTTTTTATCTAAAGAGACAAAACACTCATCCGTAGGCAACCAATCATTAAAAATTTCAAAACGAATGTTTTTCCCATCCATGAAACTCTTTTTGAGTTTTTGTGCCAACTCTTTACCCCACAGAAGCTTCTCATCCTCGTAGCGAGTTTTTAATGCACGAGAGATATTGTTTTGATGTTCAAACATGAACTCAACAAGACCACCTTTCGTAGCACTCTGCCACCAGCTATCCAGTCTATACCAGTCGAGAATAGAGCGGTTGACAAAGAGACCTCTTTGCATCAACTCATCGAAAGATATCTCCTTGAGTTGCTCTTTGCTCAATCGCCCCTCTCCTGCACCACCACCAGAAAATATGAGATTTTTGCCTAGCTCTCCACTACTATTGCCCAAACCTTTTGGATGCTCTTTGTTGGCTGAGTTGAGTAGAAGTCGACTACTCTCATGTGCTTGTGCTGCCAAGACAAATATCTTCGCTTCGAGTCTGCTTTTTTTGTTTGTTATCGTATCGACAATCTCAACGCTCGTAACTCTATCCTTATCACTCAATACTCTTGTCACATGCGTGTTAGTCAATAGTGTCAAATTACCTGTAGCAAGAGCTGGTATAATCAATGCTTCTCTTGCACTACTTTTAGCTCCAGAAGAGCAACCGTAACTTCCACAAAAGTTGGAGTAGTAACACGCTTTTCTATCTCCTCTATCTCGTGATATGACTGCTCGTGGAGTTATGAGTGGCGTAATGCCTAGTTTTTGACAGCTCTTATCAAAAAGTTTGACAACTTGGTTTTCACTTGTAGGAGGAAAAGGAAAATCCCGACTACTTCGAGGAGGTTCATAGGGGTGTGCTTGTGCTTTTCCTGATATTCCTATAAGATCCTCTGCGAGCGTGTAGTATGGTTCCATATCTTCATAAGTGATAGGCCAATCGACGATATTGGCTCCCTCAATCTCTCCAAATTTAGTCAGTAAGCGAAAGTCATCAGGATGCATACGATGAAACATTCCACTCATGAGGTTTGAAGAACCACCTACGATATTACCATTCCAAAAGCTCCAACCAGACTCATATGTAGGAGTCTCCACCCACTTGCCATCTTCTCTCTCTTCTATCGTATGATACTCTTCAAAGAGATTGGGTGTAATGATATCTCTTCTACAGTAAGCGATCTCATCTTTGCTAAACTCTTCTCTTTTGATGAGTCGCCCTTTCTCTATGAGTGCTACTTTGTATCCAGCTTGGCAGAGTTGATGGGCTACAGCTCCACCACTTGCTCCTGAACCGACGACTATGGCATCATATAACTTTTTCATAACTCTACATATCTTGTGAGGGGGCGAGGCTCTCCACCACTTGTCCCCAATGATTGCCATCCGAGTGATTGGTAGTTACCCCCATAGATAGGATCACCCAAAAGTGCTTCCATCGTGACTATCAAAATACGGTTGAGCCACCTTCTTCCTAGAGTGCTCTGCTCATAGGCTCGTAGTGCTTTTTCTCTTTGATCTTCATTGTATTCTAAAAAATTTTTCTCCCTCTCTTGTAGCTTTTTGGCTCCCTTGATGATAAGCTGACGCAAATCTTTGTCATAGCTAGGGTGGGCTACAGCCTCTGAGAAGTATTCAATCGCTCTAAATCTCTGTGCACTTGGGAGTTCACTCTGCGGAGGAAACATATGTTGCTGCACCTTTGCAATAATGCGTAAGCTCTGAGGAGGGATGGAGGTTTGGGTTGTAGTTGGTTTAGCTAAGAGGAGTGAAGAGCCACTTACACCACAAAAAGCCAAAAAATATCGTCGATTTATCACAAGAATACCACCTTTTCGATAGATTTTTCGTACTATATCATACATTTGTGTAAAGATAATCCACAAAATTAATTTTTTATTTATCATTTCTTCAGTATAATACAAATCCACAAAAGAGGCACTGAGGGTATATAGATACCTTGAGTGCCTCTTTCTAGACCTGTGCGACGGTATGAGAGGACATTGGGTCAGGATGGGAACATAGCAGCCCACCCTCTCTTATCGAGTGCCGCAGGTATCTGGGGAGAGGTACTTCTTCCTT
>CBEUND010000095.1:0-4553 GCA_965544395.1 uncultured bacterium | reverse complement strand
ACATGATATGGTAGAGAGTATGAAGCAACTGTTGGGGAGCGATACAGACTAAGGATATAAGGTTTTATTGCATTAGATTTATAGATCTACCTCTTTGTCAAGACGACTAAAAGCAATGTCCTTTTCATCTAAACGGATTTATCATCTCTATCTCTAAATGAGAAAAATATTTATTAGGAGTGGGTTTTGTCAATTCTGATATGATATTTGTATCAAGTAAATATCTCAAAAGTCCACTCTGCTTTGATATATCTCATCATCTCGCTCTAGTGAAATCTCTTGTAGCGGTGAATTATGAAAAAACTCTGTTAATTTTTCTTGTTTTTGAGTAGTATCTGTAGGTTTTTCCCTATAGAGTTTGATATCTTTTGTTGGAAAACTTTGCAAAAAGAGCATCACTTTATCATAGATACTATCACTGACATCTAGCTTTATTGTTTGCATTATTCGTCTCCTTTTTTCAATTGCAATGATTATAACATAAAAGTTTCTTTTTATCAATTTTATAGTATTTTACGCTAACAAAAAATAGAGAGAGGAATTAGCTATAGGTTCTGTCTTTACCAACAAATCCTCATAGAGTACATCTGGCAAACCACACCCCAACTACTGAAGAGATAGATGATATAGTGCTACTCTTTGCCAATATCATAGCCAATAGTACTGAAGTAAGATCCGTTAAACTCCTCCGAGAGTATATCGTCTACTTTGAAGCTATCAACAAAACCCTAGAGCGACTCAATGTTTACAACGATAAAGTAACGCAATATGGCAAGAATATGGCAAGAATATATGAAAATATAGGAGAATACCAAAAAGCAGAACCCCTCTACTTCAAAGCTCTGGAGATACAAGAAAAACTCCTAGGAGAGGAGCATCCTGATACTAAAGCATGTTATAAGAACTTAGAGTTACTTCGTAAGGCTATGCAAGATGAGGTGGATAAGGTAGAAAAATAACTCCATATCCAAAATATCCAAAAGAGTTATGCTTTCATGTCATATCAAAAAGGAGAAAATATGTTAGGAAATATAGAGATAACTAGAGGTAAAGAGCAGAGGCTTTTTGGGATTTTGGCGGGGCTAAGTACGATATCGGGATTGATAGGATTTGGTATATCTGATGCTACTACCAATTGGCTAGATGTGTTTACGCATACTATAGGATTGTTCTTTTTTGCGTGGACTACTGATGATAATCTCTTTGTCAATATAGCACAGCTTTTGGCTATATTTACGACTCTTTTGGGGGTGGGTATACTCTTTTTTCGAGAGGGTATCAACACTTTAGTAGTTTGGCTCACACAAAAGAGGAGATATACCCTCATAGTAGGGCTAGATGAACAGAGTAGTATATGGCTCGAAAAGCAAGAGAGTGCTATTGTCATAGATAGAGACAACTCACACTATACTATGGAGAGATTTAAAAATAGCTATATTGGGGTGATAGTGGGAGATATATCAAAAGAGATAGATGCACTAGAGCTAAAATATATGCACCACGCTATAGTATCTACTGGTAATGATAGGCAAAATATAGCTATATCCAAACAGCTCATAGAGGCATCAAATGGCACAAATGCCCAAACCATACATACACATATAATCAACAGAGACCTCAATGCCCTCTTTCGTGGAAACCTTCTCTCGGCTAAAGAGAAAGATATCAGTGTAGTCACCTACTCACTCTATGAAAATATGGCAAAGAGCCTCTTTGAAACTCACCATATCTTGGGCTATCGAGAGGAGATAGTAGAGGGAAATGATGCGTATAGTATGATAATAGTGGGCGATTCACCTCTAGCTATAGAGCTGATCTACCATATAGCACTCTTAGCCCATCTCCCCAACCAAAACCACCTCAAACTCTACTGCATCAATAGAGATGCTCAAAAGTTTTGTAACAAGGTGGAGATGCTTTTTAGTAATATATCCAAGATACCGCATATAGAGATACTCCCTGTAGAGCTAGATAGCCAGAGTATAGAGTTCTATAGAGATGAGATATGGCAGAGTAGCAACCTCACCAATATCTACATAGCTACAGAAGATGAGGAGCAGAACCTAGATATAGCTATCAATCTACAAGATACCACTTATATTAAAGCCATAGCCTCTCAAAATTTTAAGACCAAAGTACTCTTTGCTATCTATCATGACTTAGGTCTCTCCAAACAGATAGATAGTGATAGAGATGATTTTGCCAACTTTTATTCGTTTGCCAATATAAGCGATCTATCGACCAAAGAGATACTACTTCATGGGAAGTTAGACTATTTGGCACAGCTGATTCACTACGACTATGATGGCAATCAAAACGAAGATGAGAAGCTCATGCACCAAAAGTGGCTAGAGCTAGACCCACATAAAAGAAACTCCAACAAAGCCCAAGCGATACATATAGATACCAAGCTCCTCTCATTGGGACTCAAGAGAGTCAAATCTACCAAATCAGTGGAGTCTCTAAAAGCAGAAAATCAAAATATATTCTACAGTAGACTCACAGGAGATAGTAGCTTTGAGCTAGATTTAGCCAACTTTAGCATAGATGAGTTTCCAAAGGATTTCGATACAAAGATGATAGATAGACTCGCTAGAGCAGAGCATAATAGATGGGATGCCTTTCATTATATAAATGGCTGGAGCTACAACCAAGAGCGAAACGACAAAGCCAAAGAGCATGATTGCCTCAAGCCCATAGAGGAGTTTGATAGTGCTAAACTCCAAGAGACCTACAGATGGGATTTGGCTTCTGTCTACTATATCCCTCTCTATTTGGCAAAGAGTGGGTATGCGATAGAGAGTCTCGCTATATAAAGAGTAATGCAAACAAGATTTAAGTTATAGAATGAGAGTATCTCAATAATCTTGATATATCAATAAGATATAATAGTCTTAACCAAAAAAAGGAGACACCAATGGATAGACTATTTTTCTCTTATGGACATGATGAGTATAAACAGTATGTACTCAAGGTAAAGGAGTATTTAGAAGACAAGGGGTATGAAGTCTTTTTTGATAGCGAGAGACTACATACAGGCATAGTGTGGGACTACAAACTAGAGGTAGCTATCAAGAAGAGTCATTGGGTACTCTTCTTTGTGACTCCTTACTCTGCTAGACGACCAGATGGCTACTGTCTCAACGAACTCTCTATGGCACTAGAGCAAAAGAAAAACATACTACCCATTATGATCAAATACAACTCCCTCCCACTCTCTATCCACAGAGTACAGTATATGGATATGGAGTTTTTGCATCAAGTAAATGGAGATAAACAAGAGAAGCTCTTCGATGAAAATATGCAGAGACTTCTCTCTATCCTCACAGGTGAAAGCTCTTTGAGTTTTGATGGGGTACAGAGTCATATCTTGCAAGAGTTAGACCCTCATAGCTTTGATATAGATTTCTCTCTACACACACGGTTCATCGGGAGAGAGTGGATCGATAAGCAGATAACAAAGTGGATAGAAGACCATAAAGACTCTAGGCTCTTGTGGATCACCGCAGAGGCTGGTTATGGCAAGAGTGCTTTGGGTGTGCATCTCGCCTCCAAACATCCATCTGTTATAGGTGTGCATTTTTGTAGCTACAACCAATCGAGCAGAAACGATCCACAGAGACTCATCAAGACTCTAGCCTATAGCTTTCAGTCACAGATAGATGGATATATAGATGAGATAAGCGGTATCACTACCCAAGGCAGAGATAGTATGGAGCTCTTTGAACTCCTTATAGCCACTCCACTCAAAAACATAGGAGCTAGAGAGAGGGAGTATATCTTTGTGATAGATGCACTCGATGAGACACTCGCAGATGGTACTATAGCAGAAAGTGGGATAGTCTCTTTGTTGCGTGACCCTAGGTTCGCATCGAGTCTGCCAGAGTTTGTCAAGATCATCATCACTAGCCGTCCAGACAAACGACTCACACAGCCACTCTCTGCACTCAACCCTATGAAGCTAGATGCACAAAGCCCTGAAAACAGAGCAGACTGCCGACTCTTTATCACGCAGAAGCTCACAGAGCTAGAGCTAGAACACCACAAAGATGATACTACGCTCTACGATGCCATACTAGAGAGTAGTAGTGCCAACATGCTCTATCTGCAAAACTTTTTTGCAGAGGTCAAGGGAGGCAATATAGAGATCACAGATAGCTCTCGATTCCCCCAAGGACTCAATGGCATCTATGCAGGGTTTTTTGCTAGGATTAGCAGAGATGAGGAGGAGTATGATAGCAAGTTCGCCCCTCTTTTGGAAGTCCTGATAGCCTATGGCGAAGCGATCCCTAGTATTATCTTGCGAGATATACTCTCTATGAAATCAAAAGAGTTCCGCAGAGTCATCTCTAGGTTTGGCTCTATGCTCACAGAGCAAAACGGCAGAGTAGACCTCTACCACAAATCACTCAAGGATTGGCTCACACTAGAAGCCAATGAGCAGTACTTCGTAGAGCTAGAGGAGGGAGCAGAGAGGGTAGAGGGCTTTTTGGCTTCTCTCGCTCCTCACAGTTTCAAAGAGGAGTATATAGAGTATAGGGAGTTTGTCTATA
>CBEUND010000094.1:0-4569 GCA_965544395.1 uncultured bacterium | reverse complement strand
TTAATGAAAGCAATAAGCAATCAATCAAAGATTGTCTCCATTCTCAAAGAATTGACACTCTCAGATGATGTAGAACTGCTCATATATGACACAGAAAAGAAGCGATTTTATGAAAACCAAAAAGATCATGCCATTGCACTCAATATGCTCCAAGACAGTTCTATAAGTCTTGTCGGAGAGGCATATCATAATAAAAAAATATATTTTAGTAAATATGTACCATTTGATAAAAAATATAATATCGCACTAGATAATCCATTTAATCTAAAGATAACTTCTCAAATCATCGCACCTATTATTTCAGACAATGAAGTGATAGGAATCCTTCGTTTCTCAAAAAGTCACTACACTTATAATAATGAAGATATCAAAATAGTATTGGCACTTATGGATAGACTTATAGAGATATTTGTCAACCTAAGAGAGAGACATGATAGTAAGAATAGAGATAGCAACAATAGCCATGGTTTTGATGTAGTGGATGCATACAAAACAATCGATAAGATCAAAAAACATCTTGGTCGCTTCACTATAAGCAATCCAGAAATCCAAAAGCTTGTATATGCAATCCATGAGGATGTAGAAAATTTGACCAATTATATAGATTCTCTCACATCTGATGACACTATCATTCACAAAAAACTCACCCACAGAGGTGCAAGAGTCCTCATAGCTGATGATGTACAGATGAATGTCAAAATATTAGATGCGATGATAAGACAGGAGAATATAGATGATATTTCATTTGCATATGATGGAGATGAAACACTCAAAAAGATAGAAGATTCGATCAAGAGCGATGAACATATACATATACTCTTTTTAGATCACCATATGCCCAAAAAACTTGGTTCAGAAGTAGTAGACTCTATACGAAAGAACGCAAGGATACAAGAGAAGATATTTATAGTCTCTATCACCAATGATCTCAACGCAATAGAAGAGCAAAAAACACTCTATGACTACCATATACCCAAACCATTTAAAAAATCCGATGTTTCTAATGTGATTAAGAATATCTATAGCGATATTAAATATGATCAAGAGGGATCACTCTAATATATTATATTTACAAATGCGTACAATCACTTACTTGTATAAAATCTTGAAATCTCACTAGGTTTTATTTCCAGATACTCTTCATTATATCTTCATAATCATATTGTATTCTTTCATGCAAGGTTTCACCATGCCAAAAGTCATGGTAGCTTAAAATCAAAAAAAGGATAGAGTATGTACAAAAAAATTTTCATCATACTGTCAATAGTGTTGATTGGTAGTAATGCAGTCTATGGAGATAGTGATAACGATAATGATGGTGAGTCTCTCTCTAGCTATAGTAGTAACAACATAAGTAATGAAGAGAGTAACTCGCAAACCATTACAAGTGACAATAAAGAGAGTATCGTCAAACTTTATGTAGCGACTTTTGATAGAGCACCCGATGCAGATGGTTTGAACTATTGGCTGTATCAATCAAAGCTTAGTATTGAAGATACTGCAACAAGCTTTTTTGATCAAGATGAGACAAAAACAAAATATCCTGATGGATTAAGTACGACAGAGTTTGTAACTCGTGTCTACCAAAATCTCTTCAAAAGAGATCCTGATACTGAAGGGTTACACTATTGGGTTACAGCATTAGATAGTGGTTCGATTGCTAAATCTACTTTTATTTTAGCAGCTATCAATGGTGCATTGGGGGATGATGCAGTTATTTTGAGCAACAAAACCCAAGTAGGTTTAGCCTTTGTTGACTCAGGCTCAAATGATTATCAAAATGCCATAGATATTATGAAAAATATCACGCAAGATTCATCAACAGTATCAAGTGCTTTGGGTACTTTACCTGCCACAACTCCGAGCAACACAGGAGCTTATACCCTCCTAGCGTGGAATGATCTTGGGATGCACTGTATGGACGGCAATGACTACTCTATCTTTTCAATATTGCCACCCTATAATAACCTCATAGCACAACTCATCGAGAAAGGTTCACACCCAAAACATATCAATAGTGGTGTCACTATTACTTATGAGTCAGCAGTATCTTTGGATGGGAAATGGAATACTACAAGTAGTACAAAAACCAACTTTTGGACATATGCAGGGGATCTTTTTGGTTCATCCCCATCTGAAAATGTAGGTTTAGCCAACAATCCAGTACAAAGCCTCACTCCACATACTATGACCTATGAGTCAACTAACAATTGGTGGAAAGCAGAGGGAATACCTACAAGTCCTAGAAATGATGATGGTTCTTACAATATGTATCCTATGGTAAAAGTTGTAGCCAAAAGTGCAAGTGGTCAAATATTGGCAGAGACAACTACTGTTTTACCTGTCAGTGATGAGATGGATTGTAAAAAGTGTCACGCATCCAACAGTAATACCTCCGCTAAACCATCAGCAGGTTGGGTGAGTATAGCAGATGCACAGAAGGATTATAAACTCAATATTCTTAGACTTCATGACCAAAAACACCCTAATGCAGTGAGTAATAACCTACAAGCACTCGCGAATAAAGGGTGGAACTATAATAGTGCTGGATTAGAGACTACTGCCAATAGTGGAACACCTATACTCTGTGCATCTTGTCACAAGAGTAATGCATTGCCAAATACAGGGGTGAATGGTATCAAACCACTCACACAAGCACTCCACAGTAAACACGCCAATGTAACAGACCCATTGACAAATATGAAACTCAATGATGCAACGAATAGAAATGCGTGTTATAGTTGTCACCCTGGAGCTACAACTCAATGTCTTCGAGGTGCTATGGGAAGTGCTAAAAATGCAGATGGTTCTAACAAAATGCAGTGCCAAAGCTGTCATGGTACTATGAGTGCAGTTGGTGGTGCTAGAGATGGTTGGTTCGATGAGCCAAATTGTCAAAGTTGTCATCAAAATGGCAAGAGAGAGACTGTAGCAGTCACCAATATGCTCACAGGAACACTCAGAGCTGCAGTAGATAACCGATTTGCTACAAGTGCTAACCACCCAGCAACAGGTAAAAGCCTCTATAGGTTTAGTACAGGTCATGGTGGTTTACAATGTTCTGCTTGTCATGGCTCTACACACGCTATCTATCCAAGTAGCAAACCAGAAGATAATCTCCAAAGTATTCATATCCAAGGACACGCAGGAACTATCGGTGAGTGTACAGCATGTCATACATCTATGCCAAATACAAGTAGTAGCGGACCTCACGGTATGCACTCTATAGGAGATAGTTGGGTACGAAATCATCAAGATGTAGCAGAGCATGGTGGTGCTACACAATGTGCATCTTGTCACGGTGCAGACTATAGAGGATCAAACCTATCCAAAACAATGTCCGCTCGTACACTGAGTGTAGAGCATGGAAGTAAATCATTCCCTGCTGGTCACAAAGTAAGTTGTTATGACTGTCACAATGGACCTGGCGGTGGTGATGGCGATTAGATAACTATGACAAGGGGTCTCTCCTTGTTATAAAATTGGGCTTTAGAGCCCCATTAAAAGTTTCCACAAATAAAGATAAAAAGGGATAAAAAATGAAAAAAACAGTAGCAGTGTCAACAATGTTTATAGCTCTATTATGTGCAGAAAATACTCAATTACCTAATTTGAAAATGGCTGATAATAATTTGTCATTTAAAGTAATCGAGGGGTATCAAGATTATAGAGTGGTAGCAACACATTTTAGAACAGATAAAAATGAGTTACGATATATCTTGGCTAATCCTATAGGGTATAATGCTCTCAAAGAGAAATCAAAAGTTATGCCAGAGGGGAGTAAGATTGTAAAAATTGGTTGGTCTGTAAAAAAGATGCCTTCATTTCCTGCAGCATTAGAGGCAGATAAGATACAGAGAGTTGAGTATATGGTCAAAAATTCTAAAGAGTTTAATGCCAATGGTGATAACTGGGGATATGCTCGGTTTGTTAAGAAAGATGGTAAATTCAAGGCTTGGGATAAAGGTGTAGAGGGGTGTATATCTTGTCATAGTGGAGTCAAAAAGAGTGACTACCTCTTTACCAAACTACAAGCTACTTTTTAGGGTATGAAATATAAAATTTTAATCGTTGAAGATGAACCTTAAGGTATGTGCAATCACTTCCTAGTAAAAAATCTTGAAATCTCACTAGGTTTCAAAAACTCAATAGAGGTTATCTTCCCTTTGTTGAGTCTAAAAAGTGTAACCTTCCCATCTTTTTTATTGAATTGCTTCCCAAAATCATCTTGAATAAGCAATACAGAGAAGGGATATTTTTTCATCTTTGGGAGAGCAAACATAGAGGTGATGAGAGAGGGCATAGCACTAATATCAGAGATATATTTTGTATGCTGTTGTTTCAAAAAATTACTTGGTTTTGTTTTGAGATACTCTGCTATAGTGATAGAGATATCTTTTTCAAATGCCATGAGAATGCTCTTGTCAGAGGGTGTAACTTTGGATTTTTTATCAAATTGGTCAGATAACTCTATGGGAGGTAATGTATCTCCTACTTTGAACTCTGCCAAAAGAGATGCACTCAATAAGAGCGATGTGAGTAGTATTTTTTTCATATTTTTCCTTTATC
>CBEUND010000093.1:0-4778 GCA_965544395.1 uncultured bacterium | reverse complement strand
TCAGCCAAAATATACTCTTTTTTGATTACAATTTATAAGCTAATTTATTATAAAGGTTTCATATGAAAAAAATAATGAAAATCGCTATGGTTTTGGGTGTTTCGACGCTCTTAGCCACTCCTGCACTCGCAGAGAAAAAGATACGATGGAAACTCGCTATGACATGGCCTAGCACACTTACCCCCCTCGCCTCACCTCCTCTTAAACTTGCTAAACTTATAGATGAGATGAGTGGAGGAAACTTCACTATCAAAGTCCATGGCAAAGAGAAGCACAAAGCCCCATTAGGTATCTTGGATATGGTCAAAAACAAGCAGTATCAGATGGGACACTCCTCATCTTACTACTACAAAGGCAAAAGCATCGCTACAGCTTTGCTCACGACGACCCCTTTTGGTATGACAAGCACAGAGCAGTATGCGTGGTACTACTATGGAGGTGGCGAAGCATTGACCAAAAAAGTCTATGATAAGTTCAAAGTAGACTGCTACCCAGGGGGAAATACTGGCGTACAGATGGGTGGATGGTTCAAAAAAGAGATCAACTCGCTCAAAGACTTAGAGGGTCTAAAGATGCGTATCCCTGGTATGGCAGGTGAAGTGATGGCAAAACTCGGTGTGAGTGTGACCAATATCCCCGCAGGAGAACTCTATACATCGCTTGACCGTGGTACTATTGATGCACTCGAATGGGTTGGGCCAGGTATGGATATCAAGATGGGCTTTCACAAAGTAGCACCCTACTACTATACAGGATGGCATGAACCTGCCTCTGAGATGCACTTTTTTGTCAATAAAAAAGCGTTTAAAAAGCTTCCACCCAAATATCAAACAATGCTCAAAACAGCTATGAGAGCCGTCGCAGCTGATATGCTCTATGAAAACTTTGCAGAGAGTACAGAGGCTTGGGCGAAGATGAAAACAAAGTACCCAGATATCAAAGTCAAAACTTTCCCAGAAAGTGTCCTCAAAGCGATGAAAAAAGCTACTGATGCAGTTATGGATAAGTATGCAACCCAAGATGCTCTCTTTAATGAAGTCTATACTTCTCGCAAAAACTTTATGCAAAAAGCCAGAGAGTGGACAAAAATCTCTGAATTTGACTATATCAAAACTTCACAGATGGTGAAATAGCCTTGAGTCGTGATAGCAAGAGCCTCGCTCGACTCAAGAGGCTTGAGAGCTTCTTCAACTCTTCTATCGATAAAGTAGGAAAAGTCATCGCGTGGTTATTGATACTAATGATACTCAATGTACTCATAGATGTAGTGATGCGATACTCTTTTCACAACTCTTCTATAGGCATGCAAGAGATGGAGTGGCATATTTTTTCTGTAGTGATACTCTTTGGGTTGGGATATGCACTCAAAGAGGAGGCACATGTGCGTGTGGATTTCCTCTATGATAACTTCTCCCCAAGAACAAAAGCGATGATTAACATCATAGGAACACTCCTTTTTCTTTTTCCTTTTGCTCTCCTGATAATTTTTGGCTCTTATGAGTTTGTGATGGATGCTTATACGACTCAAGAGATTAGTGAAGACCCCGGAGGGCTTACCCATAGGTGGATTATCAAAGCAATGATACCTGCTGGATTTATATTTTTGCTCTTTGCAGGTGTGGCATATCTCCTCAAAAATATTATCCTTTTCAAGGAGGCAAAATAGTGATAGGTATTTATATGTTTCTTGCTGCACTCTTGTTGCTCTCTATTGGATACCCTGTTGCCTTTAGTTTTGGAGCTATCTCTATATTGTTTGGATTTTTGGCAGCCTATATGGAGGTGATGCCTGATGGTGGGACACTCTCTTTGGTAGTAGAAGAGTTCTTCTCTATGTTTTCGATGATGCCCTTTCGTATCTACTCTACGATGACCAATAAGCTCCTTATGGCGATACCTCTCTTTATCTTTATGGGGATTATCCTTGAAAAATCAGGATTGGCTGCCAAACTCTTGGAGTCTATGGGGACGCTCTTTGGCAAACTTCGCGGAGGATTAGCTATCAGTACTGTCCTTGTAGGCTCACTCCTTGCAGCCTCTACTGGTGTGGTGGGTGCAAGTGTGGTGGCTATGGGGGTTATCTCTTTGCCTGTGATGCTTCGCCATGGATACTGCAAAAGGCTCTCAGCAGGTACTATCTGTGCCTCTGGGACTTTGGGGCAGATTATTCCGCCATCTATTATCTTGATAATCTTAAGTGATGTCTTTGGACTTCCTGCTGGAGATATGTTTAAAGCAGCGATTATCCCTAGTGCTATCTTGGTGGGTTCGTATATACTCTATATTATCATCATTACCAATATAAACAAAGATTTAGCACCTGCTATAGAGTTAGGTGAGAGCCAACATGCTCTACGAAAAGCTCTTTTTGCTATTATCCCCCCACTGCTTCTTGTAGTGATAGTGCTTGGTTCTATCTTTGCAGGAGTTGCTACACCTACAGAGTCTGCTTCTGTGGGGTCAGTGGGAGCTGTACTCTTGGCGATTTCTTATAAATCATTTAGCTTTCAAATGCTCGAAGAAGCAGCACGAGAGACTGCCAAAGTGACCGCGATGGTTATCGCTATTTTAGTAGGAGCCACAGCATTTTCTATGGTCTTTATCTATACAGGTGCTGATAGTATTGTCGAAGAGTTTATACTCTCTCTCCCTGGAGAAAAGTGGGGCTTTTTGATACTCTCTATGGTTGTGATTATGGTGCTTGGGTTTTTTATTGATTTTTTTGAAATCTCTTATATTATCGTGCCTATCTTGATGCCTATTGCCGATACTATCGGTATTGACCCACTATGGTTTGCCATACTCATCGCGATGAATTTGCAAACCTCGTTCCTCACGCCTCCTTTTGGTTTTTCACTCTTTTATCTCAAAGGCGTAGCATCAGACTCCATACGGACAGTTGATATCTATAGAGGTGTAATCCCTTTTATCCTTATTCAAATCACTGTTTTGGTCTCTATCGTACTCTTTCCTTCGTTTTATGGGTTTGGGTAGCCTTAGGAGCTTCCCTCCCAAAACAATGTGCTACCTACTTGAGTTCCTTTCTTTGTAGGCTTCCTAAAGCAGATGCCCAAAATACTCTTTTTTCGTCTGTAGATACCCCTCATTGTATGGGTTGGCATCCATTTTGATCGGGAGCCGTTCTACTATATCTATCCCTTTGAGAGCTACTATCTTTTGGGGATTGTTGGTGAGGAGTTTGAGCCGTTTGATACCAAAATGCTCTAAGATAAATTCTACTATATCATAAGTTCGCTCATCAGCAGAAAAGCCTAGTTGGTGGTTGGCTTCTACAGTATTATAGCCTTTGTCTTGGAGGGCATAGGCATTGACTTTGTTGAGCAAACCTATGTTGCGTCCCTCTTGTCGGTGATAAATCACCATCCCACCCTCTTTGGCTATGAGGTCAAGGGCGTAGTTGAGTTGCTCGCCACAATCACACTTGAGTGATCCTATAGCATCACCTGTGAGGCATTCAGAGTGGACTCTAACTATAGGAGTAGAGGGGATATGTTGGGTATAGATAGCCAGATGCTCTTTCTCGCCCTCTTTGAATGCTTGGATTTGAAAAGTACCATGTTTGGTCGGTAGTGTTGCTGTTTGTGATATATTTATTGTATTCATGGGTTGCATTATACTTGATTGCTGCTTTATAGATGGGTAAGTTGTGATTAATCTTTAGTTGTTATGATGTACAATACACAAATTTAACGCAAGGCTTGATAATGTTTGCACGATTTAGAAGAAAAAGAATCAACCCAATCCTACGAAACCTGCTCCAAGAGACACACCTCTGCACAGATGATTTCATCTATCCACTCTTTGCACGATCAGGAGAGGGGATCAAAGATGAAGTAGCATCTATGCCTGGAGTCTATCAGATGAGTATAGATGAGATAGTCAAAGAGTGTGAGAGCCTCAAAGAGCTAGGACTCTATGCCATCATCCTCTTTGGGATACCAGATACCAAAGATAGCGTAGGCTCTGATGCTCTCTGTGACCATGGTATCATCGCTCAAACTATCAGAGCAATCAAAGAGGCTCACCCCGATATGTTTGTCGTGACTGATCTCTGCTTTTGTGAATATACTGACCATGGGCATTGTGGGGTGCTTGACCCAGTGCTAGAGACAGTGGAGAATGATATCACCCTTGACAATCTCGCACAACAAGCGATAGTCCATGCCAAAGCAGGTGCAGATATGATAGCTCCAAGCGGTATGATGGATGGAATGATCACTGCTATCCGTGCTGGACTTGATAGTGCAGGATATGAGAATTTGCCTATCATGAGCTACTCTAGCAAGTTTGCATCGGCATATTATGGGCCATTTAGAGATGTAGCAGAGTCTAGCCCTAGTTTCGGAGATAGACGAAGCTATCAGATGAATCCAGCCAATAGACAAGAGGCGATACTCGAAAGTATAGAAGATGAAAAAGAGGGTGCAGATATATTGATGGTCAAACCAACACTCGCCTACCTCGATATCATCCGCGATGTCAAAGAAAATAGCAAACTCCCACTCGCTTGCTACAATGTGTCAGGAGAGTACTCCATGCTCAAAATGGCAGCCAAAGCAGGAGTGATAGATTATGAGAGAGTGATGATGGAGACACTCTTGGGCTTCAAAAGAGCAGGAGCAGATATCATCATCACATACCATGCCAAAGAGGCAGCAGAGATTTTGAGACAACACCCTACAGATCATTGCTATTGAGAGTACAAATGAGAAAGAATCTATAACCTTTGCCATTGCACAAGAGTATGCTATAATATC
>CBEUND010000092.1:0-5450 GCA_965544395.1 uncultured bacterium | reverse complement strand
CTACCCATTTGGAACATAAGCCTACTTCCTAATGCGTAATATCAGTCAAGTAGATACAACTATGAAGATAGGAGTATCCATCTTGCATAGTCAAAATTTATTGTGCGTTTTTCTTGTCTCTAGCGAGTCTTTTTCTTATAACTGGATCTAGGGATTTTTTACGGATACGGATAGATATCGGTGTGATCTCTACGAGTTCATCATCTTCTATCCACTCCATCGCTGACTCTAGGGTGATAACTCTTGGTGGGACGAGTTTGATAGCATCATCGGCACCAGAGGTTCGCATGTTGGTCAATGCTTTTCCTTTGAGTGGGTTGACATCAAGATCACCAGGTCTTGCTGATTCACCTATGACCATACCACTATAGACTTTGTCTTGTGGTTTGATAAACATCACACCTCTTGCTTGGAGGTTGAAGATAGAGAATGCTACCGCTTCACCATTGTCCATAGAGACCAAAGCCCCTGGAGTTCGTGACTCAACTACCCCTGTGTATGGTCTATAGTCTAGGTAAGAGTGATTCATGATCCCCTCACCTTTGGTATCTGTGAGAAATTCACTACGAAAACCTATCAAACCTCTCGCAGGGATTTCAAACTCCAATCGTACAGTACCATCAGGCATAGGGACGAGTGAAGTCATCTCTGCTTTTCTTTTGCCTAGCTTCTCTATAGCCACACCTTGGAAGTCAGCAGGCACATCTACCACGAGATGTTCAAATGGCTCCATACGGACACCATTCTCCTCTTTGATGACCACTTCTGGACGAGCGAGAAGGAACTCAAAACCCTCTCTACGCATGTTTTCAGCGAGTATACCTATCTGTAACTCACCACGACCTGATACTTTGAATGAGGCATCACCGAGTGGCTCCATACGCATAGCGATATTGGTCTCCATCTCTTTAGCGAGTCTCTCACTGATTTTGTTGGAAGTGACATGTTTGCCCTCTGTACCTGCGAGTGGTCCATCATTGACAGAGAAGACAACTGAAAGTGTCGGCTCTTCTACATGCATAGGATCGAGTGCGACTGGATTGTTCGCATCACATACGCTATCACCTACATCGATATCAGAAAAACCAGCAATCGCTACGATATCACCCGCTTCTGCTTCGGCGATATCTATACGATCCAAACCTTTGAAACCTATGAGTTTGGAGATACGGCTCTTGCTCTTTTCTCCTGATGCTTTGACAAGCACATACTCATCACCCTTTTTGACACGACCGTTAAAGATACGAGCGATACCGATGCGTCCTACAAAATTGTCATTATCTAAGGTAAAGACTTGTGCTTGTGTATCTGCATCAGCAGAACCTACAGGAGATGGCACATGCTCCAATATCGCTTCAAAGAGAGGAGTCATATCTTTGTTTTCATCCTCCATGTCCCACTTGGCATAGCCATCTCTCGCTGCTGCATAGAGGACTGGGAACTCCAATTGATCTTCGTTGGCATCGAGTGCTACGAGTAGGTCAAAGACTTCATCCATTACTCTATCTGGCTCTGCTGCATCTTTATCGATTTTGTTGATAACAACCACAGGAATAAGTCCAAGCTCTATCGCTTTTTTGAGGACAAATTTCGTCTGTGGCATGACACCCTCTTGAGCATCTACCAAGAGGAGGACACCATCGACCATTCTCAATACTCGCTCAACTTCACCACCAAAATCGGCGTGACCTGGAGTGTCTATGATGTTGATCTTATGATCACCATAAGTAATAGCTGTGTTTTTGGAGAGGATAGTGATACCTCTCTCTTTTTCGATATCATTGCTATCCATTATTCTCTCTTCTACCTCTTGGTGAGCGGAGAATGTACCACTCTGTTGGAGTAGCTCATCGACAAGTGTCGTTTTACCATGGTCGACATGGGCAATAACAGCAATATTTTTGATATTTTGCATAGGGGTTTTTCCTCTGTTTTATAGTATGATTTTCTCTAATTTTTGCCATTATACCCAAAAATTATAAGAGTAGATGACAGAGTGTTCATTTACTCTTCAAATGTATAAATCTTGACGAGTAATCACCCTTGAGTAGAAGCTCATTTATCTCTACAGGAAGTGTATCGTCACTCAAGACAATAGGATCTGAGATGTAGATATCTCGTTTTATTTTTTTAAGGATAGTTCGACTCTCAAGGTCAGAGATTTTAAATCGTTGAGAGAGGAGAGTATATGCATCTTTTTTATCTTTGTGATATTTTTCTATCTCATCGCCCATGAAGAGTGTATTGGAGAGTTCTACTTTGTCTCTATCTGAGATATAGAGAGCCATCGATCTGTTTTTTTGTTGTATCTTGATAATGGCTAAGACTACGATAGATATCAAGACGACTGAGACAAGCACTTCGATGATCGTAAAAGCACTCCTACTCTGCCCCTTTTGTATCTCTCTCTTTATTTTTTGCATCAATAATACTCTGAACTATCTTCTAAGCTTTTGTTGTTGGCTATCCATAATGCTTTGGCTTTCTCCAAAGAGTCCACTCTCTTTGTTTTCCCAAAAAACGCAGGAAGATAGTAGATAGCTTTTTTGTTTTTGATAATCATAGGTGAAGAGCTTCCATTTTTGTATGTTTTGAAACGCAAAGAGATACGCTCTCCTTGATAACGACCAAACTCAAACTCACTCAATCCCTCTTCACTATCTACGAAATAGATTTCGAGATTTGAGAGTGAGAGCTTCCCTTTATATCGCTCCGTGATACCATTTTTATAGATATAACAGTTTTGAGATTTTTCTATACAAAAAAATTCACCATCTGTATAGTGTAACTCTTTGTTCAATAGTGTTGCACGCAAGTTTGCCACTTCGAGGATTTTCGGTTTGTCCAACTTCTCTCTCATAGAGGCAAAGACAAGAAGATAAGCAAAAGATATGATAAAGATCACAACCAAGAGTTCTAGTAAAGAGAAAGCATATCTTTGGTTAGAAGTATCATATCTACGCATTAGTATCTATCTATTTTTTGCAACCACTAAAAAATATATCTTCAGCATCATCACTACCACCCTCTTTTCTATCCGCTCCAAAACTTATCAATTCAAATCCATTTTCATTCTTGAGATATGCAAAATTATTTTGCCAAGAGTCTTTCACCTCTCGTTCGAGATATGGAGTGTTTGGATAGTTTGGATATTTGTCACTGTCTGGATTGGAGAGGAGAGCAGCTATACCCTCTTCGGTATCTGGATACATACCGTTATCTAGTTTGAACATTTTCAATGCTTCACCTATACTACTCATCTGTACACAGACTATATCTCGTCGAGCCTGCTCCCCTTTGCCTATGAGGTTTGGTACAACAAGTGCAGCAAGTGTACCGAGTATCAAAATAACAACAAGAAGCTCCAAGAGACTGAATGCAGCTCTCTTTTTTCTCTCTTTTTTGGTTTTATCTATATGGTACATTTATTTCCTTTATTTGATTTTCTACATAGCTACAACATGTTTAAAATGCGAGATTAGGGTAGCCTTATGGATGAAATCTTACTTAAATAGTGCTTTTAGATGGATGAAATCTTGCATGGTTGGCATAGTGTTCTACCATTGCTTTGAGCTGCACCTTATCTATCACTACACTCTTATCTCCACCCTTTTTGGCATAGAGTTTTCGTACCATCTCTTCTACTTTGGCATCAGCATTGATATGTGGATAGAGGATTTTGAGTGCCTCTTCATCGCTCACTATACCGATAGATTTTTTGAGGTTGAGTGTAGGAACTATTTTGATAGCACCCAATGTCACTATGACCCCTATGGCAAAGGCTAGAGCGAGCATCCAGAGGGCTGGGGTAGACTCTTTTGGGGCTTGGGCTACTCTATCTTCACTATCAGCTGTGAGTGCTTGTACTTTTGGTTTGCTCTGCTCTTTTTGAGTAGTTTTTGGGCTTGGTTTTGCTTGTTCTGCCTGTGTTGATGGTGGACTCTTTTGTATCACTTGTGTTGCTGTTGCCATGCCACCTGTCACTTTGATAGTGTGAGCTTTCATCTCTAAGTTTTTGACCTTTTGTGTTGTGGTGTCAAAGAGTGTGAAGCTACGAGCAGGGATTGTGAAATCCTTATCAGAGATAAAGACAAACTTCTTCTCATACTGGCTCATCAGTTTGTCACCGACTACTTGGCTATTGACCTTGGCATCATCACTATAGATAGTGACTCCATCTATCTCATATTTGGGACCTTCGAAATCCTCCAAATTCCCCTCACCGCTAATATGAAGTGTGAGGTTGACTGGTTTGTTGGCTTTGACCTTTGTAGCATCGACACTATCTTCTATAGTGAAATTTCCTATGAGGTCTGTATCTTGAGGTGCTGGCTTGACTTTGAGTGAAAGAGTGTTGGATACGATGCGTTTCCAATCAGGTCTATCAAAAAATGTCCCAAAGAAGTCATCTCTACTTCTCTTCCTAAAGGCTACATTTGCTACCGCTGATGGGATAGTGAGATTGCCCTCATATTTGGGAGTCAAGATATATCGTAACTGATGTACAGTGTAGTTACCTTTGTTATAACTCTTCTCATCTCCCATATCTTTGACGAGGAAATCTTTGAAGCTTGGTTTGCCAAACTCTACTTTCAAGAGATCGGCATCTCTTCGCTCGTTGAAAAATACTTCTAACTCTACAGGTTCACCGACAAAAACCTCATCTTTGTTTGTCGTCATAGTGAGTGTCACTTTTCGACCACTTGTTGGTGTGGGTGCTAAGGATTTGACTATCTTGATGTCGATGGGATCTGTCTTAAGTTTGACTCCATCTATCTCTACTTCAAAGGATGGGATAGTCATATCTTTATCTGGTGTGAATGTGATAACTCTGCTCTTGATATTCTCTTTTGTTGTTGTGCCGTTTATCATCTTGTATGACACGCTATAGTTATCAGAAGTTCCCTCTACAGGATAGTTACCTACACTATCTATGGTAGGAAAATCTATACTCTCCCCCTTTGCCTCTATCGTCAACTCTACTCTATTGCCTGCTACTACTTGGGTATCACTTACTTTTGCAGTGACACTTCCAGCCCATAGAGAGAGTATGGATAGCTGTAGCAGTAGCATAATTTTTGTTATGTTTCTCATCTTTTTTCTCCTTTTTTGTTTGCTGTTTGAGGTCGTTCTCGAAAGATGGTGGATTTTCAACACTTGACCTCGGCTGTAGCATAGCTTTGTTTGAGCCGAGGTCAGAGCTTGAGTGTTTCATTCCGCTACGCTTCACAAAACACTCAACTTCAGACCCCTACCATTTTCCACCATCTGTAACAATTGGTGGGATACTCCCACCCTACATATCTGTACCCTTTATTGTTGTTTGGCAATGCCAAACCTACGACTACTACCCCAAACCTACTCTACCATGGATTGACTTGGCTATCGCTCTTGTGTTTATCAGGTGAGTTAGCTTGGTACATCATTGATGGCATCTTTTTGTCATTGAG
>CBEUND010000091.1:0-5656 GCA_965544395.1 uncultured bacterium | reverse complement strand
GGGCTTTACGCTAGATTTTGGTAATCGAGAAGCATATAATAGACTTCTTGCACACTCTGTGATTATTATATTTTTTAGGTTGTACAGCTAAGTAAGATGAATGCAATCCACCCTACCCATTTGCAACATGCTTAAATAGTCTAATGAATACTACAAGTGCATAATGTCAAGTATATAAAACGAAGAATAGCTAAAATAATAGGAAGTATAGCATACTCCACCCCAAATCTTCTTCTACTTCCCTTTGATATATCTTTGGATTACTCTATATCCTATCTTTTTCTTACTATTTTCATCGAAGTGTGGAGAGATCGTCGTCTTCATGTGATAAATCTTGCCCTCTTTGGTCTTTGCTGAAATGTCAGCCGACCAAGTAAGATCTTGTTGCATAGACTGCTCTAGCTCCTCTCGAAGCTCTTGGGATAAACCCAAATAGCTCTCCAAGCTTGAATAAGCCTTGATAAACTCTTCTTGATGAGAGCCGATAGCATCACAGAAAGCTTGTGATGCACTGATAATATATCCATCCAAGTCAACCTCAAGAGAGAGAACATTTTCATCTATTATTTTTTTGTAAAAAGCGAACTTCTCTGTTGGATATGCGATAGATTTTTGAAGCTCATCCATTTTGAGCTGTGTAGAGACCCGTGCGAGTAGCTCCTCTTTGGAAAATGGTTTGGATATATAATCAACCGCACCATAGTTGAAGCCTTCCATGATACTTCGAGGATCTCGTTTGACTGTCAAAAAGATAAAAGGTATACTCTTGGTAGCGGGGTTTTCCTTGAGTTTGGTTGCTACTTCATAGCCACTCATATCTGGCATCACTACATCCAACAAGATAAGATCTGGTCGCTTTTTTTCCAAGAGTTCTAGTGCCATTGTCCCATTTCTGGCAATTTTAACTTGATACTGCTCATACAAAATCTCTGCAACAATGTTGATATTGATTGGTTCATCGTCTACGATCAATATAATTTTCTTCCCCATACTAAACTCCTTTTGTTTTATTTAAAATATCTATAGCACTTACATAATCAAACTCTTTGAGAGCTTTGGAGAGTCTCTCTGCACTCTCTTCACCTATAAGGAGATGAATGTAAGCCACCACTTGCTCCCCTCTCTGGGTAGAGACAAAATTGCCTACCACAAAATCTTCACTCACCTGCTTTAGCACCTCTAGCATCTCTTCTCTTGTATCGCTCTGGTATTTGGACTCTTGTGCTTGCTCCTCACTAGCACAAAACTCTCGAATATCAGCTATCACAGAGTCCAAGCACTCTAGCAACTCTGCTAAAAGTGTTCTCTTCTCTCCATAGTGTTTAGAAGTATAGATCTCTGTGCTAAGTCTATAGACCTCTCCTATGGCTAAATTACCACTCAATCCTTTGATAGTATGGATCAGCGCATCAAATCTCTCTGACTCTATCTCTATATTTTTGAGTTCTTCTATATTTTCACTCATTTGTAGAGAAAACTGTAACAAAGCTTGATATGCTAAGTGTTGATTTTGTCCAAATCTATCAAAAAGCTCCTCCATATTGATACCATTAATAGAAGATATTTTACCCTTATTTACTTTTGCTTCTTTTGATTTTTGCTCTATCTGCAAATATTTTCTTAATATTGCTTTTAATTTATTGATATCCAAAGGTTTTGCCAAGTGTTCATCCATACCTGCTGCTTTGGTAAGTAGCTGATCCTCTTTCATTACTGCTGCACTCAGAGCTATGATAGGAGTAGTTGTATCAAATTTTCTGATATTTTTACTCGCTTCGTATCCATCCATCACAGGCATCTGTAGATCCATAAACATAAGATCATAGCGATCTTTTTTTGCTCTTTCGAGAGCTTCTAAACCATTCTCTACAGTAGTCACTTCGAGACCAAAGTTTCGCAGATTTTCTCTTGCTACTATTTGGTTGATCTCATTATCTTCTACAAGCAATACCCTCCCTTGAAGATGCAATTTTTTATCCAAAATCTTTTTATCTCTCAAATCCTGCGTGATATAATCACTCTCTTGCACTTTAAAATCAAGAGTAAGGTAAAAAGAAAATTCACTCCCTACCCCCTCACTGCTCTTCACATGCATCTCTCCACCCATCATCTCTACAAGCTCTTTTGAAATCGCAAGCCCTAGACCTGAACCACCGAACTTTCTAGTGCTCGATGAATCCGCTTGGTTAAAAGCATCAAAAAGCTTCTCTTGTTGCTTTGCAGATATCCCTATGCCTGTATCTCTGACAGAAAACAAGAGTCTACTCTGATGCTCAAACTCTTCTATCTGCTCTACTTCCACATCTATTTGCCCCTGCTCCGTAAACTTAAAAGCATTCCCGATAAGATTTATCAAAACTTGTGATATTCTCAAAGGATCACCTATGAGTTGATTGTGTACTTTTGGATGGATATTACAATTAAATTGAACAGGGTTGTTGTCTATCTGATAAGAAAAAATATCAGAGAGTTGATAAAAGATTTTATCAAGCTCAAAAGGAATCTTCTCAAGCTGCATCCGATGTGCTTCCAATTTCGAATAGTCTAAGATATCATTGATAATACTTAGCAAATTTTTTGATGAAGTGATAGCTTTCTCTAGATAGTTTCTCTGCTCTATATCCAGAGGTTTTTCAAGCACTAGATTGGTCAAACCAATGATACCATTGAGTGGTGTACGAATCTCATGGCTCATATTTGCTAAAAAGTCTGATTTTATTTGATTGGCATACTCTGCTCGATCCTTTTGGATGATCAACTCTTTCTCTAGTGCTTTCTGATCTGTAATATCATGAAAGGATTTATAGAGGTAGAGGGTGCCATCTAGTTTCATAGGTTTGATGGAGACTACTACATCAATGATACTACTATCTTTTCTGCGAAATTGACTCACAAATTGAATCCAACCTCTCTTTATAACTTCACTCTGAACCCTTTTTAGTGCATCTTCATCATAGAGTACTTCCAAATCACTGACACTCAATGCACGAAATTCATTCGGTGTATAACCAAACATTTTACAAGCATTTTTATTGAACTCGATAATTGATTGTTGCTTCGTATCTAAGATACATATTCCATCAAGTGATTCATCAAAGATAGTATGATATTTGGATTCGGCTATCTTGATACTCTTTTGGGATGCACTGAGTGCATTCCTCTGTTTTCTAAGCATATGATTTTTTCTTTGGATATTATAAGCAAAAAATAGAAGCAACCCTGTGAGGAGAATCACTAATGTCACAGCTATAAGAAATTGCATAAAAAGAAATTTGAGCTCTGGATGTGGCTTCACCATGACAAGATAGGCTAGAGACTCATGGGTGATTGTATGTATGAGAGGCAAAATAGTCACGATGCAGTACTCTCCATCCATCTTCTCTATGAAGCTCAGCACATGCTCACTCTCCCCTTTTTGATAATTGAGGATAATGTTTTTATTATTAAGCAAGACTTGGTCTACTGACTCTTTATGGAGGTGGATACTCTTCTCTACCATGTGGTTGGGAAAGGATTGCGAGGGCATATAGTTTGATTTTTCACTTTTTATGACAGTACTCTCGACTATTGACTTGTCTATATAGAATGCTATTTGAGACTCTAAGAGTGGTGCGATAGTATTGATGATACTCTCTATGCCTATAGAGATTTCCACACTTCCTAAATACTCTTTTTTATATGCAAGAGGAAAGACAAACCTATATCCACTAAACATTCTCCCCCCTTCAAAGCTTTCGATAGGGTGCTTATATCTATTGACATATTGGACTGTTCGCCGAAAATCTGTAAGATCATCACCATAGTTGAGAGGTTTATCAAATCGTAAAAAACTTCTATTATCTTTAGAGTGAAATTGGAGTTGTTTGAGTTTGAAACTCTGCATATTTGTATACATTTCAATGAGACTAGAGTAGAGTTTTTTTCGACTCTCATTTGGATTATCTTGAGCTTCACTCAATATCTTGAGGATCTTCTCTCTGTTGATTCGGTTATCATACAAAATTTTTGCATGGATTGAATAACCATTGATCACTGCTTTGTATGCTGTATCAAATATCTTCTCTTCAGAGCTTAATGAGTATTCTACTCTGCTATTTTTGATATCTGAAAAGATATAAAAAACAACCATACTGATCATAATGTAAACAGTTAGATATATAGGTCGCAATCGATCCATGAAAACCTCTTTTCTCTAAATATATCAACTATTCATTATAGTATATGGTCGCTCCAACTGTCCAATCATCTGTTCTATGCTCACATTTCTCCCCTCTCTAGCAAACTCTCTACCATCTAAATAGACTATCATCGTAGGTATAGAAAAGACTTGATAGTGTGCTGCTATTTGAGGATTTGCATGGGCATCAAGATATATCTGCTTCACCAAAGGAAAATGCTCATCAAAGCTCTTTTGAAATTTGGGACGCAAGGCATGGCATACGCTACAATTTTCTCCCGAAAAATAGAGAAGTACCCCTACTTCAGTTTGTATAATCTCTTGTAACTCTTCTAAGGTCATATCTTTCCTTGTATATAATATCAGTTATGATAATAATTTCTTGGCTACTTGGTTGATACGACCACCATCGGCTCTACTTTTTAGCTGACTTTTTGCCATTCCCATCACTTTACCCATGTCTTTCATAGAAGAGGCTCCTGTTGTATTGACAATCTCTTGGACTATCGCTTCGAGTTCTTCATCATTCACAGGCTCAGGGAGATAACTCATGATAAGTTGTCGTTCTGCTTCATCTTTGCTAGCGAGATCCTCTCTGCCTGCTTCTCTAAATTGTACAATGGCATCTTCTCTTTGTTTGACATACTTCATCATGATACTCTCAACAGCAGCATCATCCAATGTCACTCTTTGGTCTACCTCTATCTGTTTGATCGCCGTATTGATATTACGAAGTGTATCTCTTTTCATAATATCTTTCGCTCGCATAGCCTCTTTTATATCATTTTTGATTTGATCTTTCAAACTCATTTTATATCCTTTTTTAAGTTTTTATTATAGTAAAGACTTAATTATACCCTTTTTTTTGCTATTTTATCTTTACGGATTTGATTTTTTGCATCTCTTTCACTGTAGACAGAAGATATCCATAAACGGTTGATCAGTAAAGAGACAAGTGAAGAGACGACTATAGAGTAGAATGCTGTACCGACATAGAGAGGTACAAATATATTATCTATATTGTTGGAAAACCACTCCAAAGTCATCTCTATAGAATCTATACCCTCTCTTTGTAGTATCAAGTTGCCTGTCAAGTACTCCATGTAATACATCGCGGGCATTGTGAGAGGATTGCTCAACCATACCATAGATATCGCTATAGGAACATTGAATTTAAAAAATGGTGAAGTAGCCAAGACTGCCAACATCTGCATAGGCATAGGTATAAATCCCCAAAAGAGACCTACAAATACCCCTCTGGAGATAGATTTTCGATTGATTGAAAGATACTCACGGGGAATATTATACTTTTTGATAAAATCGTGAATTTTACTTGATCTATTACTATTTTTTTTAAATATTTGTCTAATCATTCAATTATTATCTATCCTCAAAATATTTTTGGTAGTGTAGTATCTATCTACGTGAACTACCCAACCGCTAAACAAGTTTAGACGATTGGGCTTCTTGTTTCATAAT
>CBEUND010000090.1:0-5990 GCA_965544395.1 uncultured bacterium | reverse complement strand
TTAATAGATAATATTAATTTATTAAAAATGTTTATGAAAGGGATTCTAAGAGAATTCCTTCGTGTAGATTTATATTTTCCAAAAAAGCCAATGTTATTATTTAGCAATTATGACATGTCCTTACCATTAGTTTTTAAGAATAATAATGATTTGCATTACTATAAAAATATAGCAAAAAATAATGATTTGTATTTTAGATAGTCAAAATAAAAGGCAATAAGCAACATAAGGGTCTATCATTCTACACAATCCAAAAATCAGAAATAAAACATATACAAAGTAAGCTATTTTTCGACAGCCTACTCCCAACCCACCTATCGCAACTTGCTTAAATAGTTCAAATCATAGTGTTAGTGTGTAAAATCAGTTATAGTTTGCACCCATAATACAACTCTCCTCTACCATATTTCCCTCTACATCTTTGTACTCTGTTCCAAGGAATGTAAAACAAGTTTTAGAAGAGTCTACTGAAGTACATGTGATTGCGTAAGCTTCGCTCTCCTCTTCATCTCTCAAATATCGACATCCACCAAAACCATAATAACTACAATCTACTGCTTGAGGGGTAGAGAGCATTTGTGTATCGCTCAAGTCAAATTGTTTGTTATACTCGATGAGAAGTTCTGTCATAGTATCTGCGTAGCAGTACTCTTTGGAATAGAGGGGAATATATAGATTAGGCTACCCCAAGGAGATAAACACCCAAATAGCTTTATGAGGTTTTTCATAGACAAGGCAATCGTTTGTAGGACTAGCCTTAGCTAATTCAAAAACGATTAACGAAGTATATGGGAAACCTCATAAAGCCCGTAGGGAAGCCACAGAGAGGGCAATCTTCACAAAATATAATTCTTGAATTAGCTTTGGCTAGTCCTACGAATTATATTTTGCAAATCTTACCCTCTCTGTGGCTTCTATTTGGGTGTTTATCTCCTTGGGGTAGCCTTATATCTTTTTGACGCATCTGGGCATCGGTGGAGATATCTACTATCCTCTCTTTGTCACAGCCCCAAAGGAGCCAAAGTAAAAAGAGAGATAGGAGAATCTATTTGATTATAGTAACAGCTCTATGAGTGGTAATTTGGTGACTCTTTGGTGATAGTCACATCGTGGACATGGCTCTCTTTGAGTCCTGCGGCTGTGATCTCTACAAACTCTGCTTTCTCCCAGAATGTAGGGATGTTTTCGGAGCCACAATACCCCATAGAGCTACGGAGTCCACCTATCATTTGGTGGATGACAGCCTCTATGCGTCCTCTATATGGAACACGCCCTTCGATACCTTCTGGTACGAGCTTGTCGGCTGCTGTGCCCTCTTGGAAATATCTATCGGTACTCCCTTTGTTCATCGCACCGATACTCCCCATACCTCTATACTCTTTGAACTGTCGTCCATTGTACATTATCATTTCACCTGGGGCTTCAAGAGTCCCTGCAAGAGCAGAACCCAGCATCACAGAGCTCGCACCTACTGCGAGGGCTTTGGCTATATCTCCTGAGTATTTGATACCACCATCAGCGACTACAGGTACACCTGCAGCGTTGGCTACTTGGGCTACTTCATCTATAGCAGATATCTGAGGTACACCTACACCTGCTACGATCCGTGTCGTACAGATAGAGCCTGGTCCTATACCTACTTTGACTGCGTCTGCACCTGCATCTATGAGATCTTGGGCTGCTGTTCCTGTAGCGATATTGCCAGCGATGATATCTACATCGAGCGTTGCTTTGATCTGCTTGACTGTCTCTAAGATACCCTTGGAGTGTCCGTGTGCAGAGTCGAGTACGATCACATCTGCACCTCCTTTGACCAATGCTTCTGCACGATCATATTGTCCTACACCAATAGCAGCTGCTACTCGTAGACGACCAAACTCATCTTTGTTAGCATTTGGGTATTGCTCTTTTTTCTCTATATCTTTGATAGTGATGAGACCGATAAGTTTATCATCATCATCTACGATAGGGAGTTTTTCGATTTTATGTTTTTGGAGGACTTGGGCAGCCTCTTCGAGTGTTGTACCTTTTTTGGCAGTGACGAGAGGCATAGGGGTCATAACCTCTTTGATAGAGGTAGACATATCTGTGATAAAACGCATATCTCTATTGGTGATGATACCTATGAGTTTATTCTCAGTATCGACTACGGGTACACCTGATATATGATACTCACCCATCAACTTATCTGCATCGAGTACAGAGGCTTCAGGATTGATATAGATAGGGTCTATGATGATACCACTCTCACTCTTTTTGACTTTGCGTACTTGGAGGACTTGGGTCTCTATATCCATATTTTTGTGGATGACACCTATACCACCGAGTCGTGCCATAGCGATAGCTGCTCTATACTCAGTGACTGTATCCATAGCCGCAGAGACTATAGGGATATTTAGTGAGACTCTTTTGGTAAGTTTACTAGCAGTATTTACCTCTTTTGGCAATACTGTGGAGTGCTGTGGTACGAGTAGTACATCTTCAAAAGTCAATGCTTTTTGTTTGATTCTCATAAATTTCCTTTATTTGATATGGGTAAGTGTCTGTTCAAGAGTGAGAGAACCATCAAAAACGGTCTGCTCGTCAAAAGCTTTGCCTATAAGTTGTAATCCTACAGGCATACCATCGCTATTTTTGCCTACAGGGAGGCTCAATGCTGGTAAGCCAGCCAAGTTGATAGCGATCGTATACATATCACTCTTGTACATCTCTAATGGGTCGTGGAGACTCCCTATCTTGGGAGCGACACTCGGTGCGACAGGGGACAAGATGAGATCAACTTCATCAAAAATCTTCGTAAACTCGTCACGGATCAAGTGCCGTACCTTTTGGGCTTTGAGGTAGTATGCATCATAGTAGCCTGAAGAGAGTACGAAGTTGCCTAAGAGTATCCGTCGCTTGACCTCTTCGCCGAAACCTTCACTTCGTGTCTTGTAATAGAGATCTGAGAGGCTTTGCCCCTCGGCTCTTCGTCCATATCGTACACCATCGAAACGAGCCAAATTGGTCGCTGCCTCTGCTGTAGCTACGATATAGTAAGTAGCGATATCATACTTGGTATTGGTCATCTCTTTGTGTATGATAGTGTGACCAGCAGACTCTAGTGCAGCGATAGCATCTGCATAGCCTTTTTGGATATCTGCATCAGCTTGAGAGATATAGTTATCGATGACAGCTATCTTGAGCTTTCGGTTTGCATCCAAATGCTCTGCAATACTCTTGTACTCTCTATTGGCACTTGTTGAGTCTTTGGGGTCATGTCCAGCGATAGCATCATAGAGTATCGCTGCATCTTCTACATTTTGGGTGATAGGCCCTATCTGATCGAGTGACGAAGCATACGCAGCGAGTCCAAAACGACTCACTCTTCCATAAGTAGGCTTGAATCCTACACAGCCACAGTAGGCAGCAGGCTGACGGATAGAGCCACCCGTATCAGAACCCAGAGCAGCGATAGCCAACCCACCAGCCACAGCCGCAGCTGATCCACCAGAGGAGCCACCAGGGACACGAGAAGTATCTATAGGGTTGCAAGTCGCCCCATAGTAGCTACTCTCAGTCGTAGAACCCATAGCAAACTCATCCATATTGGCACGCCCAAACGCCATCATCCCTTTGGATTTGAGCTTACTGATCGCTGTCGCTTCATAGGGGGCGATATAGCCTTGGAGTATCTTGGAGCCACTTGTCACAGACCAATCCTTGACTTGGATATTGTCTTTGATGAGTATCGGCACACCCTCACCAGAGCTCTCATACCCTATATATGCATTGAGTCCACTCTCCTTGGCTTTCGCCTCTAGCTCAACTCTAAGCTGGGCTAACTCATCTTCACTCTTTGTCAATGCTTCTTTTAGTGTAATCAATTCAAATTCCCTCTATGTGTAAATAATAAACCCGAATTATGCAATAGGATTACTGAAAATAGCGTTTATGCTTGTGCTTAGGGTGTTTGTGAAAAATTTGAGGTTAACCCAAAGGTTAATCGATGATTTTCTCATAAATGCCCTAGGTGCAATGATAAATGCTAGATTCGTGATTTCTATTGCATAATTTGGGTTAAATATGTGATTATATCCAAAAGTAGGTTTAACCTGAATTATGCTCCCCTATCCTGTTTGGAACATGCTCAGATAGTTCTTACAGGTAACAGGAGTAAATTAGAGTGATAGTACCCAAATAGAACTCACAGGAAAGTCTATCCTATTTTTTTTCTATTGGAGCGTTGAGCAAAGCCTCGGCGACGATATCATCAACTGCTTTGACGATAGAGTTTTCTCCTACTTCGGAACTCCTCGCTACGAGGTTTGTTTTGTCATCTTTTTTCAACTCTTCTTCAGAAAGAGATGTACTAACTTGATCTTCATAATTCTCTATATTTTCCAGATAACTATTGGTGTCATTTTTTTTGATACTTGCTACAAGCTCTTCTGGAGGAGGGCTATAGAGCATATTGGCATCAGTTTTAGAACGATAAAACATGACGATCAATACAAGAATCGCTATCACTAAGAGAGATATTATCACTAATGCAAGCTCAAATGCAAATCCTGATCTATTTTTTTTCATTGTATCTCCTATGGGTCACTTTATTGACTTTTTATCGTTGTAAAACCTAAGACTTTCCACATTTGAAATCCTCCTCGATAATACTTGATTTTCTCTACTGGGTATCCTCGCTTGATAAACTCCTCTATCATATGTGAGGATTTATCTGACCAGAGTCCATCACAAAAAAACATGATATCAATCGCCTCACTCCCATCCCAAGAGTTATCATCTTGTTTTTTCATCCCTAGTGTTGTGAAGAGTTTGTCTATCACTGTAGTGTTACTGTGGAGTGTGTAGGGTATATTGACAGATGAGGGGATAGTCTCTCTTACATAGAACTCTTGTGGACGAACATCCACGATCAACCCCTTGTTTTGACTCACTTTATTTTTGAGAAAATCAATCACTTCCACCTCTCCGACAGTTTGGACTCCTGTATGTACATTGATAGGTTGGATACACTCTCCAGGACACATCCTTGTGATCTTATTATACTCGCCCGTAAGTCTATGCTTGATATCTTGTATACGGTGTACTCTGACGGCTTTGCCTTTATGGTAAACCATCAGATATGCTATCTCTGGGGTGATTTTGACTTTGTTATATTTTCCTGCATCCAAAAAACTTGCTATCAACAATAGTATAAAAAATAGTCGCATCTATTTGTCTCCTTTGTCAGGTTCTATGATAGAGAGTCCAAGAAGCTGCCAAGATTGCATACCACCACGGTAGTATTTCATCTTCTCTTCAGGAAAACCTATCTTTGAGAGTGCTTGTATTGCAGTGGGAGATTGTCCACACCAAGCACCGTTGCAGTAGAGCAGTATAGTTTTTGCACTTCTAAAATCCCAAGAGCCATTTGCCAATTTTTTCCCGCCAAAACTCTCTAAAACATCATCTCTTTGAGGGGTGTCACTCAAGAATATTTTAAATGGTATATTGATAGCAGTAGGGATATAACTCTTCTTATACCAATTTGAGAGCCGTGCATCAATAAAAATACCTTTTTGATTTTCTAAAAAATCAATCACTTCTAATTCGCCAAAAGTTTCAACTTTCTTCGTGACTTGAAATGGTTGGATAAAAAATGGGGGAGATGGTCTGGAGGTGAGGCTATAAGCATTAGTTATATAGGTATTGTTTTTATCACCTCTACTTATAACATATCTTTTCCCCTCAAAATCAATATTTGCAGAGACCATATCTTTGGAGATTCCTATCTGTTTAGCACTCAAAGTGAGCGTCAAAGAGAAAAATAAGATGAATAAAATTTTATTTTTCATGATAATTCCTTTTTATTTATTCTTATGATCAAGTAGTATATTAAAATATAGAGTATATTTCTCTTAAAAAGAGAGAATTGCCATAAAGATATATGAGAATGTAGCTTAGGAACCCTTCAAACACAGCTCTATCCATCTCACTTTCATAATCTTATT
>CBEUND010000089.1:0-6260 GCA_965544395.1 uncultured bacterium | reverse complement strand
ATTCTGCTTATTATATCATAACTATTTACTATTCATTTATGATAGAGAGATACTATTATCATATCCAACTCAATAGGAAAAAATATGGAACAGTTTAAAACTTATGCTCTCATGGTGGGGTTGACTTTGATATTGATATGGTTCGGAGGTATGGTAGCAGGTCAAACTGGTATGCTCATAGCATTTTTGGTAGCAGGTGGTATGAACTTTTATGCCTACTATTATAGTGATCAACAAGTTTTGAAACACTACAACGCTATACCTGTTGATAGGAGATCAGCATCTGGTATCTATGAGATCGTAGAACGATTGACACTCCGAGCAAATCTTCCTATGCCTCAAGTATATATCATACCTGATCGTATCCCTAATGCTTTTGCTACAGGTAGAGACTATGAAAATGCAGCAGTCGCTGTCACTGAGGGGCTTTTGGATCTTCTTGACGAGGAGGAGATAGAGGGTGTCATCGCCCATGAATTGAGCCATATCAAACACTATGACATGCTCATAGGTACGATAGCCGCTTCATTGGCAGGTGCTATAGCTATGTTGGCTAATTTTGGTATGTTTTTGGGTGGAGATAGGGATAGGCCAAACCCAATCGTAATGATAGCGTTGATGTTCATCATGCCCATGGCAGCGACTATTATACAGATGACAGTGAGTAGAAGCCGTGAGTATATGGCTGATGAGGGTGCTGCGAGGATGACAGGACATCCAGAGTGGCTCCAAAGAGGACTCTCCAAGCTAGATAACTATGCAAGGCAAGGGGTCATCCATGATGCAGACCCACAAACAGCACATATGTTTATCATCAATCCATTTTTAGGAGTGCAAAATAGCTTCAGAACACTCTTTAGTACACATCCAAGTACTGAAGATCGTATAGAGAGACTCGAAGAACTCAAAAGAGAGATGTAACCCTACTTCAAATACTCTGCTGGAAATCCGACAGGGTGTGGCTCTCCCCACTGGACATCTACTTGATCGTCTCCTACTCTACTGTGGAGCGTATAGGGTATATAGAGAAAGCGTGCAGAGACGGTTTTGGAGAGTTGACTTCGCTCCTCTATGTGTAGTCGTATAGAGATTTGTGTTTTGTTATCACTAAACTTATGAGGAAGTGTATCCTTCATAGCCAAGACGATCACTTCTAGCTTGCTCTCTCTAGCTCGCTCTTCGATACTCTCTTCGAGTGAAGAGTAGCTTGTCTGATCTGTAGGCTCTCTATTTTCTATAGTTTTGATCGTACCATCACTATCCATCGTTAGTAAAAATGGTCGGAAGGTCAAACTTTTTTCTAAAGAACTTTGTGCTTTTATGACAGCTTTTTGTAAAAGCTTGAGGGCTTTCTCATCACTATTCATCAAAAGCACCTATACCTATTTTTTCATTGATATACTCTTTTTGAGTATCTTTTTCAAATACTTTGGATCTATACATAACTCCTCCAATTTTTGATGGAGAATTTTATCCTTTTATAGATAAATTTGTTATTAGAATGACTCACTTTAATAATCAAACAATATAGTTAATTGTATAATTAGCTATATTGTTTAACGGTGACTAGAAGCAAGGGGTTACTCTTGAAAGAAATTATATGACACGGAGAATTGATGAATAAAATACTATTAATAAGTTTGCTATCCATATCTCTCTATGCGGATTTTACGCTTGTTTACAAAATGGAGGGTAGGATTAATGAAATTATTGAGTATAAAGATCCTCAAAATGTTTTACTCAGATATACGATAGATGGAGAAGAGAATCAAACAAAACAGACAGGTCAATACCTCATAGGTGGTCAACGATATAGTGTGACTAATGAAGATGGAAACTTGACTTATGTCGATCTTGATAAGAGCGATAGTGAAGCTTCAAGACTGACAGAAGATTTGAATGTTTCACAAAATAGTTGTAGTATAGTAGAGAAACCTTTTTTTACAATATTGAAAAAGGGTGAAGCTAAAACTATCAAAGGTATAAAGGGAGAAGTGTGGGAGGTAGAATCCCAAGAAGATGGAGAGAGATACAAAGAGAGTATAGTCGTGACAAGCAATAAAGAGTTGGTAGATGCTATGAGCCGTTCACTCAAAATCATAAAACTCTTTGGTGAAGGACCTTATGGCATGGAGTTTGGACCAGATATGGAGTCTATGATGCTTGTGCGGGATGGTTATGTATTGTTGTCAGCAGAGGGTATAGAGTTTGAAAGCTTAGACCATAAGCCTTTAGCAACAGAGACGATAGAGCTCCCTAAAAATGCAACAGATGGTTTCAAGGATATTGTATCTCTTGATGATGAAGAGATAAAGAGAGAAAAAAATGCACTCAAAGAGATGCTCAGTACAAATGAAGTCTGTAAAGTGGAAGTGGAAGAGTAGATGTATTTAAGTAAAAAGATATTGTTTGTAGTGCTAGCTTATGGAGTATTTGTATTACAAGCTACAGCGAGTAATCTCTTCAAAAACTTCGATGTTCAATCAGCTACTATTAATTATGAGATCAATGGTATTGGAAAGATAGCAGAGAATAATCATCTTGTGATCCAAGGTCAAGCTTCACTTTTTTTTGATAAGTGGGGTTTGCGAAATATTTACAAAGAGAAATATACAGAGACGACCATAGGAGCTGTAAAAAGTGTTCGCACGATTAGTACTCTCAAGAGTCAAGACCATGGCATTGAGAGTTTTGTTGATTTTAAAAAGAAAAAAATAGAAAAAAATAGAAACCTCATTATCTTAGATGCTATCAAAAAAGGAGTAGATCTCTATGCCCAACGACTCAAAAAAATGCAAACGAAAGGTACCAATATAGATACAGATACTATTTTGGGGTACACTTGTGATGTGTGGCTCTACAAAAATAAAAAAATATGTCTCTACAAAGGCATCCCTCTCAAAGAAGAGTTTACTATCTCTGGAATAGATGTCAAAAAAGTTGCTATCTCTATAGATATTGATCAAAATATATCCGATGATGTTTTTACTCTCCCCGACTTCAAAGAGAAGAGACAAAAAGGCTTCCTCATGGCAGAAGATAAAGATACGCATGTACAAAATATCCAAACTATAAAAGATGTTGTACGCGATGAAGTCTCAAATACAGCAGAAGTGATAAGTGATAATATAGTACTACAGAGTGGTAGTAGACTCAAAAATGATATTTTCAAAATTCAAAAAGAGTTTTTGCCTCAATTACTCGTAGAGATGCAAGAGTCTCGTGTATGTTTGGAAAATGCAAATTCTACAGATGAAGCCAATGATTGTGTAGCGAAATTGATAGAGATAGAGACAAAAGTTCGAGGCAAAGAAGATAACAACAGAACAATCAAAAGCTGGACAGAGAGTTCACGAGAAGAGATATTGAGTAGACTCGAAAATGGTATTATGGAAATGAAAAGATATATGCCTTGTGTCAAAAGAAGTAAAAATCTTGATGAAATATCGGCTTGTATAGAGAGTAAAGAGGAGTAGGGTAGATGAAATCCACCCACTTAAATAAGTTCTAATACGATATCTAAGTTATCGCACAATTTTTGTAAATTTGCTCCCTTCGATAGTGAGATTGTACATCAAACCTTTGTTCCCAAATACAAAACCAATGACAGGTTTGTTGATTGTTTCTGTTGAGATACTTTTCCCTGCACCGAGATGTAGCAATGCGACAGAACCATCTACACCTACTTCCCAGCCATCTTTACTTCTAAAATCATTCAAAGCTTTTTCAGTCATAAAGGCGATGATGATAGACTTCTCTTGGAGTCCAAATTGCAAACCAATAGATGCAGATGCTGTACTATAATACATCACACTTTTGCCACCTACTCGTAAAACACCTTCACCGTATTCGCCACCTATCCCGACACCTGCCTTGACAACACTTGGAAATATCAATATACCCTTGACATTTTTGTTGACAAATGTTAAAGCACCTTTGACCTCTTTGCTAAATTGTTGGAGGGCTTTATCGGCATCATGATCTATCTGTCCAGCTGTTTTTGCTTGTAGAGAGACACTCAAAAATACTGTAGCTAGAAGCGAAATTGCAAGTTTAAACAAATTCATACACTATCCTTTTAAGTTTATATTTTAAAACCACATATTATAGCATATAATACTAAGTAGATAATTTTTTTGGTATACTTCGAAATATATTTTATTCACTCTAAGGAAAGATCATGATATTCAACACAAACAAACTCCTCTCTACATCACTGCTCATTACTGTAGCTCTTAGTTTTGCAGCTTGTGTCAAACAGCCTGCTCCTCATACACAATCTACAGCAGAGGTACAAGCGGCACAGAAAGAAAATGCCCAAAGAGAGAAAAAAAATGAAGCAACCAAAACGCATGCGTATAAAAACGCTATGCGTAGAGTAGGAGCAACTATCAAAGAAGATACAAAGTATAAAAAGCTCAATCTCAATACCCCACAATTGAAAAATTGGTTTACAGACATTACTTATAAAGTATGGGATCATAAACTCTCAAAAAGCCGATTTGTTGCACTTGGTTTAAAAAAATTTCCTAACCATGCGTATGAGTTTAACCTCATTGCTGATGGATTATTGCACAACTAAGGAGCCTCCAAAAAACAATTCTACCCACCTGATGAAGGAATTTTGCTAGAATTATTCTTGTGAAGTTCCTAAAGCTACTTTTGTATCTTTTTGGTCAACTCTTCATACTCTTGTTTCATTTGGATATTTTCAAATGGTATGATAGCAGGTATTTGTAGCTTCATTACAGCTTGCATCATCTCTTGACTGCCTGTTATAATCTTGAAGAGATCACTACTGAGGGTGACAGTCTCATAAGTGTTCTTAGAGAGTTCCAAATTTTTTCTGCTTACATTTTTGGCTTTTTTGACTTGGGTTAACTCATCTACGAGATTTTTACGATACATAATCGCTGTCTTGAGTGTCAACTGCTGTGACTCATAGTTTTGATAATAGATATTTCTTCTCTTTAAGTTTTTTTCTTGCGATATGTTTCTACTTGTTTTGGCTAGTATCTCTTTTGTATGGGAGATGATACTATCTATCTGTGGGATATAATCCATCTCTATATGAGAGATGAAATTATCTTGTATATAGACGACAAGCTCTAGCAATACCATATGCATACCATAATATTTTTTGGCTTGATTTAACTCTTCATTGGACTCTTGCATAATACCAACTAGTTGTTGTGTAATCTGCTTGAGTACATCCATCACAAGTGTCATCTGTATGATATCATCCCCATCCACACGAGCAAGTAGTACATCTATCTGCTCCAAAGTGAGTGTGATACCTAGATCTTTAAAGTTTTGACTCATTGCGAGTTTTATATTGATGATATTCTCTTTTTGTGAAGCGATACGATCTTTGGACTCTTTGATCTTTGTATCAAATTGTGCTTTTGTTGTTTTGAGGTGACTCTCTGTGGGAGCGACTATCTTTCTCTCTCTAAATTTGAGAATCTCTTTTTGCCTCATGCTGATATCTGCATGGGCTTCTCGTATCTTTTTACGATAGTTGAGGAGATTGTCATCAAGCAAGAGATTGATGATCTGGTCAAGAACTCTATCAAACTTCTTTCGTAGAGATTTTTTGTCTTCACCAAATAGGGCATAGTTTGGTGCCACCCGCATTCTCTCACTGAGAGTAAGTCCATGCTCCAAGTTTTCTATGACATCTTCCCAAATAGTATCAAAATGTTCTTTTCGTAACTCTTTATACCTCTTGGTTCCATTATCCTCTTTGTTATTGCTAGAGAGTATTGTAGTTGCCTGTTCACTCCATAACTCTTTTGCATCTTGGGTGAGTTTGGATATTTGCTCACTCCATCCATCAGCACAAGAGAGTGTCACTACCATAGATAGTGCTATAAGTCTCTTCATATCTCGTCTCCTACGGTTAGTGAGCTTCTGTTTGTATCTTTTTGACTTTAGTATGATCAGAGACATGCATAGCATTTTCAATACCAAATATCATCCAAATCACACCAGCCAAAAATATAGCCAACACAAATAATGGTGTAAACTTCTTCATTTATCTATCCTCCAAAAAAATCTATATTTTGCTATTCTAACAAAAAAAATGATTTTATCAATGAAATATTGTAAAATATTCACTATTTAAGCTATATTTAATATAAAAATTATTATAATCCCACTCCAACAAAGGACAGTTGGGTGAGTTGGCTGAAACCACATCCCTGCTAAGGATGCGTACGGGTAACTGTACCGAGAGTTCGAATCTCTCCTCGTCCACC
>CBEUND010000088.1:0-6334 GCA_965544395.1 uncultured bacterium | reverse complement strand
TGGTGAAGAGCCATTCATATCAAGTGTACCATTTACTTGTACAGTAAATTTATAATACTCAAGAGTATTATCAATAGTCCCCTTGATACACTTCGTCACTGCATTAGTCGTCCCATTGAGATCAGGGATAGTAACCCCTGGTAAGTTATGATTGGCATCAGTATCCAAGCTATCATCACACTCGTGGCTTGATTGTTGGCTTGATTGACTTGAATTGTTGCTATTATTTCCTCCTGAATGGGAAGAGGAGAAGGGGAACGCATGGAGGCTAAACGGCAAAAAGAGAGCGACAAGGATAGAGAGTGCAAACCGCCTCACCTCACTCTGATATATCAAAATAGTCCTACGCCCAAAAGCTTCTTTCGTAAAGATATGAGAAGAGTATTGCGATATATATCTCCAAATATTTGAGAGAAAAAGGATAGGAAAAAGCAGTAAACCAAACAATATATTGATACTTTTCATGGTAATACCTTTTAGAGTAAAATTTGTATATACAGTACGAAAGGTGGCATAAGCTTAGGCGTTTCATCATGTAATACTTATCTAACCTTAGCATATTTCATCTAAAATATATATAAATCTAGAGAACAGCCTAAGATATAGCCACTACAGCGATAGCAAAGCCACCATCATGGCTGATAGAGAGCGAAGAGTCCTCTATCTCAAATCTCTCTGTAGCTTGTGGCGAGAGATGAAAGTGTGGTGCACCTCTGCTATCTTTGTAAATCTCTATATCACGAAAAGAGAGATCTGCTCCTATCCCACACCCTAGGGCTTTGGATATTGCCTCTTTGGCTGCCCACAATCCTGCGATAGAGGAGATATTTTTGGCTTCTGCCTGCTCTTTATGAGTCAAAAATCTCGCTTTGAACTTCTCCCCAAATCTATCTATAGATCTCTCTACCCTACTGATCTGAATGATATCTGTGCCTATTTTCATTTTTCACTCTCCATTACTTCGCCCCCTCTTTGAAAAAAACCGTCTTTGCTGTCTTGATCAAAATCTTTGCATCCATCCATAAATTCCAGTTGCGTATATACCATATATCCAACTCTATGCGTGCCTTGAAGTCCACTTCGTTGCGTCCACTCACTTGCCAAAGCCCTGTAATCCCTGGACGCACAGCAAGTATACCCATCAGGGCTTCACCCGCTTCATCCCTCTCCTCTACCATATAGGGACGAGGACCGATGAAGCTCATCTCTTGTTTGAGTACATTGAATATCTGAGGTAGTTCATCCAAAGATGTTCGACGGAGTACCTTGCCAATAGGGGTGATACGAGGATCGTTGCTATATTTGTGATACTGAGCATAATAGTCTCGCTCTTGCGGATGCTCTTGGAGATACTCTTGGAGCAATCTATCACTCTGCTCATACATCGTCCTAAACTTATAACAGACAAAGACTCTCCCATCTCTCCCCAATCGCTTCTGTTTGAAAAATATCGAGCTTTTAGGCTCTTGGGCTTTGATCTTGAGTGCTATATAGATCATAGGCAGCAGCAAAAAAGGAGTGAGCAAAAGCGACAAGATCAGATCGGTAATCCTCTTGAGATAGAGACGGTACCTACTTTTGAGTCTATTTTGAAAAACGATGAGATTGGTTCTTGTGTTGGAGAGTTCATAGATATGAGAGTAGGTCAAGTCATACTCATCTATAAGTGGGATGAAGATCACTTCACTATGTTTGTGTATCTCTGAAGCGATCACACTTTTGAGTGCTTTGACATCACTATCTTGAGAGTTAACAAAAACTGTCGTAGCCTCTTGGTCACTCTCTGGTTTGATATAGCCTAAGTAGGGATTGCCATATATCTCATCTGAAAGGAAAGGATCATCTCCATAAACTTTAGCTCTTTTCCTCCACAACCCTAAGTGGTAGAGTAGTTTTTTTGTAAAATTTTTGGAGAGAGGGATGATAAATGCCATGATCAAAAATGAGAAACCTATGACAACTCTTGAGTAGACTCCTATAGATTTGGTCATAGCAAGATAGGCAAAGACTAACAAGGCACTGAAGATAATGCCTTTGAATATCAATCTACTCTCATGCCAAAAGTCATACCTATATGTATAGATACCCTCATAAGCAAAGAGTAGTATAGGCACGATATAGAGTGGTAAGATAGCTGTATAGTTGGAGAGTGATGCAGTATGTGCTGTACCAAAAATCTCTGCGAAGTTTGCACGAAGAAAATCAGCCAAATGTATAGAGAAAGATATGATCAAAAGATCAAAAACAATAAAAATAATCTTGGATACTATTTCTCTCATATTGGCTACACCTCATCGTAATAATAGAGTATATTTTAGCGAAATATGAATTGTGTTTTGTTGAGGATCCCCAAGAGAGAAACTCTTGTGGATTTGGAAAAGATAGAGATTATCTTTTTGAGAATTGTGGCGATCTTCTCGCTTTCTTTTTTCCTGGTTTTTTTCTCTCGACGACTCTTGAGTCACGAGTAAGGAGTCCCATAGGTTTGAGGATAGATCGGAAAGACTCTTCATACTCTGCGAGAGCTTTTGTAATCCCATGTTTGAGTGCATCGGCTTGAGCAGAGTATCCACCACCAAGAGTAGTCGCTCTAATATTCATAGAGTCTAACTGTTTTGTAGCTTCTAGTGGGAGTCTTACTCTCATCTTGATCGCTTCGTGACCACCAAGCCACTCATCAAGAGTTTTACCATTGATAATCATCTCACCATTGCCTGGAGTCAACCAAACTTTAGCAATAGCAGATTTTCTTTTGCCTGTTGCATAATAAATAGTAGCCATCTTTTAGTTTCCTTTGTTTAGTTGTGCAGTGTGTGGATGCTCAGACCCTACATATACTTTGAGCTTTTTGAGCATTTGACGACCGAGAGTAGTCTTAGGAAGCATACCTCTTACAGCCAAGTTATAGAGTTTTTCTGTATTGTTTTCTAGCATATCAGCTAGTTTTTTACTTTTGGTAGAACCAAAGTAACCACTATGAGTAAAGTACTCTTTATCTTCTAGCTTTACCCCTGAAAATTTCGCTTTTTCGGCATTGATAATGACTACGAAATCTCCGCAATCTACATTGGGAGTAAATGATGGTTTGTGTTTACCTCTAAGAAGTGTCGCGACTTCAGTTAAGATACGACCAAAAGTTTTACCTTCTGCATCGATCAAAACCCAGTCTCTCTGCACTTCATGAGGTTTCATGACAGATGTCAATTTCATGGAATGTGTCCTTATGTTTTTAGTGGGTGAGATTGTAGCGACATAAACTTAATATTAGTTGAATTTTAGCTTATTTTAAGCTTTTTAAGAGGATTTCTCCCTCCAAGAGATAGATTATCATCCCTTTTGTCGCTTTTTGGCTGATACTCTCGATAGCTTTTTGATACAATCTTACCTGTTTGATATGGCTTGACTCATATTTGAGAGAACTCTTGTAGTCGATGATCAAAGAGTGATCACTATACTCAAGGAGTAGATCTATCTGTTTGAGTTCACCAGCAAAACTGATAGATTGCTCGGCAGTGATTTTGGCATTTTGTACAAGTGCTTGAAACTCTGTATGGTCGATAAGTCTTAAGACTCGTTGGTATATATCTCCTATTTGTTGCTGTGATAAGAGCTGACCATATCTGTTGCGTAGTGCTACCATCGATTGCTCTAAACTCTCTTTATCAAAGCTATGGAGCATCTCCAAGAGATAGTGCAATGCCGTACCAAAGATGATCGCATCCCAATCTTTGGGCTCATCTCTATCACTACTATTCACGACCTCTTGTCTCCCATAGTTGGAGAGCTTGATAGTAGGAGCTATAGAAGTGTTGGTACTTGATAGACGAGAAGCTCTCTCTCGCCCTACCCTACCCAATGCAATAGCTTGCATCTCTATATCATCGAAGATAGACTCTTTCTCTTTTTTGATGACTGTGAGTCCATAGATAGCACGAGTCAATGCCACATAGAGGACATTTTTGTGATCTTTGGTAGCCAATGCCTTTTTGTGTTCCATAATCTGAGCATAGTTGCTATCAAAATTTTCTCTTTTTGCTCTCCTATAGAGTATCTGATCGATAGAGAGTGTATCATTGTAGTGGTATATGAGTGGTGATCTATCGCTATTTTTTCGAGTAAACTTATCGACGACTATCACATGAGGAAACTCCAAACCCTTTGAGCCATGGATAGTCAAGATCTTCACTCCGCTCTGTGATCTACTCGCTACAGCAATAGAAGAGTTTTCAAACTCCTCTAAGAGCGTCGGTATATCATGAAAACTTGCAGCAAACTCAAGGAGTTTTAAGATATTGATATCTTCATCAAAATAACCAAAATCGCGTATCAATCTATCAAGTAGAGCTACAGGCTCCATAGATGGCTCAAACCATGACAAATCACTCTTTGCATAAGAGCTATTGAGCTGCGAGAGAAGAGCTTGGGCATCTACTGATACTTCAAACGCTTCGGGTTCTTGATAGAAAAGATATTTCACCATAGCCATCAATGATGCGATCTTTGGATGATATTTTAGTGAACTTGTCGTCTGAAGGATTGTCTCTATACCTACAGCTTCGCACGCTTCTTGGAGGGTTAAGCCATCTTTGTTGGTCGAGACAAGCAAGGCGATATCACTACTATCTACCCCCAACTCTATCAAATGCTTCACTTGCTTGATCACTTCATCGACCAAAAGCTCTGACTCCAAGACTAGCACATAGCCATCATCTGCACCCTCTCTACTTTTTTGTGGTATATACTCAGTGAGTTTACCGACAAACCACCTATTGACCTGCTCTACTATAAAGCGACTACTACGATAGTTGGTATCCATATTTTCTATAGTGACACCATAGCCTTGTGATACTCTCTCGAAAAGCTCCTCTACACCTCCACGAAAACGATAGAGTGACTGCTTGGTATCCCCAACATAAAAGAAGCTCTTGAACTCACTCTGCCCCTTGCCTGCAAATATCTCATCTATCAATGGTTTGAGTAGTAAAAACTGCAGAGTAGAAGTGTCTTGAAACTCATCTAAAAGTATATGCTCAAACTGGCTATCTATCTTGAAATACAAAAACTCTTTGGTAATACTCTCATAGAGCAGTCTATACGCCATATAGCTTAGATCATCAAAAGAGAGTATCCCCGAACTACGCAGATGAGTAATCGTCGCATTTTTATAAGCGTCATAGAGTTCAAAAAGATGAGACAAGACGATCGCTTCTCGCACTCTACTCCACTCTGCTAATAACTCTTTCATCGAAGCATATAGCATCTCTATTTGAGCATTCGTTATCTTTTTGAACCAGCTATGTTCACCTAGAGAAGCCTTGGCGAAGAGTGCCTTGGCAAAGAGTGCTTTGGTAGTAGTCACTTCAAACTGTTTGATACATCGTGCAGGCGCCTTGGCATCGTGAAGTGCTTGGATCATAGCGACTCTTTGTGTCTCTATCGCTGCTTCTATATTGGAGAGATTGTAATCACTCTTTTGTATATGAGGTAAGAGTGGATCTACCTTATAAAAGTTTTGCATGAGATCAAATATCTTGCTGAGTCTCTTATCTTCGACATCCATAGCTAGTCGCACCAGCACACTCAAAGCACTTGCTCTCTTGACCTCTTCTAAAAAATATGACTCTAACTTCTCAAGTGAGAGATCTTTCATCACAAAATCAGGCTCTACGCCCAACTGCAAAGATGCACTTCGCAAGATAGAGGCAAAAAAGCTATCAAGCGTCACGATAAAAGAGCGACTCTTCAAAAAGAGTGCAAGTACTTCTGCTTTTTTCTCCAACAATGCTGTGCGACTCAAACCTGTCTGCGACAAGATAGCATCTTCAAAAGCTCTATGCTCTTCATCCCCTAAGTTTTTCAAAGACTCGACAACTCTCTGTCTCATCTGTGCTGCTGCTTTATTGGTAAAAGTAGCTGCAAGTATAGAAGAGGGAGCTACACCCATAAAGAGCAGTGATATATATCGTACAGACAAAGCAAAAGTCTTGCCACTCCCAGCAGAAGCCGAATACGCTAAATATGGTTGAAAATTTTTAGATATGGTTGGCATAGGCTCTCTTTTTGGATTAGGGAATGTTATTGCTGTGAAAATTTTATCAAAACTTTATCCCTATTTTTCTTTATTAATATTCTTTTTATTTTTTTTAAAGTATTTTGAAGATAAAATATGTTGGGTTTACTATTGAGTTTTCCCAAAATATTCAAAGGAGTTTATCATGGCAAACATGAGAAGTGGTTTTACGATGATAGAGTTGATTTTTGTAATTTTGATTATTGGTATTTTGGCAGCTATTGCTATACCTAAGTTGGCGGCTACGAGAGATGATGCAAGAAT
>CBEUND010000087.1:0-6509 GCA_965544395.1 uncultured bacterium | reverse complement strand
CTTCAAAATGATACAAGCATCATTCAAACATATCCATGATGATACACTCTTAGACCCTAGCAGATGGGATAGGGATGATATCGCAGATGAAAAATAAACTTACAATAGTTCAAGAGGGTAGAGTCGATAAAGTTTTGGCAGAGTTGCTCAATGTGAGTCGTAATCAGATAGAAAAACTCATCAAGGAGGGCTTGGTCACTGTCAATGGAAATATCATCACAAAAACAAGCTATAAACTCATCGGTGGTGATAGTGTAGAGTATAGTTTCAAAGAGGCAGAGAAGAGAGAAGCTTTGCATATAGATTTCGATATAGAGATACTCTATGAAGATGAGGATATATTGGTCGTCAATAAACCAAGTGGATTGGTAGTGCATCCTGCTCCTAGTGTCAAAGAGCCTACGCTAGTAGACTGGCTCATACATAAGGGGGTCTCCCTCTCTACTATATCAGGTGAAGAGCGACACGGTATAGTCCATCGCATAGACAAAGAGACTACAGGGGCATTGGTAGTAGCCAAAAACAACGAAGCCCATCAGAAACTTAGCGAACAACTCCAAGACAAAAGTATGGGGCGATACTATTTAGCAGTTGTAGACTATCCACTCAAAGAGAATATCATCGTCGATAAACCCATAGCAAGAAGCCCAAACAATCGCCTCAAGATGGATGTAGTAGAGGGGGGCAGGAGTGCGAAGACAGCATTTGTGAAGCTTGCACAAGGTAGAGGAGATATAGAACTCATTGTAGCCAAACTCTATACAGGAAGAACCCATCAGATACGCGTCCATCTCAATGCTCTAGGACGGCATATCTTGGGCGATACTCTCTATGGATACAGAGGTAAAGAGAAGGTAGACAGAGTCAATCTGCACGCCTATATGCTCTATATGACACACCCTAGGAGTGGTGAGAAGATGGAGTTTATCGCCCCTTTGTTTGATGATATGGAGAGACTCTTAGAAGAGAGATTTGAGCCAAATAGTCTCAAAATCAACGATATTACTAGCTATTTTTGATACTATATAAAAAATAATTTCAGGAGTAGAGATGGCGTATTATAATTGGATATTAGCATTTCATGTGATGAGTTTTTTGAGTTGGATGGCGATGCTCTTTTATCAACCAAGACTTTTCGTTTATCATAGAGAACACGCAGACAATCAAGGCTTTGTAGAGGTAGTGCAGATACAAGAGTATAAACTCTACAAATATATAGGATTGCCTGCAATGTGGGCGACTATCATTAGTGGTGGGATGATGATCTATCTTGTACCTTCTATGCTAGAGGGGAGCTACTGGTTATCTACCAAACTTCTTTTTGCTCTTTTGATGGTAGGATATAGCTTTTCACTTGAGCATATACGACTCCAATTGATCAAAGATCCTCATTATAAAAGCGGGAAGTTTTTTAGATTTTATAATGAAGTACCGACACTTTTGATGATAGTCATAGTGATTATGGTGGTACTCAAACCACTCTAATCTCTAAAAGTCTCCATCTATAAAGTGTCTGAATATCGTTGTAACGAGGGCTATTCTCTGCTCAAAACTCTCTTTTGAGGCTCGCTCATGAATAGTGTGGTCTCCATCTCCAAATGGACCCCAGCCATCAAGTGTAGGGACTCCTTGTGAAGAGATGACATTGGCATCACTCACCCCACCTCTATGCTCTGTAAGCAGTGATATATCACAAAGAGTATTGATCTTCTCTACAAAATCTTGCTGTATCTTTGAGTCTTGCATCACATCTCGTTGTATACCACCACTCAAAGCAGATAGCGTTCCCTTGATATGGGAGTGTGCTACGATTGTATCTATAGCAGTCAGTACGCGATCTCGCTCTTGAGCTGTGGTATATCTCAGCTCGAAAGTGAGTCTTGCTTTGGGTGAAATAGTGTTGGCTCCTATGCCTCCATCTATTTTACCTACATTGACTGTCGTCTCTTTCTCTAAGTCGGTAAGTGCTACGAGTTCTATGAGCTTGTGTGCTGCTTCGAGATTGGCATCAGCACCACTGCTGTAGTGGTTGCCTGCATGTGCTGCTTTTCCTTCTATATCGATAAAGAAAGTACCGACACCTTTTCTCGCTGTGACTACTTCATTATAAACTCCTGCCGCTTCAAATACCATACAGTAGTCATACTCTTTAGCTAACTTAGCAGAGAGATATTTGCTATCATCACTCCCAGTCTCTTCATCACTGACTAACAAAAAGTCGATATTGTCTATCTCTCCTCGTGCTTTATATATCTCACGAAGTGCTTGGAGGGCTACGAAATTGCCCCCTTTCATATCACAAACACCAGGACCATATATCCACGCTTCATCTTCTCGAAAATCTTCAAAGGTATGAGGAGGGAAGACTGTATCCAAATGCCCCAAGAGGAGGAGTTTTGCTCCCTTTTTTTTCGTAGATTTGAAGTGTAGATGATCACCTATTGTCTCTCTAGTATATCGCGTGAGCTGCATACCAAGCTCCTCTAGCCAATTTGTAAATATCGCACCATTTTTATCGACACCCTCTTTGTTTTTTGTCCAAGAGTTGATCTCTATGATCGATTTGAGTTCTGTGAAGTCCATCGTTTTTCCTTTTATGATTTATCTTATATAACTTAAGAGCAGAGTATTAAGCCAATGTAAAAAAAGTGCAAATCCACTCATTACAAGGAGAAAATAGAGTGTATTGAGAGATTTGATCATCATAAAAAATCTATCACTTCCTACCTCTTTGACTGTAAAGATGAAGAGTACCCACCCTCCTAGACTCCCAGCAAGAGCCAAGCCTTTTGCTCCTAAAGGATCCATTAGTAGCAGGGATGCTGTGATATTGACCACGAGAGAGTAGGTGGCTATTTTGGCAGCAGTTTTTTGTCTATGAGATGCATACAAAAAGAGTGAAAAGAGCTTCGCTAAACCAAAAGGAAATAAGCCTATCATATACATCATCAAAACACCTGTTGTGGCATGTGTACTCTCTAGTGTAAAGTTGCCTCGTTCAAAAAGTAACCATACTATAGGCTCTGCGAGCATGATTCCACCCACCATCGCCAATCCTAGAGCATAACTCAGCAACCAAAAGGCTCTATTGAGGTTCTCATATGCTTTTTGACTCTCTTTATTTTTAATTGCTTTTGAGACGGTAGGGAAGAGTGCTGTGGCTGTAGCAATGGCGAAGATAGCAAGAGGAAGTTGGAAGACTCTATTGGCATAAAAAAGATAAGATATCGATCCAGAAAGTAAAAATGATGCCAATAGCGTATCTATGAAAGAGTTGATTTGAGCTGTAGAGTTACCCCATATTGCAGGGATGAAGAGTTTGGTGAAGGCTCTCTCCTCAGATGTGACATCTCTACTTTTTCGATATTTCCACCCACCGAGGAGTACGCGATGGAGATCTTTTTTGCAGATAGCTATGATATGTACTACTACTTGAAGTAATCCCCCAACTATCACAGCAAAACTTATGGCATAAGCGACAGATTTTGGCTCTTTGTGCATTGTCATGAGGAGTGCGACTATCATAGAGATATTGAGTAGGGCCGTGGCTAGTGCTGTAGTAGCAAAATGCTCTTTATACTGTAAGAGTGTTGCTAAAAATGTCACAATAAATATCAACTCCAAATACCAAAAGTTGATAGCTGTGAGTGGAGCAGCTTTGCTGATGATATCTGCACTCCAACCAAATGCCAACATCTTTGTGGCTACCTCTGGAAATAGATTGACTACAAGTGTACCTAGTGTAATAAAGAGTAGAAATCGTAAAAAGATAGCATTGGCAAAGACACCTTTGTGGCGAGATGCTACAAATGAGGGCATAAATGCCTGTGTGAAAGCACCCTCAGCAAAAATACGACGAAAGAGGTTTGGGAGCTTAAATGCTACAAAAAACATATCGCTATAGATAGAAGCACCGAGTATAGATGCCATCAAGAGATCACGGATAAATCCTGTAATACGAGAGAAGAGTATACCAAAGCTATTGGTAAATATAGATTGTAGTTTCACTTTAGAGTCTCTGAAGTTTTTTGAGACCCTCTTTGACGAGTGTAGCAGTGTCTCCATTACATCCACTGAGTGCCTTTTGGATATGCTCTTTTTTAAATCCTAAACTCTCAAGAGCCAATACTGCTTCACCCATGGCAGAACTCCCCCCATCATCTCTCCCATCGACTATGAAGTCAGCCAACTCTACAAGTATCCTACTAGCACTTTTGGGTCCGATACCAGGGACTCTTTTGAGCATCGTGACATCTTTACTCGATATGACAGTGGCAAATGTCTGTGGAGAGAAAGTAGAGCATATAGCAAGAGCGACTTTTGGTCCTACACCGTTGATCTTGATAAGTGTGTCAAACATCTTCTTTTCACTCAGTGTAGCAAAGCCAAAGAGGAGTTGGGCATCTTCACGGATGATATGTGTCGTGTAGAGCTTGACATCCTTGGAGCCAATAGCATTGGAAGTGTTGATAGAGATAGCGACTTCATAGATGAGACCTGCTATATTGATATGTACAAAGGTAGGCTCTTTTCTCTCGACAATGCCTTCTACTCCGACTATCATAGAGTATCATCCTCTACTTCTGCTCTCTCATCTATAACTTCTTCTTCTGCAACTTCTTCTTGAACCAATCGCTCTATAGAACCCGTAAATGTACCACCTTTGTGTATCTTGATGATATCTACTTGCATATCCGAATCTAAGAAACCTTTGGGTGTAATCTCTAAAAATCTCGTAGTGAGTTGATTGCTATAGAGTGTTCCATCTATTTTTAAGCTATCTGTGGAGACCTCTTGTGACTCTACCTTTGCATTATTCATGATATCTATGCTCTTTTGTGCAAATATATCTCCTTTGATTTCGCCATCAAGGATGATATCTATCGCTTCTATGGAGTCATATACTCGTCCACTTTTCATAACTTCTAACTTTTCACACACTATAGAGCCATCGAGCTTGCCACTCACTACGACTTTTTTCGCTTCGATATTTCCTTTGACTCGTCCACTCTTACCGATGATGATACCATTATCTACAACGATATCTCCCTCTACTAGTCCATCTATATGAAGGCTATCAATACCATTAATTGTCCCAACAAAGGAAGACCCCTCCGTGATGATAGTAACGGCACTACTTACAACTTTTTTGCGGACATGTGGTGTCTCTTTTTTCTTCTCCTCTTGAGTACTTTGCTTCTCTTCTGCTTCACTCTTCTTTTGATTACCAAAAAATGCCATTATTGTCTCCTTATCAAATAGTTCTATAGTATGCGTTTATCCTCTCTGCGATACCTCTTGGCAGAGCTTCACAAAGTATTTGGCATTTTCTACAGGAACATCTGGCAAGATACCATGTCCTAGGTTGAAGATATGTCTACCATCTTTCATAGTCTCTGCGAGTGATTCTACACACTCTTTGGTCGCCTCTTTGCTATAGAGTCGGCATGGCTCCATGTTGCCTTGGAGTACATATTTATCGCCCAACTTCTCTTTGGCTAAAGCCATAGGTGTTGACCAATCCACACCAAATACATCAAAGTTTCCATAGACTTGGTCTAGGAATGCAGGGACACCTTTTGGGAACATGATAATCGGTGTATCAGGATATTTGGATTTGAGATAGTCTGCTATCTCTACCATATATTTCCAGCTAAACTCATCATATTTGGATGGCTCTATAGCTGCTGCCCATGAGTCAAATAGCTGCACGACATCTATACCTGACTCTATCTGCTTCTCCATATAGAGTTTGACTACCTCTGTGACCTTTGCCAAAATACTATGCAAAAGCTTAGGATTGGTATACATCATCTTTTTACAGATATTATAAGTCTTGCTTCCTTGCCCCTCTATCATATAAGTAGCGAGTGTCCATGGGGAGCCTGTGAAACCTATGAGGGCTTTGTTGTCATCTCTCTTGTCAAGTTGCTCTCTGAGTATTTTGATCGTATCATAGACATATGTAAGTTTGCTAGCAGCCTCTTCGCCACCTATGAGTCTATCGAGGTCTTCTTGAGACTTGAGTGGATTATTGAATTTTGGTCCAAAGCCTTTGATAAACTCCAAATCCATCCCCATCTCATCAGGTATGACAAGAATATCCGAGAAGAGTATCGCAGCATCTACACCGACTATATCAACTGGTTGCATTGAAACTTCGGCTGCTTTTTTGGGGTCATGACATAGGTCGAGGAAGTTACCAGCCTCTGCTCTCACTGCCATATACTCAGGGAGATATCGTCCCGCTTGACGCATCATCCATACTGGAGTATAGGGAGTCTCTTTGCCTAGGCAAGCATCTACAAATATTTTACTGCTCATGGTTTATCCTTATTTATAAAATCATTCAACAATGGATTTGTTTTATTTTTCTCGTTTCTACAGCCGAGGTCTGGTGTTGACTATTTCATTCCGCTACGCTTCACAAAACACTCAACACCAGACCCCTACCATTTTTCTCGTTTTTGCACTCTTCTAGGTAGGGTGGGAGTATCCCACCATCTGTA
>CBEUND010000086.1:0-6614 GCA_965544395.1 uncultured bacterium | reverse complement strand
ATCCAAGCCCCTTAAATACGGCACTTGAAGCCTTTTATTAGTCCAAGGTGATATACCGAATATAAACTGTTATAGATGCAATAGTGGGATTCTTCCGCCCTACAGATCTATAAAATGCTTCAATAGTCTTAGGAATCTCCCAAAAACAATTCTACCCACCTAACTTGCCCTTTTGCTCCTAGTTGGATTGTCTCAATCGTCGCATAGAATCACTATTCTCCTCATGAGAGAATCCAACTAGAAACAAAATTCCTTCGTTATCTTGGTAGAATTGTTCTTGTGAAGTTCCTAATTGATACCGTAAGTATATATCACTAGTTACCAAAATGTAATCTTGTAAAGATATAATATTTTTTTAAATTCAAAACAGAGGTGATCAATGGGCGGTAGAATATTTAGAGACTTTTCACTCTTCTCTGCTACACTTACTTTTTTTCTACTTATAGGGATATTTGCAATACTCTTTACTTATGCACAAGAGTCTATGCATACCTATGGGTTTGATTTTTTGTATAGCGAGATATGGGAAGCAGATGAAGACGATGAGGGAGGGGTCTTTGGTGGGTATATACCTATCATAGGGACACTTTTGAGTACACTAATAGCGATGATTTTGGCTACACCCTTGGCTATGGGGATCGCTATATTTCTCACAGAGATAGCGCATGAGAAGATCATCAAGCCATTTTCTATAGCGATAGAGCTTCTCGCTGCAATCCCTAGTATCATCTATGGTATGTGGGGGCTTTTCTATTTTGCTCCTATCGTGCAGTCACTCTTTGGGGGTAATGGTGTGGGGCTTTTGACTGCTGGTATTGTACTCGCGATTATGATAATACCTTTTATGGCTGCTATCACTCGTGACTCCATGAATACTACACCTGATATCCTCAAAGAGTCTGCCTACGCTATAGGCTCGACCAAATTTGAAGTGATCAAAGATGTCATCATGCCTTACTCCAAAGGAGGTATCATAGGCTCTATCATCCTCTCATTAGGGAGAGCTTTGGGTGAAACGATGGCAGTGGCATTCTTGATAGGTTCAGTCATGACTCTACCGAGTAAAATTACTGATGCTACTACCTCTATACCAGTCCTTTTGGCAAATAACTTTGCAGAGGCACAAGGTTTGGAGATATCAAGTTTGTATTATCTCGCCTTGATACTTTTTGTAGTGAGTTTTGCACTTATTACTTTCGCCAAAGTCTACTTCTTGAGACGCAAATAATGAAGAGAATGGAGCAACATTATGAATAGATTGATACTCAACAAAGCAGTGCTGATCATCTCAACAATATCTGCACTGATAGGGATAAGCTTCCTCTTTTGGATACTTATCACACTCAGCTACAAAGGCATGTCAAGCTTGCATTTGGATACACTCACCAAAGATTTGGTAGATGGTGGTATCCGTAACCTTATAGTAGGACAATTTACTATGGCACTCATGGCGACTGCTATAGCTGTGCCTCTAGGTGTGCTAGCAGGTATCTATATGCGTGAGTATGGTGATGGGAGCAAATTTACATCTGTGTTGCGAACACTCAGCGATGTGATGACCAGTGCCCCCTCCATAGTCATAGGTGTTTTTGTCTACGCCTTGTTAGTCGACCCAATAGGACACTTCAATGGCTGGGCAGGCATGACAGCTCTGACTATCATGATGATCCCGATCATCGTGGGGACTACCGACAATATGCTCGCACTCGTACCCAAAGAGCTACGAGAAGCAGGTATAGCACTCGGTGGGAGCAAACACAAAATAATATTGCAGATAGTACTCAGAGCGGCACAGGTAGGTGTCATGACGGGTATACTTCTCTCCTTTGCACGGATTATTGGAGAGACAGCTCCACTACTCTTCACCTCTGCAAACAATCAGTTTTTTACTATGGATTTGAGTGGTCAATTCCCATCATTGACAGTGAGTATATACAACTTGGCAACTTACCCAGATGAAGAGAGTAGAGCCTTGGCTTGGTCTGCCTCTTTTGTCTTGACTGCTATTGTACTATGTATCAATCTAGTGGGTCGATATCTGACTCGCAGCAAACACTAAGGAATACCTCTATGAACAAAACAGAACATACAAAAGTATTAGAGATCAAAAACTTCTCTTTTACATACCCTAAAGCAAATGAAGCAACCCTAAAAAGCAATAATTTAGATATATACGAAAACAAGATTACAGCACTGATAGGTCCAAGTGGCTGTGGGAAGTCTACACTACTTCGTGCTATCAACCGTATCCATGATCTCTATCCTGGATTGAAATATGAGGGAGAGATCAACCTACTCGACAAAGAGAGTGGCAAGATGGAAAATATCCTCAAACTCAAAAAAGAGAATGAACTCATCAGATTGCGTCAAAGAGTGGGCATGATATTTCAAAAGCCTACACCGTTTCCTATGAGTATCTATGATAATGTCGCGTATGGATTGAGACTACAAGGGATCAAAAACAAAGAGCAACTCGATGGGCTTGTCGAAGAGGCACTCAAAGGAGCTGCTATATGGAAAGAGACCAAAGATAGACTCAAAGACTCCGCTATGGGGATGAGTGGTGGACAGCAACAGCGACTCTGTATAGCTCGATCCGTCGCCCTCAAACCAGAGATACTACTCTTTGATGAGCCAACCTCTGCACTCGATCCTATCTCTACAGGAGCGATAGAGGAACTCATCGCAGAACTCAAAAAAGATATCACCATAGCGATAGTGACACACAACATGCAACAAGCGAGCCGTCTCAGCGACTATACGACCTTTATGTATCTAGGCGATGTTATAGAGTTTGACAAAACAGAGACAATATTTGTCAATCCTACAGAGAAACTCACCGAGGACTATATCACGGGTAGATTTGGATAGTTGTAGGGTGGGAGAATCCCACCAATTGCTACAAATGGTGGGATGCTCCCACCCTACCTATCTGTGGCATTACAAAATCGGAAAATATTTCTATATCTTGTGACATCGTCACAGTTACAAGAACAAATCCACAAATAGATAAAATAAAAAAAGGAAAAATATGTTACAAGCAAACAAACGAAAAATCCAAGATGTGAGAGATATGACCTCTACTGTACTCACAAAGCTATTAGAGTCACAAAAATTGATACTCAAAGCTATTGAAGAGTGCCATGCGGATAGTTATGATGCAAGTAGAGAACCTATCAAAGGAATCTCTGCAGAGATTGATGCTATAGATAACTCTATAATCACTGTATGTTCTCTCTACACACCAGAGGCAAAAGACCTCAGAGAGATGGTAGCATTCTTGAAGATAACATCTACACTGCAACGCATCGTCACCAATGAGAAAAACTATATCAAAAATATGTATATATGTAACCCTCAAACAGAAGAGGAGATCAAAGCCATAATCATTGAAACATTGGCGATCAATAGATGCACTATCAAAGCAGTCGAGTACACTATAGAGATGATAAATGAAGCAGAAGACCATGATAGACTCAGAGAGCTAGAGAGCAAGATATCTGTAGAAGCGAGCAAAACAGATGATATCTATAGCTTAGCTGAAAAAAACATCCTCCAAACCATGACCGAGGAGCATCTCCTCAAAGATGAAAATATCAATCTCTTGAAGTATGTGCGTAAAAACTTGAAAATAGTAGAGCGTTTAGAAGATATATCCTCATGGTTGATGTTTGCTAGGATTGGCGGAAGGATCTAAAGAACTTCCCAAAAATATTATTAGTGCTGTTTCATCTCCCACTTAAACACTACACATCGTGAAAGTGCCTGCTCTTTTTTACTCTCTACTCTGAGAATATTAGGAGGAGGTTTACCTTCATAGTATGCAGATAATGAGGCATCACTTACGCCTCTTTTGATAAGTGCCTGCCTAATATTTCCTATCCTCTCCAAGGATATCTTTTGGTTAATTGCCTCTGTCCCCAATCTATCCGTGTAAGCCATGATTTTCAACATATACTCACCATTCTCTTTACTTACTTTTGCTATTTTATCCAAAAGCGTATTGTATTTGTCAAGTATCTCAGCAGACTCCAATGCAAAATAGATTTTGTCATTCTCATCTGAAAGGCTCTTGATATCAAACAATAAATTATAATTGTCAAATAGATTACTACAGAGTAATACAATACTACGCTTGGTCGCCTCATCTGCGACTGTACCCGAAAACTTGATCGTATCTTTATCGAAGATATAAGAGATAGCACTTCCATGTTCACTATTGAACTTATATATCTCTCTTCTCAACTCCCCTTTTGTATATTTGCTCTGAAATTTATCCTTGACATACTCTATTTGATTGTGGTAGGACTCTGCGTTGAAGAGGACTTTTGTCATCTCATACTCTTTTTTCTCCAATACAAGACCTGATAGAGTGATATCCTCTTCACTCTTTATATCTATATTGAGGTCATAGATATGTATATCTCTTGCTTTTAATTGATTTTTGATACTTTGATCTATCTCTATATAGTGTAATTTTTGATAATAACTCTGGGCAAAATAGTAGAGTGGGAAAGCAAGTAGTAGCAAGAGAAGCAAAATACTAATCCATGGAGTTTTTCGCTCTTTTTTTGTTTTTTTTGTCTCAAAGAGTGAGTAGAGTATTTTTTGAATTTTTTGTACATCTATAGAGCTACTATCACCATCATAATAGGTCAACTCTTTGGAGTAGAGATCTACAATTTGTGCGAGTGCCTTGGTGGTATGATCTTGGATATTACTATTTCCATTGAGTACAACAGCAAGATAGCAACTCCCTGCACTCTCTATTAAGATAGAAGAGTTTCCATACTCTATCTCACTGATCTCATTCATACTATTGTTCTTACTTATCCACTCATTGACAAAACTTCTAATAGCACTCAACATAGAAGCGACCATATCAACCTCATCTATCTTATGTGCATCTGCTTTATGTACATCTGTGATAAGGAGACCAGACTCTTTGTGTATCAAAAAAACATTACGAACATCGACGAAGTCAGCCTCTTGCATCAAAAGCTCTGCTTCACTTACTCGAAATATCTTCGATTTTATTTTTCTATATACTCTCTCTAGGGAGAAGGAGTCTTGGATTTTATCATTGACTTCATACATCATCTCTTTAAAAGTATTGCTAACATATTTACTGATCATATTCCCCATAATGGGATAGAGTGCATCGATAATAGTCTCTTTTTGCTTATATATCTGCTCTTGTAGAGATGTCGCGATAATAGGCAAAAGTACTCTTTGGAGGTCATTGTTGCCACAATATAACTCATCCACAAGACCTTTAGCGATCATAGGCTGTAGAGTAGCATAGATTTGCATTTGGTTCTGCTCTATACTTTTGGAGAGTATATCACTTATCAAAAGGGAGAGTCTCTCTACCAAAATATCTCTCTCTTGATCATTTTTCAAGGCTGATATATCTTTTGTCAAGATATTGATCTTGTCAATCTCCTCTTGAAGGAGTAGACCCTTTAGTTTTGCGTAATCACTTTGCATTTAGTCTATGATATCTTTTGTGATTTCACTCTTTATTTCATTCTCAATATTAGAATCTTTCAGCTTCAAAGAGTACTCAAGAAACATTGAGGCGAGTGATGTCTTTGAAACACTCTTTTGGCTATGTTCATCTCGAAGAGATTGGAGTTTTGCATCGTAAATCTTTTTGAACATACTCAATGATTTGTCTGAATACTCTTTATGAGTATTGAGCTCCTCTTTGAGAACTTCTAAATGCGTAGTGCTTCGTTTGCTTTCACCTTTGATCTTCTCATCTATCTGCCGTTCTAAATACTCATACTTATCCGCAGAGACTTTATCCACCTGCATAATCTTTGCATTAAAATTATTAGACAATCTCTCTATGTCCTCTCTATAATCCTCTTGGATATCATCCAATCGCTCCTGCATCACTTCAAGCTTTTTGTTTGTATCTTGGATGAAATCACCTATTAGCAACTCCCGTATTTGATCCATCTCTTTACTATTCATAATTGTCTCATCCTTGTAAAATAGTGCTATTATATCACATTTAATTTGGTATAATCTTCATAATAGAAAACAGGAATTATATATCTAAACTATCAAAACCTTCATATCTTTGAAAAGATAATAGATATAAACTTTTTAATATATTTGCATCAATTCCTTTTAACTCTTCAAATACTCTGTTTTCAATACCATTTTGTTGTATCTCTTCTAGTACATCATCCATAACTTTTGGTAATGTTTCAACCAATTGTTTAAAAGCTTCTTTTTCTCCTGTCACTATTTCATAAAATTTATCAATAGAGACTCTTCTAATATTTTCATTGGATGTTGATGTTCCATCTAATGAAACTTGCCATGCTATGTTCTGACTATTTTTAGCTATCACTTCAACTAAATAACATCTATTTTCTCTATCATCTAAAAGTTTACTTTGCATTCTCATAAATGTTTTTTGTGATGACGACGAATTCATAGTATTGTGTTTATTTTTCATTTCCACATAAATTTTATCAATATCATTAATAATATCAAAACCTTTTTTAGGTACGCTCCAATTTGTCTCTTTTGTATTTTTATAGTGAATATATTTAAAAATATTCTGTTGAAAATATCCAATATTATTACTATTTGAT
>CBEUND010000085.1:0-6634 GCA_965544395.1 uncultured bacterium | reverse complement strand
CATAAAAAAGAGTTCCAACAAAAATATGAGATAGAAAAAATTGGTCTCTTTGGAAGTTATGCTCGTGATGAAGCTAATGATGAAAGCGATATAGATATTTTTGTGCAGATGAAGCCTGACTTTTTGAAGTTGGTGGAGTTGAAAGAGCAGATAGAAAATGACCTCAAAAAACGAGTGGATGTGATAAGAGAACATAAAAATATAAAACCACTCTTGTTAAAAATGATACAAAAGGATATACAATATGTCTGATAAACAATTAATGATTCTCTCCACACTTGAAGATATTCTATTTTCTATTGAGCTTATTATGAAGCGATTTGAAAAGATTAATAGTAGTGATGATTTTTTAGCTAATGAAGATGGATTGGAGAAATTGGATGGTATCTCTATGCGATTGGTGGCAATTGGTGAAGGGTTCAAAAATATTGATAAACTAACCGATAAAGAGTTGCTACCCAATTATCCAAAAGTCAATTGGAAAGGTGTTAAAGGAGTGCGAGATATTTTGTCTCATCACTATTTTGATTTGGATGCTGAGACTATTTTTATGATTTGTGATAGCTATTTAGAAGAGTTGTTGATGGTAACAGATAAGATGATAGTTGATATAAAGAGTGATGCAATAAATGGCTGATGCCTTCAAAATCTACAGTGGAGACTACTCAAAAGATGGATATGACCAAGAGATAAAGATAGAAAAATGAGTCTCTTTGGAAGTTATGCTTTTGATGATACAATCCCTACCGTATCCTAAACCCAATAGTAAGAGCCACATTTCTTATAGGTAAACTAGAGCGGAGTTTGGCAGGTATGGCTATGGGGAAGCTCTTTTCTATCGCCCTTTTTGTTGCTTTTTGCAAGATGCTGTGTGCTCCACTGATGCGGATGTTACTCACTGCTCCGCTCTTTTGGATATCAAACACGACATGCACACGCCCCTCCAAACCTCTTCTTAGTGCAACTCTTGGATATTTTTTGTTTTTTTGTATATTTGATTTGACACGCCGTAGAAACTTCTTTTTGAGTGCTTCTTTTTGTGAGCTTGTTGCGACTCTTTTTGAACCTGATTTGCTACTTGTTGCTCGCTTTTTTGTTACTTTATTTTTTGTTACCTTTTTTGCTGTTTTTTTTACTGTTTTTTTTACTGTTTTCTTTTTGGCTGTCTTCTTCGTGATTACTTGCTTTTTGACTATTTTTTTTGGTTTTGACTTGGGTTTCAGTTTGGGTTTTGGAGTAGGCTTAGGGATTGGCTTTGGCTTAGGAGTAGGTTCTGATTCTTGGATAGGCTCAGGGGTAGCTTCGACTTTAGGCTTTGGGGTTGGCTCTGCGAGCACTGAAATTTTGATACTATTATCTTTAGGGGGTGCGATACTCTCTATACTCAATGGAGCATACACCAGCATAATAGCTACGATGCTATAGAGAGAGCTTGTGATCGAAAAAGCTAAAAGATTTCTACTCATTTTTTGTAATAATTCCTAAGTTTTCATAGTTGTTCTTCTTGAGTATATTTAGCAAATAGACAAAATTGAGATATTTGGCATCTTTGTCACAGTAGAGTTGGATAGGAGTTTTGGTATCGTGGGTGAGCAGAGTCTCCTCTAACTTCTCTCTAGGGATTTCGACGCTATCAAAAAAGATTACACCATCTCTATCTATAGATATCTTCAGCTCTTTTTTGTGCATATCTTCAGCAGGAGCGCAGGCAGATGGTAAGTCTAGCTTGATCACACCTGTCTGGATGAAAGAGGCGGTAGTCAATACTATCACCAAGAGTACAAGCATAATATCAATAAATGGCACCACATTGATAGAGTCAAAAGATTTTTTTCGCATCACTACTCTACTTGTGATTTTTTTCGTTGCAAAATCTTCCAACGAGTGGTCAAGACATCACATATTCTATTGAGGTGGTTGTAGAAAAATATCGCAGGGATAGCTACACCAAGCCCCATCGCTGTAGCTTTGAGTGCTAAAGCAAGAGAGGTCATGATATTTTTGACATCCATATTGCCACTCTCTCCTAGGGTATAGAAGGTGACTATCACCGCAAGTACTGTACCCAAAAGCCCTATATAGGGAGCATTTGCCCCCATGCTCGATAGCTTGGAGAGGTTATGCGATATATCCAACTCCAGCTCATCTATGCTCTCATACGACTCTAGCTGCACCCCTCTATAGAAGAGCAATCGCTCTATCCAGTAGAAGAGTACCAAAAAACTCATAAAACCCAAAATCCCCATGACACCATAATCTACAATATCGCTTATAAGTGCTACATTCATCATCTACCTTTTTTAACCCGTATTATACAATAGGATAAGAGTAGATACCATTGATAGCTCTCAATCTTTATATTTAAGCCATATTTTTCAAAGTGGTGGTATGATTTTGGCACATACTTTCTAAGGATAGAGAAAAATGGAAAGATTTGTCAATTTTGTTTTTTATAATGTCATTGTCTATCTCCTCTACAGGGTAATAGATGCGATTTTTACTTTCTTGCATTTTTATAGTTCTCCTGCTTTAGGAAATGATATAGCTGTAATGCCAACACAATCGGATATGACATTTATTTTTATCAATATTACTATTTCTAGTGTGGTTGGATATATAGTATTGAGGAAAATAAAAAAATATTATCTTGGAGAGTAAGCATATTTATCTTTTTATGATACACTTCCAAAATGATAACTGCATCGCTTAGAAAATATATTACTCTTATTTTTATCACAGCAACCTTTATGGGTGTCTTCCATCATCACAACGATGGGCAACAACATGATGATTGCAAAATATGTATGGTACAATCGAGTATTGCAAATGCAGATACGCCTGTGGATGTTCTCTATCTATCAACCATAGAGAGTCACTTTGAATCTATTATCACACATTTTACAAACCTACACACTAAGAGAGTTAAAAACTCTTTATATGCAAGAGCACCTCCCCATATCTCCTGATTTCAACCCGCATTTTATGTAAGAGGATTACTGAAAATAGCGTTTATGCTTGTGCCTAGGGTGTTTGTGAAAAATTTGAGGTTAACCCAAAGGTTAATCGATGATTTTCTCGCAAATGCCCTAGGTGCAATGATGAATGCTAGATTCGTAATTTCTATTGCATAATGCGGGTTCAATACAACACTATAAATATTAAAAATTTGGAGATATAACAATGAAAAAAACGATAGGTCTCTCTCTGCTTACGATTTCATCTCTTTTTGCGAATGCAGAACTAGATGCACTCAAGGAGCAGGTAGCACAACAGAAATTGGTTACACAAAGATTAGAAGCAAAGATTGATGCACTCACTACAAATCAAACACAAGCACCTGAAGCATCTGTAAACAGATCTGCTTCATTTTCACAAAATGCTTATTTACCAGCGATTGCTCTTATATTAAACATGTCAGCACTCAATCGTAATGTTGATAATGGCGATTATGCAGGGTATTCTATCCCAGGATTTATAAATACAGACCCAAATGAAGAAGAGAGTGGAGCAGAACTCCCTTTTAACCAAGAGAATGGTTTCAACTTCAACTATGCAGAGGTAGCTATGAGCTCTTCGGTTGACCCTTATTTAGATGCTTTTGCGATTTTTCATCTGCACCCTGATGAGTTTGAGATAGAAGAAGCCTTTGTACGCACACGGTCACTTCCTTATGGATTACGCCTCAAAGCAGGGAAATTTAGAAGTGGCTTTGGACGCTTAAATGAAAAACATCAACACTCTTGGTATTTTGATGAACAAGCGATTATCTACAAATCACTTTTTGGACCTGATATGATTAGCGACCCTGGGATACAAGCACAATGGGTTGCACCAATAGACAATTACCTGATGATAGGTGCAGAAGGTTTCCAAGGAACCAATGAACGATCCTTTGGGGGTACTGAAGATGGCACAGAGAAAAATTTCCTCTATGTTGGCTATATAAAGTCAAGCATAGATATAGGTGATGACCTCTCTATATTGGGTGGTGTGAGTATGGCACATGGCAAACATCTCGGTGAAAATTCAGATGTATATGGGGTCGATTTGACACTCAGAGAACAGCTAGGTGGCTATGGTGCACTTATTTGGCAAAGTGAATATCTGGAGCGGCAGATGGATATAGAGGGTGGTCAGACAGATAAACAAGCAGGATTTTATAGTGAACTCATCTATCAATATGACAAGCAGTTCGCTGGAGGTTTCCGATATGATGCTATCACCAAAAATGACACAGATTTATCTGAATATAGCGTCGATACTGATGACCTCAACAAATATACTGCAATGGTTGAGTACCATCCATTCCCTATGTCTCGTTTGAGATTGAGCTACACACTAGATAAAACCAAAGTGATTGCAGGTGAGAGAAAAGATCTCTCTCAAGTTATGCTTTCACTCAATGTTGCAATCGGTGCACATGGTGCCCACAACTACTAGAGAGAGGTTTGTATGAAAAAGATATTTTTACTAACAGTTTTATTAACAATTGCTTCGTTTGCGTCACTACGAGTAGATGCAACTTATGCTACAATGGGTGCAGTAGCACAAAAAATTGGAGGTGACTTGGTAAATGTACAAGTGCTAGGAAGCTCCAAATATGACCCACACTTTATCGTGCCAAAACCTTCGCTTATTGCAAAATTGCGTCGTGCAGATCTACTCATCATGAATGGTGGTGGGTTGGAGCTTGGATGGTTGCCACCGCTTTTGAGAGCTGCAAACAATCCTGCTATTAGAAATGGTGCAAAAGGGCTTTTGGATATGTCACATTTTGTTCCTATGAGAGATGTACCAAAGAATGTTTCTCGTGCTTTTGGAGATGTCCATGCACAAGGCAATCCTCACTTCTCAACCGATCCGCATATTGTGCTTGTTATGGCAAAAACAATCAAAAATAGACTCATAGAGATAGACCCAAAACATGCAGTAACTTATAGAAACAATTATGAGCGTTTCAAAACTACATGGGGAGCATATCTCAAAAATTTTGATAAAAAAATGCGAAGCTGTAGCAACAAAAAAGTTGTGCAGTATCATGAACTCTATAACTATTTCTTAGATAGATATAATATCAAAGTTTACGGTACTATCGAGCCACTTCCTGGTATCGCACCAAGCTCAAAGCATACAGTAGCACTCATCAATACAATGCAAAAAGATGGTGTAAAAAAAATCCTACAAGATATCTATCATGAGAAAAAAACGGCTCAATTTATAGCATCTAAAGCAGGAGCAAAAGTAGCTATAGTTCCTCATGAATTGGGTGCGAAAGGGAGCAAAACGCTCCAAAACTTTTATGACAATATAGCAAGTAAAGTATGTCAATAGTCCAACTCCTTTGGCCCGCACTTGTGTTGGCTATCGCCCTTGTTTTTATCCACTCTATTTTTGGTTTGGAGATTATAAAACGGGGGGTGATATTCACCGATTTGGCGATAGGGCAAATTGCTGCTGTTGGGATGGCTATCAGTGTGGCTTTTATGCACTCTCAGTACCAGAGTACTATGACACTGCTTTTTGCACTCTTGACAGCGACACTCATCACTTGGGCAACAAAACATATAGAGAAAATCGAAGCTTTTATCGGTCTACTCTATGCTTTGGGTATCTCCTCTATTATGCTTATTTTAGCCCAAAGTGCAGAGGGAACAGAGCTTTTTTCCAAATTGAGTGCAGCAGATATACTCTTCACTTCGAGTGATAATCTCTATAAAAGCTTAATACTCTATAGTGGTGTTACTTTTGTGATGTTTGTCATATATCCAAAACTTCATGGAGTTGCCAAAGAGTTTTTGTTTTTTATGATGTTGGCGGTGACTGTCACCTCTTCGGTGCAATCTGCTGGTGTTTTGGTAGTGTTTGCTCTGCTTATAGCCCCCTCTTATGCAGGACTTAGCCAAAAGAGGATAAAGCCATTTTTATTTGCATCTCTCTTTGGCTCAGTTGGGATTATCTTGGCTCTTTTTGGCTCATATACTTTTGATTTACCGACAGGATATACAATTATATTTGTTATAGTCCTCTCTTCGCTTCTTTTTGTGACAGGTGCGACTATACGAAAGAGTAGGAACCCTAAGGCAGATAATGAAAAGTAAGATATTAGTAGCTCTACAGTTTTTGATTATATTTTTGATGCTCTTGCCTATTGGCTCACAAACAGAACATCTCTTGATTGGAGTTGCTTTTATTGCTATGGCTATGCTTGTTGGGTTTTTAGCTATTGCTGAGCACCAACGAGGCAATTTCAATATTCGTCCCGACATCAAAGAGGATTGTAAACTTGTCATCACTGGTATCTATCGCTTCATTCGTCACCCTATGTATCTCTCCGTACTCTTAGCTATGTTTGGTGTGGCACTCATCTACGCTACCTATTATGAGTTTATACTCTTTTTGTTTTTGGTGGCTACACTCATAGTAAAACTCCTCTATGAAGAGAGTCTATGGAAGTGTCACGACGAAGCCTATAGTGAGTATATGAAAAAAACATATCGTTTCATCCCTTTTTTGTTTTAATCTTTTTTTGTTTTAATCTTTTTTCCTATTCATATCAATATATCTTGATATATAAATAAAATTATGGTATGATTTGCTTGGATAAAAAATTGGAGTTGAATATATGGATATATTT
>CBEUND010000084.1:0-6652 GCA_965544395.1 uncultured bacterium | reverse complement strand
AAACTTGAACCGATACAGTTGGTGTATTTAAATGGTAAAAGCTTTGCAGTTGCCGATAGGATACTCTTCTTGAACCGATACAGTTGGTGTATTTAAATCTGCCTCTATAGCCGCTCTATTATCCTCACCATTAGATCCGATCTCAACACCAACACATACCCACCAGCCAACCCAGCCAAATGGACACTCTGGAGTCCCATCAACAGCTATCGCATGCTAGCTACAGATACATTCATCGGAGCACAGACAGAGGGGGTAGATATAGTACTAGAGGTAGACTTCTCTGCCTGTACTGGCTTTGCTTTAGTAGATACAGATTTTGATGCGGTGCAAATTGAGCATATCATCGATGGGAGTGTCGTCTATAGTGACACCAAGACAGGCACAGGATATGGTGCAGTCTCTTGGTATGACTACTTCTACTCTCCTTTCACCGTCACGACGAGAGTGAGCCAAGAGCTAGAGTGGGCAGATAGTGCAATACTACGACTCACATTCACAGGCGAGACGAAGATCGGAGCTTTGGTAGTCGGATTGATAGAAGATCTAGGATGCACGATGCAAGGGACGACACTAGGATTTGAGGACAAGTCTACAGTCAAGACATCCGCCGTGAGTGGGTATAGAGAAGTCCTACGATATGGCTCTATACGCACCATAGATGCCAAAGTCTCTCTGATCGGCGATCTTTTCAACAATACAGCCGAGAAGATCAATCGCATCATAGGGCGAAACATTCTCTTCCTCCCCACCCCGCTTGACAACTTTTCCGAATCCATCGTGATCGGATACTTTGAGAGCTTCGATATCCCGATGCTCTCGACGAATGCGACCACTACGCAAACCACAATCATAGGAGTATCATAGTGCAAAAGCTATCACAAATCACAGCATATAGAGGAGTCACACCCGACAAAGCGACACAAGACCCGATCTCATTCAGCGAAGCAGTAGGCACCTTCCTCAAGTGGATATCTAGCATATTCACACCATCGCTCAACAATGTAGTCGAGGATATCAATACCCTCTCTACAGAGATCAACACAGCTGTCATCTCTATGGAAGGATACGCAAACTACCGAGGCGATTGGGATACAGCAACGACATACGCCCAAGGAGAGAGTGTGAGTGTTGGATCACTCTCCTATGTCTCGAAAGTAGCAGAGAATGTAGGGTTCGCACCCGCAGACTACCCCGCCAAGTGGCTACAGCGAGATATCTCTCTCACCGAGCTGAGTGACGATACATCTCCTCAGCTCTCAGGCAACATAGACGCGAGAGGCTACGCAGTCACAAACTACAGTATAGAGAGCAGTACTGGTATATCTCTCGACCTCTCCCAAGCCACCATGCTCATTGCAAATCTTTCAGAGAGTAGTGCTATCTCGTTCACAAACATACCAGCGGGAGCGAGCATATGGGTAGTTGAACTCTCAGCAAACGGATACACACCCTCTTGGGATGCGACCGTGGTGTGGGATGGAGATGGAGAAGAGCCAGAGTGGAGTGCAGGCAAAGATCTCGTACAATTCTATACTACAGATGGTGGCACTCATATCCTCGGTATGCGAGTCAGGGAGGGTGCATAGATGCTACTACCTTTCTTCAAGAGTGTCAAACTCCAAAAGGGCGGAGCGTGGAGTATCGAAGATGCCAAGCCTGTAGCCACTGTAGACCTCGACCCTATCATCCCCTCGCCACAAATCTACAACAACAGAGGAGTAGCGATATCTCCAGATGGCTTGCGACTCTTCACCACTGCAGGAGGAGACGATACTTTCATAGTCGAGATGCCTCTCTCCACTGCGGGGGATACTACCTCTGTACGCGTTGCCACACAGCAGATCGCTATCCCCTACCTCGCGAGATTTCTCTCCTTCTCTCAAGACGGCACAAGCCTCTATGTGACAAGTGCCGCATGGGATGAGGGTCTCTTCCAATACACCCTCTCCACCCCTTGGGATATCTCGACGATGACCCTCGCCCATCAGATGCAAACCCCAGGAGAGATCATCTTTGATATGTTTGCTATCTCGCCAAATGGCACAAAGATATTTTGCTCTACCAACAACACGACAAAGAGCTATACTCTATCAACTCCTTGGAATATATCCACCGCTTCACTCTCTCATACGACCACACAGAGCGACCATCTACGCTCTGGTATATTCTCGACAGATGGCAAAAGCATCATCTATCTACACTACGACAACAACAAGATCGGATTGAAACAAGCGAAGTTGACTACACCATACGACACCACCACCCTCTCCATCAACGACAAAAGAGTCGAGATAGCTGAGAGTGTGACAGGAGAAGGCATGTGTGCCTCTCCCAGCGGTCGCACACTCTATGTAGCAAACACAAATCAACTTAGTATCACACAGATAGAGCTAGGTCGGAACGATTGGGCGACTCCACCTACCTCTCCCAAGCTTGTACTAGCCACAGCTCCACATACGGAAGCTACCTCCCCGACAGGAGAAGCTATTGCTCTGAGCGTATATCCACCAGATCCCGATCCTGCATGGCTAGCGTTTGATGGAGACCCTTCAGGGGACTGGTGGGCGAGCGACGAATCGGATATCCCTGGATGGATAGGGTACCACTTCAACACCCCACAAAAGATCGTAGCCCTTCGGTATGATCCCAGAGAATCTCTACGAGCACCCCGTCAATTCAAGATCCAAATCTCTCAAGACGGCGAGGATTGGCAAGATGTCTATCAAGACCTAGAAGCACCAAAAGTAGGGTACGATATCGGAACAGACAGCGGACTAATTCCGCTATCTATTCCATCTCCTATATACTACATTCGGATCTATATCGAGGAGACTTGGATTCAAATTGAAGGGGGAGGTGCGGGATCACTAGAGTGGTGTGTCATGGGAGAAATATATCTCTACAAGGAAGAAGATGAGTGATCCAGTCACAACCACCACAGAGAAGTAAAACGATGTTATTCTAGGAGTGTTCCACTCCAAAGCCCCACGATTAGGGGCTTTGCACCCCACTAAAACACTAAAACAACTAAAACAGACATCTATCCAACCTCTATATTGTGAAACCCATTTGATATATTCTCAAACGCCTCTTCACCCATCTCTTCAGCGAACCCATCGAGCAAACGATCCAACCGTCCACTAGAGACCATAGACTCCAATGCCCTATCGAGATATCTATTGGGCTTCTGTCCAGCCACAGAAGTGCGATAGCCCCATGGAGTCTTCAGAGCTTTGCCTTTTTTAGGGACTATCCGCTCGCCTCTTCTGCCATAGATGCCTGTACCATAGTAGACATGCTTTGCATACTCTACCAGAGCAGTGTTCCCGACACTCACCTCCCCACGCCTCCTAGGAAATACCGTAATATCACCACTCAGCCTCCCCTCTACGACAGGTGCTTCGCGTACTGCATCAGATCGCAGCATCTCTCCAGCGAGGTCGAGGAACCTCTCTATGGATTTGTCATACATCATACTTCGCCCCCTCGTTGACCGCGACGAGCAGAGCATCATAGAGCGTGCCGTCAAACTCCATCAGCTTCTCATCGTGATATCTCCATACCTCTATATGCACCTCCTCCTCAAAGAGTGGATCATCCTTGAGGCTCTTGACAAGTATCGAAGCATGACAAGGTTGAAAGCCTATCTGGATGATTGTGCCATCACTGTCTATTTTGCTAAAGGGGATATATCTATATCTCTCCTCCTCCTCTTTTGGATCCAACGAGCCTACACTTTTACCGTCTCTCTCTAGGACAACTACTCTGCCTAGATATATCTTAAACTGCTTCATCTTTCCCTTTCTTTACAGAAAATCTACTGATAGTTGCTATCTCTGCATTATCTTTAAAATACTCTTTTCGCCCTGAGTCAAATGCTGTTATCACCTCTCCATCTTCAAAAGAGAAAAAGAGGTTTTTATCTTTGCTGAAGGCTACAACTCTCTTATCAACAGTTTTATTGATAGCCATCTGCTCCAATGTATTGAGTCCTGCTATGATGCTCTTTAGTGAGACATCGTGCGGATTGCCTCCGTGATCCAAAGTCTTATCCGTCACTACTCGCTCATGTCCAAATCTGTCCACATGAGAAAACAGCACCTCTTTCCCCTTGAACTTCTCTCCTGGCAGTAGAGAGCCGTTCACCTTCTTACCGTCAACTTCTGCACTTTGTCCAAAATATGCTACCACAATACTCCTGCAACTGAAATGATACGGAGGCAAGCCTACATTTGATTCCAACTCCCCAAAGATAGGTTTGCTTTGCCACCGCGCTACCTCTTTCTTCTCCTCTATCGTAGTCGCAGCCGTGATAGCATCTGCTTGTTTGACGATATGTCCTATATCTATGATACGACCGTGCAGAGAGAGACATATGACAGAGGTGCGACTATCTATCACCGCTACCACCTTGACCCTCTGCACTCCAGCTTTCTCAAACTGATACGCTCTCGTGAGACTCTGACTCTGCCGTATGATATGCTCAGAGACATCTTGGAAGTACCGCTCACTCCCATCTACCACACCTGCAAACTCTTCTCGTAGAGTAGCCCCGAGATCAGCGATATCTATCTCTCCATCCATAGCCTCTGCTATGGTGGACTTGAGTCTCTCTTGTGTATCCCGAGTGCCATCCTCTCGCATCCAAGTCAGTGCCCTATACATTGACTCTATCACCGCTGCATCTCTCTTGTCAAACGCAAACTTCGCACCCACAGAGCCAGCAGCTACTTCAGCCCCCTTCGCATGCAGTTTCTCTAGTGCAGCACTATCTACCGTATACCCCAAGCTAGAGATCTTCGTCTCTATCATAGAGAGCAGTACCTCTCTATCTATATGCTCCACCTGCTCCATAATCTGCACGAGTAGCTCCGAGACGAACGATTCGCTCTCCTCCCTATTTCTCTTCCCTACATTTAGCAGATACGACTCTATCAGCTCCTCTACCTCTAGGGTATCATCACTCTTGCTCTTGAGCAATCTCTGCAACAATATATCTCTCATACTCTTCTATCTCCTCTCTATCAAACAGCTTCAGCTCTGGTCTCTCTATGGTCACAAAACAAAACTTGCACCGCTCACACATCCTCACCCTCTCTACCACGGGACCACTCTTTTTCGTATCTACCACCCTCGTCTTATCGCTAGCACACTTCGGACAAAGCATCTACTCCACCTTGAGCGTCTTTTTCAACGCAGCTATACACTTGCTAGCATCTGCCTTTCTCAATACCGCGATATTGAGATATCTATTTTTTGTCACTCTATAGACGAACCCTAGCAGTGCCTCATCGCTCTCATCTCTAGCATACTCTATCCACAGCGTACGCAAGAGTGCGACCTGTCTCTGCGTCGCATCTGCACTCCTATCTCGCATATAGGGCAGATCAGGCAAATCATACTCCATCCACTTCACCAGAACTATCAGCTGTCTGATGCTCAGCTTCGCCGAGCTTCTCTCTCCGAAATGCTCAAAGAGCTTCTCCCTATACGCATCCTCATTCTCTGCGTAAAAAGATCGATACCGTCCAGAGTATAATGTACCCACAAATCAACACCATATAAAATAAATTCTTATTCCAAATAGCAATAATATGCTAAAATAAGAGATAAGAAAAATGAGGGATATATTATGAGTAGAAAAAGAAGAACATACAGTGCAGACTTTAAAGCAAAATTAGTATTAGAAGGTGAGAAGACTCTCAATGAGATAGCAAGTAGTTATGAAGTACTAACAAAAAGCTTACAAAACTGGAAGAAACAGTTTTTAGAAAATATGAGCCTAGCATTTGATATGAGTGCAGTAGTCAAAGAGTATAAAGAGAAACTTGAGACTCTTGAAAAAGAGAAAGATGCAACATCAAAAAAACTAGGTGAGATGATAGTCGAAAGAGACTTCTTGCAGGGAACTCGGCGTTCAGCCTAAAATGAATACATCTAGTATTCATTTCTATACGGCTTCACTCTAAATACACTACACTTTAGACAAATCCCAACAGAGGATGCAAGAGTTTAAGTAAAAAGATGATTCTTATGAAGTATGCACATACACATAAGAATCATAGAAATTATACTACAAAGTATCCAATATAGAAATAAAGAGTTGCTCCTAGAGCTGATAAAAGCAGAACTAATCAGTAGCAGTAGTTATCTAACACAACTAGCAATGAGAGTAAATCCAAAAAAATACCACACTATTCATAAGCTATTTAGTAGAGTCAGGTTTGATTATGTTGCCATCCAAATAGAGATAATCGTAATGATACTTAGAGTATTTGAAATAGATAAAATATCAGTATCCATAGATGATAGTATTGTCTATAGAAGTCGTAAGAAAAAAGTACCCAATGGACATAAACAGTTTGATCACGCCAATAAAGCCAATCGTTCATCTTATGTTTTTGGACAGAAGTGGTTGGCATTTGGACTGATCATTGAGATAGTTAAAGCAGTGTGGGTAGTTTTTGATGATAGTCAATCAATGCGTCTACTTGTTTCAACCAACGAGAATCTATCAGGAGAGGAGATTATCAAACGATATGCAAAACGGTGGGATATTGAGTCAATGTTTAATGAGCTGAAAAATCATTTTAGCTTCAAGGATATTATGATGCATACTCAAAAGAGTTATTATCAGTTTCTCTATTTT
>CBEUND010000083.1:0-6690 GCA_965544395.1 uncultured bacterium | reverse complement strand
AAATGATGGAGGGGCTTGTCTGAAGTGTGCTTATGGTAGAATGATGCCAATATAGACTAGTGGAGTGTATTATGAAAAAATTTGTTCACCTTGATAAACTTTTACCTTATATTGATGATGCCTTTGCCTCATTTTACGATGCAATGCTCAATGATATACGACTCTCTGTTTTTTTTGAAAATAATTCTCAGGTTTTGGCGTTGATTGAAAAACAAAAGCAAAGCTTTGTATATTCGCTACATTTATCAAAAACCCCACTCAAAAAGATGTATACTGCCTTGGGTGAGTTTCACTATGATATTCGTATTCCTTATGTAGATTTTATCAAAGGTACAGATATTCTTGAAGAGTACCTTTTGCTCTCTACTCAAAAAGCAGAACACTCTATCGAGTTAATGGATGAGATTTTTGAGTATTTTAAGGTGATGAAAGCCTTTACTGCTAAGGGCTATCTCAACCGAATGCTTGAAGAGGACAAACGGGATTTGGCATCTTTTTTTGAACAAAATACAGTTGAAATGACCACCTATCTACCTAAAAATATTGTATTAGAGAAAATTCGATGGCTCAAAGATCTACTGCATTCTATTGAATCGGATGGAGAGTTTAATATAGAAACCAATGATTCACTACTTAAAGAGTGGCTCAATCAAGTAGATTTCTTGACTTTGCAAAAACGAAATTTTTTTGAAGATTTAGAACAACGCATCTTAATCAATACTCAAAACCTCTTCTATTTTCTTAAACGAGAGGAGTATTTGGAGATACTTCCCCTCTATACCTCGTTGCTCAATATCTATAAATTAACTTTAATGATGAATAATGCAGTCACTTTAGAGTATGCTAAGCACATTATTGAAGATATGCAACTTGACTCACTTACCCAGCTTTTTAGAAAAGACTTACTTGAAGAGCTACTGAAAAAAGAGATGGCACTCGTACAGAGGCAAGAGGTCTATCGTATCTCTATAGCTTACATTGATTTGGATAATTTTAAAGGGGTTAATGATACTTATGGACACTACAGTGGAGATAAGGTGATTGAGAAGATAGGAGAGGTGATTCGTGAGAATATTCGTGCTTCAGATATGGGTTTTCGTATAGGTGGAGATGAGTTTGCCATTATTTTAAAAAATGCTACTAAAAAACAGGCAAAAGCAGTATGTAGCAAAATTCAAACAGAGTTTACTAGCTTTGAATTTGTCTTTAATGAGGAGCTTACTTTTAATGTGAGTATTAGTATTGGCATCTGTGAATTTCCTCATGCGAGTAAAAAAGATATGAAAGACCTACTAGAAAGTGTTGATAAAAAGCTTTATGAAGCCAAACACGCAGGTAAAAATCAGATTGTCATCCAGTCATGACTCACCCCCGACTCCATACTAGAGGGGAATGAGGCAAATTCTTAATACCTATAATCCGTCAAAATCCTCATATAATTTGCTCTTTGATAGGCCGCTGGATTTGTTGTGTGATGCAGAGATATGCTCCCTTTCATCTGCTCTATAGATTCATACTCTTGCTCTTCCATCCATGCTACAAGATTTTGCAAAACTGTTTCTATATGAGAAGTACCATCTTTCAAAATCGCAGTGACCATCTGTACAGCATCAGCACCACTCATCATAGCTTTTAAGATATCTTCATGTGTATTCACTCCTGTAGAAGCACACAAAGAGGTGTCGAGTTTGTTGTATAGTATTGCACTCCAGCGAAGTGTCTCACTCAAATCTCTTGATGTAGTAGGGTTTATCGTTTGCGTTGCATTTAACTCCTCTAAGTCGATATCTACATGTACAGGTCTATCAAAAAGTATCAACCCATCTGCACCAGCGTCGCTCAATTGTTTTGCCATATTGGCAGGGGCTGAAAAAACTGCATTCATTTTGACTGATACAGGAATGTTTACACTCTCTTTGACTGACTTGAGAGCATCTATATAGAGAGCTTCTATCTCGCTCCCACCCATATCTATATCTGTTGGTATATAAGTAATATTGAGCTCAATCCCATCGACTCCAGCCTCTTGGAGCTTTTTGGAATACTCTATCCAGCCACCTTGAGAGACTCCATTGAGTGAAGCAATGATAGGGATATTTACCTCTTGTTTGGCTCTTTTGATTTCATCAAGATAGTGTTCTGACTCCAGATTGGAGAGAGTGACTTCAGGGAAATAGCCTAAAGACTCTGCATAATCTTCGCTTCCTTTAAATAAGAAATGGTCGATCTCATGCGTCTCATGGTTGATCTGCTCTTCAAAAATAGAGTGCAGTACCACAGCTGATGCACCAGCTCTCTCTAGCTCTTTGATAGACTCGATAGAAGCAGTCAAAGGAGACGCTCCAACAATAAGTGGGTTTTTAAGGGGTATACCCATGTATGTAGTTGTTAAATCCATTATATCTCTCCTTCTTCTGAATAGAACATATTTTCTGTGCTCTTATATCGTTTATACATATCTTTTGTATGCTTTCTAGCTGTCTCTAGGTACTCTTTGGCATCGTTGGCATTGAGTTTCTCTACCATTTTAAAACGAGTCTCTTGGTACATAAAGTTTTTGACATCAATCTTTGGTCCTTTGTAATCTAGCTGCATTGGATTTTTTCCCTCTTTTTTGAGGTTTGGATTGTACCTAAAGGTTGCCCATAAGCCAGAATCGACGGCTAGCTTTTGATGATCCATTCCATAACGCAAATCATACCCATGAGCCACACAGTGAGAGTAAGCGATAATAATAGATGGTCCATCATAAGCTTCAGCCTCTACAAATGCTTTGACTGTTTGTGCGTCACTCGCTCCCATGGCTACACGCGCTACATAGACATTGCCATAAGTAATAGCCATCATCGCTAAATCTTTCGGTACTTGGGGATTTCCATCTGCTACAAATTTGGCTACTGCTCCTGTGAGTGTTGCTTTGGATTGTTGTCCTCCAGTGTTTGAATAGACTTGTGTATCAAGGACTAAGATATTGACATTTTTACCACTAGCTATTACATGGTCGACAGCACCATATCCAATATCATACGCCCAACCATCACCACCTATGAGCCAAACTGATTTTTTGACAAGATAATCTACGAGATTGTTGAGTCTATCTACTTGGGTTCCCTTTTTTGATTTGAGTACATTTTTGAGCTCTTGGACTCTAGCTCTTTGCTCAAAAATTTCAGGTTCTGTTGTTTGATTGGCAGTCAAGATATTTTGAGCTAACTCTTCTCCTACTTCTTCTTGAATATCTTCTAAAATTTCTCTAGCATTGTGGGTATGCTTATCGATAGCGAGTCTAAACCCTAAACCAAACTCCGCATTATCTTCAAAGAGTGAGTTTGACCATGCTGGCCCTCGTCCATCTTCATTTTTTCTCCATGGTGTTGTCGGTAAGTTTCCACCATAGATAGAAGAGCATCCCGTCGCATTGGCGACAACCATTCTATCACCAAATAGTTGTGAAGCGAGTTTGATGTATGGAGTCTCTCCACACCCTGGGCAAGCACCACTAAACTCAAATAGTGGCTCTAAAAATTGTGACTCTTTTGCTTTTTCATGGTTGAGTTTGTTTCTATCATATGCTGGTAGCTTCGTGAAGTAGTCCCAGTTGATCACGCCATCATCATGTGCATCTTCTATTGGGGTCATATTGATAGCTTTAAGATTGGTTTGTGATTTATTTTTGGCAGGACAAACCTCTGTACACAAACTACATCCTGTACAATCTTCCACAGATACTTGGATGGTAAATCTCTCCTGATCTTCAAAAGTTTTCCCTTTTGCTTTGACAAAAGAGAAGATACTTGGGGCATCTGCTAAAATATCTTCACCAACAACTTTAGAACGGATAGCAGCATGAGGACAGACAATCACACATTTATTGCATTGGATACAAGTGCTACTATCCCATACAGGTACTTCAAGGGCAGTGTTTCTCTTTTGATATTGAGTCGTTCCGCTCTGCCAAGTTCCATCGTCTGGTATGCCTGAAACTGGTATCTCATCACCCTCTCCAGCGATAATTTTTGCTGTAATGTTTGCCACAAACTCATCATAATCTCCTTTGATAAGCGGCAACATCTCTTTGTCACCTTGGGTTGTACTCGGTACGATTACTTCAAAAAGATTTGCTAGAGTAGCATCAACAGCTTGGTTATTCATATCGACTATACGCTGTCCTTTTTTGCCATAAGTCTTTTGGATACTTGCTTTGATCTTCTCTATCGCTTCTTCTCTCTCAAGCACTCCAGAGATAGCAAAGAAACAAGTTTGCATTACTGTGTTTATACGTCTACCCATACCACTTTTTTTTGCTACACTCGCAGCATCTATGACAAAAAACTTGAGCTTTTTCTCTATGATTTGCTCTTGCACCTGTTTTGGAAGTTTGGAAAAAACAATCTCTTTGCCAAATGGTGAGTTGAGCAAAAATGTAGCCCCATGCTCAGCATTTTTGAGGATGTCAAACTTCTCAAGAAAGACCGATTGGTGGCATGCTACAAAGTTGGCTCTCTCTATAAGATAGGTTGATTTTATAGGATTTTTTCCAAATCTGAGATGAGAAGTGGTCATAGATCCTGATTTGTTGGAATCATAGACGAAGTAGCCTTGAGCGTAGTTTGCTGTCTCTTCACCAATAATTTTGATAGAGTTTTTGTTCGCTCCCACTGTTCCATCACTTCCAAGCCCAAAGAAGAGTCCTCTAAATGTCTCTTTATTTGCAGTGGAGAAAGTTTTGTCCCACTCTAGCGAAGTGTGCGTGATGTCATCATATATACCTATGGTGAAGTGGTTTTTTGGTTTTGGTTTTGAGAGTTCATCAAAGATAGCTTTGACCATCGCTGGCGTAAACTCTTTGGATGAGAGACCATATCTACCACAGATTATTTTGGGCATATCGAACCCTAACTCTTCACTATCATGAAGTTCAGTAATGGCACTCAAAACATCGAGATAGAGTGGCTCACCAATAGAACCTGGTTCTTTTGTCCTATCTAAAACAGCTATGGATTGAGTGCTTTTTGGTAAAACTTCTACAAAATGTTTGAGTGAAAAAGGTCTATAGAGATGCACTTTGACAATCCCTACTTTTTCACCTTGCTCTACGAGATACTCAGTGGCTTCTTGGGCAGTTTCTGCTCCTGAACCCATGAGGATGATAATTTTTTCAGCATCTTTCGCACCAATATAATCAAAAAGATGATACGCTCTGCCTGTCAATTCCCTAAACTTATCCATGCACTCTTGAACAATTTGAGGAGTGTTGTCATAGTAGCGATTTGAACTCTCACGACCTTGGAAATAGACATCTGGGTTTTGTGAAGTTCCACGCACTACTGGTCTATCAGACGAAAGTCCACGAGAACGATGAGTAAAAACCAATGCTTCATCTACCATCTCTTTTAAGATTGACTCATCGAGTAGCTCAATCTTGCTGACTTCATGAGAAGTTCTAAAACCATCAAAAAAGTGTAAAAATGGCAAACGAGATTTGAGTGTAGCAGCTTGAGCAATGAGAGCAAAATCATGTGCTTCTTGGACACTATTGGACGCAAGGAGTACGAAACCTGTTTGACGAACAGCCATCACATCACTATGATCACCAAAGATAGACAAAGCTTGTGCAGCAAGAGAACGAGCTGCTACATGAAATACAGTAGAGGTAAGCTCTCCTGCTATTTTGTACATATTTGGTATCATAAGCAACAGCCCCTGAGAAGAGGTGAAAGTCGTAGTCAAAGCTCCATTTTGCAGTGAGCCATGGACAGCCGCACTCGCACCACCTTCACTTTGCATCTGCATAATTTCAGGCAGTGTGCCAAAGATATTCTTCTCACCCCTTGCAGAATAAACATCACTCAACTCAGCCATTGGCGAAGATGGAGTAATAGGATAAATCGCTATTACTTCATTTATCTTGTGAGCGACTCTTGCAACCGCTTCATTCCCATCTATTGTAATACTTCTCTTTCCCATATACAATCCTTTGTTGAATTAAAATACACTTTACATTATACATCTTATAATATTATGTACGCCCAAAGTATTGATGTTTATAAGGTAGAATAGTCTATGATGTTATCAAAATGTTTCTAAAAGAGTAGACTTCACTTGCACAATGAGTTGTGCAAGTGAAGTGAGGAAGGAGTTTTACATCCCTGGAAGTCTAGGGATTTTTCCGAGTTTGGAGTTACGGCAGTACCACCCCCAGCCTTTTTTCATCCAGTGACCTACGATTGGTAGAGGGATCATCTTGCCACCTTTGTCGTTGCGGTAGACGAAAGCTGCTCCATCACCGCTATCCATAACACAGAGGATATTGATATGCTCTAAATAACCTTTTCTATGCTCTTCATCCTTAATAATCGCTGAGATATTGTAGGCTACATTTCTCGCCATCACTTCTGCGACATGCCCTTGTTTGGCTCTCCAGTCAGGTCCATCCATCGCTACAGAGTCCCCTATAGCAAACACATTATACTGCTCTGGTGTCTCATCGAAGTTATGTATCACTTCACAATAATCATTAATTTTGATGAGTCCTGCTTCATTGAGCGGTAGATCAGAGTTTTCAAAGACAGGGTGTCCATTACCTGCGGGGATAAACATCGTAAAGTCACTCTCTAGCTTGCTCCCATCTTCAAAATTAACTCCATCTGCTTCAAAGCCTGTAATCTTCTTACCAAACTGTTTTTTGAT
>CBEUND010000082.1:0-6889 GCA_965544395.1 uncultured bacterium | reverse complement strand
GTCAAAACAATCTCTAACGACTCAAGAGACTCTGTGAAAACTGTATCAAATGACAGTAGAGACTCTGTAAAAACAGTTTCTAACGATACTACAGATTCAGTCAAAACAATCTCTAACGACTCAAGAGACTCTGTAAAAACTGTATCTAACGATATGGATGATGCAACGAAAACAATCTCTAATGATACAAGTGATTCAGTAAAAACTGTATCTAATGACACAAGCGATGCTGTAAAAACAATCTCAAATGATTCAAGTGATGCAGTCAAAACTGTATCTAATGATTTAGATGAGTCCACAAAAACTGTCTCTAACAATGTTAATGATTCTACAAAAACAGTATCTAATGACACTAGAGATTCAGTCAAAACAGTATCTAACGACACAAGCGATGCAGTCAAAACAGTATCAAATGACACAAATGATGCTACAAAAGCAGTATCTCATGATACAAGCGATGCAACAAAAACAATATCTGACGATAGTAGATCTGACAAAAAGTAATTCATCTATTACTTTTCTTCCCCTATTATGGAGTAGTTTCGTGCTGCTTCATCTTTTCTATCTTTATGCTATTAGTTCTATGATATTATAAAGATTGAAAAGATTTTATATCTTACACCCAATTTTTAAGGAGAACGAATGAAGAGAAAAAATAGGTCACTCTTATCCATTGTTGGTATTGCTACGATACTATTGGTCGCTAGCCATAGTCTAGCTCTCGCAGCTACTGATCAAAACTTGGCACTTATCACAACGGTCAATGACGATATAGAGAAAAAATATAATGAATTTGTAGAGAAGAAGATCAAAAGCATTGGTTTTGTACTGACAGATCCACATAAACGAGTCAATGATGGATACAAAAAGAAGTATGGTAGTACACAGCTTGATTTGTTGAGCTTCATGTCTGTAGCCAACAAAAATGCCATAAGTCCTCTCTTGGAGATAGATCCTAGATTGGCTGGATTCAATCCTTTTAATATGTTGATCTACAGAGCAACAGGGGATAAGAGTACACATATTGGACATCTTGATCCTGTGGCTACCATGGATATGATAGGTATAAAAGACAAAACTATCCGCACAGAGTATCCGAAGATGATCAAACCACTTGATGCCATGATCACAAAAGAGTTTGGCACAAACTCAAAGATGCTCAAGATCAATGCACTTCCTCAAAATAGAATGATGAACTTTGAAGTTTCTTTCGAGAGACCTGATGACTTAGATGACTTTATCGATGAATTTCAAGAGAAGTTCGAAGAGGCATTTGAAGACAAAGAGTATATCATAGCAGGATTTTTCAACTACAAAGAGAGCTTTGATGGAGTCGATAGATTACCATCATTTGATGCATTTTGGACCTATTCGCTCTGTCACTTCAAATTCTCTTATACACTATTTGACAATAAAGGGCATCGACCTGAAGCAGGACTCTTCGCTCCTTGTTCTATGTATATGTATATCAAAAAAGATACTAATCTCTTAGTCATAGGTATGCCGAGACTTGCCAATTGGGCTGCAGCTCTTGATATCAAAGATGAGAAACGATTAGCACTTGTCAAACAGCTTGACAAAGAGATACCTGAGATTATGGTCAGCTTAGGAGCAAAAGAGGTAGCAAATGTCAACCCACTCAAAGCAAAACAGATAGCCACGAAAGAGGTGAAAAAAGTCGATTCTCAAACCAAAAAGAGAGTAGAAGCGACTCCAAAAGCAGAAGCTTCAACTCAGAAGAGTCAAAACAAAAGCAAAACAACACAAGTGAAGAAAACGAAAAAAGAGGTAACTCAAGAGAGAGATAATAGTGTGATTATAGAGATACCATCTGTTCCAACACCAGTAAAAGCTCTCAAAGTTATTACTAAAGGTGGCAATCCACCCGTAAAAGAGAATGAGAGTCTCTACAAACCTAGAGCGATTGAGTTTTCATCTGCCACTCCTCCAAAAAAGATAGATACCCCAAAAGCCACTAAGGAGACTAAAACAGTAGAGAATACAAAAGTCGGTGCAATTCATAGCGGTAGAGTCAGCTCTTACCTCCGTGGCGAACTCCAGAGTGTAGCAGATGTCAAAAAGGCTCTTCTCTCTGCTGGTTTCAAAATCCTATCAGCAAGCACTGTTGACAAAAAAGGGAAACTCACCTCTATAGTTTTCACAAATGATGCTTTGACTAAGATGGCAAACAAGAAAGATCATGAATTTGCTGCATCTTTGCGTGTACTTGTCAATACAAAAGATAAAGAGATAGCATTTATCAATCCACTCTACATCACAAAAGCTTTTATGCAAGATGGCTATGATGCAAAAATTGTCGAACCGATTATGACAAGTATAAGAGAAGCATTTCCTAATCTAAAAGATTGCAAAGATGTTTTGAAGTTTAACCTACTTCCAAAGTACCACTTCATGACAGCAATGCCTTACTATCAAGATATGATCACAGTAGGTGAAGCAGAGAGTTCCAAAGAACTATTGGAGAAAGCAATCGCAAGCAAAAACTTGGTATTTCAACAACAACTCTCAAAAGATCGCTTCTTGATAGGGTTCAAGTTGGGAAAAAGAACAGCGAAGTTTATCAAAAAGATTGGTACTAGAAATGCTGCTCTTTTGCCATATCCACTGTTGATAGAGGATGGAAAAGCCAAGATATTGGATCCGAAGTATTATATCGCTATCATGTATCCTGCATTGAAAATGTCAGAGTTTATGGCTATCGCTACAATACCAGGTGCGATAGAGCATGATGCAAATAATTTATTTAGATAGGAGAGCGTAGCAATGAAAAAAACATTATTAATATTAGTTGCAACAAGTAGTATACTTTTTGCACAAAATGCAGAGCAACAAAAAACCATGCAAGAGATGGAAGTCTCCTTGGCTGTTATCCAAAGAGGTTTCTTGTACAATGACCCTCTTTTGGTCAAGGGTGGAGTCAAGAGTCTACAAGAACAAGTCGCACATATAGAACCTCCATCAAAGAGTGATGAAGAGGTGTTTGGTAGAGGTAATACCTATAGCTATAAGTATGCTGCCAAACAAAAAGATAAAATCATATCACTCACAAATGCCCTCATAGAAAATTATGACAAAGGTGAAAAATATACGGCTATGTCAAAATATAAAGATACACTCAAACAGTGTCTTGCATGTCACAGAAAAATAAGAAGATGGTAACTAGCCACTAAGAGTACTATAGTATCTCTTGCCATCCCATTTGAGTGGAGTAGATCTGATATCTACTCCATCAAACTCATAGATCCATCCACCCTCACGCCCCTCCATCGTAGCACTTCCTGCACAATATATCGGTATATTGATCTCCTCTGATTGAACGCTATATTTATGATGTATATGACCACAGAGTATAGCTCCTGATTTGATATCCTTACATGTAGATAGAAACTCTCTTGCATTAGTCAATCCATGTAACTTTGTGTCATCTTCTCCATTTGCCAATCTTGCTGCATAGTGTGTGACTATAAAAACAAAACGGTTTTTGAGCTTCTCATCTTGGAGTATCGCTTCCAAGCTCTCTAGCTGTTTTTTGGAGATAAATCCACTCGATTTCCAAGGACGGATATTGGATCTCGCACTATTGATAGCAATGATAGCAAGATCTTCATGGATAAGTCTCACAAGAGGCCAATGACTATCTGTAGCATATTGTGGCAAGTCGCTATGCAGTACAGATGCAAACTCTTTGGAGAACTGTTTGTGACTCTTTTTATGAAAGACATAGATATCATGGTTGCCTGCTACAGTGATATAGTTATCTGCAGATTGCATCAAAGGTGATACAATCTTTCGAGCAAATTGCAACTCCTCTTTGAAACCTAGAGCTGTATAATCTCCACTATTGATGACAATATCTATATCGTTTCTCTCTTTGAACTCTATGAGAGCCTTCATCTTCATCTCTACACTCTCAAAATATTTGGCCCGTCCACTGATGAGATTGAGTGCACCTATGCTTCGTTTATTCAACCACTTGTGCCATTTTACACGGCGGATAGGTATACCTACATGGATATCACTAAAGTGTAAAATCCTCAATGCTCTCTTGCTCATGCTCTATTCCTTGATGATGTTTTGAAAATTATATCTATTCATTATAAAATTAGTGTTATTATTGGAAAAAATTATTAGGAGTTTAACATGGCAAATGTTTTGATTTTATTGGCAGAGGGATTTGAAGAGATAGAAGCAGTTTCACTCATAGATATCATGCGAAGAGGTGGGATAGAAGTCACTTCAGCATATTTGGATGGAGAGTTTGAGAGTGATTTGGTTGTGGGTGCTAATGGCATCACTCTACAAGCAGATACTTCTATCAAAAATGTAATAGTAGATGATTTTGATATGATACTACTCCCTGGTGGCTGGGGTGGTACAAACCATTTGGCAGAAAATGAAAAAACACAAACACTTCTCAAGGAGTTTAAAGCTTCTGACAAACTCGTAGGAGCTATCTGTGCAGGACCCTATGCTCTCCATGTAGCTGGAGTTCTCAACCACAACTATACCTGTTATCCATCTGTAGAGGAGCAGATACGACTTGATGGATATAGAGATAACCAAAAGGTGGTCAAAGATGGCAAAGTGATGACTTCGAGAGGTCCTGCCACTGCTCTATGCTTTGGATTAGCTATAGTCAGAGAGTTAGTAGGTGAAGAGAGTTATCAAGCTGTCAAAGAGGGAACACTCGCAGACTTTTGCTAAGGCTAACCCCTCTTCTCTCTACTCAAAAAAATTATTGTTTTTGAGTATATCTATTCCATCTCGGATAGAAGCCACAGAGTTGTCAAACTTCTCTTTGGTTTCTTGGTCAAACTCTAGCTCTATGATACTCTCTACACCTCTTGCACCTAGGACGATAGGCACACCTACGCAAATATTTTTATGCCCATATTCACCATCAAGAAGAGAAGAAGATGCCATCACAATACGACTATCATCGAGTATCGCCTCTACCATCACTGATACTGCACGCCCTGGAGCATAGTAGGCAGAGGTACCCAAATGTTTGACTATCTCTGCTCCACCCTCTTTGGTTTTGGATATAATATCTTGCATATCTTCACTGTTGAGAATTTGTCCCAGTGGTATACCGCCCACTGTAGATATCTCTGGAAGTGGTATCATATTTTGCCCATGATCACCGATAACTATAGCTTTGATCTGTCCAGATCCATATCCAACTTTGCTATGGATCTGATATGCCATCCTTGCACCATCAAGTGCACCTGCCATACCAATAACTCTTCGTTTATCCCAACCTGTCAACTTCTGTATCACATAAGTCATAACATCAAGAGGATTTGAGACACATATTATCACGGCATTTGGTGAGTATTGTTTGATATTATTGACAACATCTTTCATAATTTTCGCATTGATCATCAAGAGATCTTCTCTCGTCATATCACCTTTGCGAGGGACACCTGCAGTGATCACTACTATGTCACAATTTTTAAGATCACTCGCATCTTTCGCTGCTCTAACAATCGTACCTTGAGGAGAGTAACTTGTAGATTGTCCGATATCTATAGCTTTTCCTATAGCTAAATCACTATTTATATCATACAATACAACTTCATGACAAGTACTATGCATCGCCAAACTATACGCAGCAGTAGCTCCTACAAATCCTGCCCCAACAATCCCTACTTTTCTTCCAACCATCGTAGCTCTCTCCAATCACTCTTCAAAAAAGTTACTTTGATAGAGTTTATCGATCATTTCACGCACTGACTTCACAGAGTTATCAAATCTTGCAGCTTGGGACTCGTTTAATGTCATCTCTATGATCTTCTCTGCACCATTAGCACCGATCATAACAGGCACACCTGAGACCACATTGCTATAACCATATTCACCTTTTAAGGATACTGCACATGAGTGTATTTGATTCATATCTTTAAGGATAGCATCTACCATCACAACTGTTGATTTGGCAGGGGCATAATAGGCAGAGCCATCTCCTAGGAGGTTGACTATCTGAGCACCTCCAGTTTTGGTCTTCTCTGTGATCTCTTCTATCTCTTCATCTGAGAGTAGGTCTTGTATAGGTACACCTGCGACTGTCGTAAATTTTGGGAGTGGAACCATCGTATCCCCATGTCCACCCATGACAGTAGCTCTGATCTGACCAGCACCATATTTGAGCTTTTCATAAATAAAGTGTGCCATCCGTGCAGAATCAAGTATCCCAGCCATACCCAAAACTCTCTCTCTAGGAAAACCTGTCTCTTTGAGTGCGACATAAGTCATCACATCGAGAGGGTTAGATACAATTATCACTACAGATTCAGGGGCAAACTCTTTGATCTCTTTGCAATATCCTCTCACAATCTCAGCATTTTTAAGCAAAAGATCATCTCTACTCATGCCTGGAGCCCTTGCAGCACCTGCTGTGATCACAACAACATCAGAACCTGCTATATCTTTTGGCTCATTGGCTGCACACACTACAGTATGTTGTCTCGCCGCATTGGCTGCTTGTGACATATCTAGTGCTTTCCCTTTGGCTATATCTATATTACGACCGCGTAATATAACATTGTGACATGTACCATTCATTGCTAATATAAATGCAACCGTAGAACCAAAGTTACCTGTACCCAAGATTGTTACTTTTTTACCTTTTGGCATTCAAATCCTTCTAAGTTGATATCACTTATCCCTTTTTAGTTTCCAATAGAGGGTTTGCTAATATATGAAATAGTAGATATATTAGCAAACACTGTTTTGAAAACAAAAGACAAGGATAAGATGCCATGATTATAACACGATTTTATAACAAATTAGAAACTATTAGAGCAAATGAGAGAACGAGTGAGAAAATTGAGAAGAGATGAAACATTTTTCTCTCTTGCTGAAGCTA
>CBEUND010000081.1:0-7022 GCA_965544395.1 uncultured bacterium | reverse complement strand
CATATAACCCTATTTCTACCGCTCTCTTTGGCTTGGTAGAGTAGTTTGTCTGCTCTATCTATCAACTGTTCTAACTGCTCATTTGCATCTACGACTACTACGCCTACACTGATGGTGATCGTTATATTTTGATCAAACTTATCGCTATTTTCTATATATTGTCTAAACCCTTCGACTTTTTGACAAGCTTTGCTATAGGATATATTTTTGACAAATAGAATAAACTCTTCTCCACCATAACGGATCAAAATATCTGTTTTTCTAAAATAAGTTTTTGTTAACTCTGCTAGTGTAGTCAAGACTCTATCTCCTACAATATGACCATATGTATCATTGACTTGTTTGAAGTGATCAATATCAAACATAATAGCTATACAGATTTGGTCATCTGTATAGCTCATGATATCTTCATAGAAACGGACTAAATACTCTCTGTTGCGCAGAGCTGTCAAATTGTCTGTGGTGGCTTTCTCTTCAAAGTGCATCGCTTTTTTATTGAGTGCAGTGATCTCTTTTGTGTAGAAGTTAAATATAGTGATAGAGATACCACCCAAAAGCAGTAGAATCAAGAGACTAATGATGTTGGCATAGAGCAGGTTTGATCTATGCCTATTGACAAAGCTTGTGATATCTTTTGCCACTACAATCCTAGCCACACACTCTCCTTTGCAACTATTGAGAGAGAGATTATTTTTGATGAGATAACTTTTCTCATTAAATGTAATGAGTTGATGCTGCTGTTTGAGGTTGATCTTTGGCAATATCCTCTCAAAGAGGGGTGTAGTCTTGAGTATACTATAGTCACCTATCTTCTCTCTTTTGACCTTCTCAATAAGGACTTGCAACGCTTTGGTTTTGATCAAAACAAGTGCTTGCATATCGAGATTATTTTGGAGTTTCTCTACGAAATAGGAGGGTTTGATGCCATACTCTATGATCCCCAAATGTCTGTTTTGGTCATCAAAGTAGGGGATAGTCACGCGATAAGTGATACCATTTTTTCCTACTTCAAAGCCACTCTTTTTTATTTTATCATGGTTGACTAGCCTTACTATAGGGCGTATATTCGTCAAATTGTCATCATAGGAGTTGGGCTTATGCATACGAAGTATCGTAATGTTTTGAGTATCAATTAGGTGCATGATATAGAGGTTGGGATTGATCTCTCTGAGTGATTTGTAATCTTTGTGCAGCATCTTCTGCAAGCCCACACGATCTCTATGACGCATCAACTCTTGAAACTGAAGAGAGTTTTGGTAGCTACTTGTAAGTGTCGTGTAGAGAATTTCCAACTCTTTGATATTGTCGAGGAAAACTATCTCTATCGTCTCTTCTAAACTTTCGATCTGATCTTTGAGTATTATGTCGTTGTGATCATTTTCGTAGTAGATGGATCCAGAGATACCGAGCAAAATAATAAAAATTATTATTGTGATATATTTTGTTTTTGTCTGTTTAATCATTTGAGCTGTCATAACAATCCCCCTCTCTATCAGGAAGTACAATTAATGACACAGTATACTCCAAAGATTGCTATAAGTCAAATCTCAAGCCAAAATTGAGACGGACTATAAAAGCACCTTACTCGCGACTGCACATACAGCACTTTCGCTTTTGAGTATGAGAGAAGAGTCAAACGCTAAGATTTGCTCTTTTGCTACTAGAGAGATCTCTTCAGGAGTGAAGCCTCCTTCGCATCCTACGAGTAGCGTCTCTATAGTGGAAGTCTTAGAGAGTATATTGGGTGAGAAGTTGAGCATATGAGCTTGTGGGTATGCTGTGATAAAGCTTTCGATACTTTGACTCTGTGAGAGTTGCATCATGATACTGCGTCCGCACTGTTGGGAAGAGTTGAGCAAGATCTTCTCTAAGCGTTTGAGATCGAGTTTGAAGTTTTTCTGGCTTCGTTGACACTCGATAAATGTGATTTTATCTACTCCTATCTCGTTGAGGGTAGGGAGGAGTTTTTCTATATTTTTGGGTTCTATCATGCACCAACCTATATGGAGTGGCTGTTTGGCTTCTACTCTAAGCTCTCGTTGAGAAGAGAGGAGGAGTGAGGCTTCTTTTTTGTCCATACTCTCTATGTTGTAGCTATAGATATTTTGATCATTGAGATTTCGTAGCATGATCATCTCACCTGCTCTATGTCTGCGTACTTTGAAGATATAACGATGCTCATCCCCCGTAAGGGTGAGATGTTTTGCTCCTGCATCTTGGTAGTAGAGATATTGCATCGTTAGCGAACAATCATCAAAAAGATCATTCCTCCAAGGAGGGCAAGCTCTATGAGGATATATTTGAGAGAAGCCCAAAAGAGACTCTGTTCTACGAGCCAAAGGCTTTTGAGCTTTTTGATACGAAAATATTCAAGCACAGAGAGGAGGATAAAGAGCAGTAGCATCAGTGTGATATGAAGATCCCATGCAAATGTGCCTATCATATAGACTATCAAGCCTGAAAAAGCTATCATAGTGAGCAGTGCAGAGTAGAAAAAAACTGATATTCGTACAGCTTTGATAGCTCTCGTAGAGCCATTTTGAAAAAAGAGTGGTACTACTATATTGAGTAGGAGTAGAGCCGTGAATATTTTGATGATAACAGCGTGATAGAGTAGAGCTTCTTGTGCCATTTTTTCTCCTTGGAGGGGTATTGTCGTCAATTACATTTGGGATTATACTCTATTTTGCTATAATCATCCCAAAAAGGCTCTACCAATGGCACTATCTATCACAAAAGCACTAGAGATATTAGAAGAGAATACCACCGCCTTAGCAAACGAGATCATCCCTATAGAGGAGGCTTTAGGTCGTACGCTAGCTCAAGAGTATAGAGCGAGTTTCAATCTTCCGAGGTTTGACAACTCCGCTATGGATGGCTATGCAGTCAAAGTGGCAGATCAAGGCAAAACTGTACAGAGTGATAAGGTGATCTATGCAGGGGATGACTCTAGCTATACACTCCAAGAGGGTGAAGCGATACGCATCATGACAGGAGCACCCACCCCCAAAGGCTGTGAAGCGATAGTGCCGATAGAGGATATCATAGAGAGTGAGAGTCTACTTCTACCAAGTAGTATCAAAAATGCCAAACATATCCGAAGAGCAGGTGAAGATATCAAAGAGGGTGAGAGCTATGCTCAGAGTGGAGATGTAGTGACTGCATATATGCTTGCTCTATTTGCGAGTCAGGGTGTGACACATATCTCAGTCGTCCGTAGGGTCAAGGTGGCTCTTTTTGGTACGGGTGATGAGCTTCGCCCTCACTACGAGAAGATAGAGCCACACCAGCTCTACAACTCCAATGCTCCAATGTTCCTCGCACGAGCCAAAGAGCTAGGCTGTGATGTGACCTATATAGGCGGGAGTGGAGATACAATAGATGCACTCAAGCACTCTATCACCCAAGCCCTCTTTGCTGACCTCATCATCACGAGTGGTGGGGTGAGTGTCGGGGACAAAGATTTCACCAAAGAGGCATTTGCACAGTTAGGTATGGAGAGTCTCTTCTCTGGTATAGATATCAAACCAGGCAAACCCACGACAGTAGGACGCATAGGCGAACACTATATCGTCAACCTCCCTGGTAACCCCCTCGCTGCTATGGTCAACTTCGAAATGTTTGTCAAGATTATGATATACAAACTCTCTGGCAGAAGTGCTTGCTACCATGGTGTAGTACAGAGTAAAATGCGAGAAGATTTTCATCTCAGAGCAGGACGGCATACAGTTACGCTAGGCTCTTGGGATGGAGACTCCTTTGCTCCTCTAGCACTCCAATCACCAGGTATGGTCTCTCCTTTGCTTCAAGCAGATGCTATGATGCTGACAAAGCCTGAGAAATCGACACTCCAAAAAGGCGAAAGTGTCCGTATATTACCTATCAAGTGGGATATCTCTTCCAAGAGAAAAAAGGAGATATTCAATGAAAAGTTAACGCAAAATTAACAAACACTCACCATAATTGCATTACTAACTGATGTTACGCACTCTTATGATTATTGTACTTTTTAGATTGTACAGATGGGTAGGGTGGATGAAATCCCCCACTCCAATGGTGGGATACTCCCACCCTACCTATTGTAACTTGCTTAAATAGTTCAAATGATAGTGTTAGTGCGTAACATCAGTCACTAATAACAAGGATGCAAAATGAGGAGACAACTCTATCTATCGATCGTTTGTGCGACGGTTTTGTTTGGGGCTGAGGTCGATTTGGGTACTATAGATGTCGAGGGGTCTGTAGAGAGTGAAGTGGTCAAAGATGTTCGAGGTGAAAATATCAAATCTGCAGATGTCGCAGAGGCACTCTATAAGCAGTCACCAAGTGTAGCACTCCAAAGAAGAAGTGGCATAGCCAATGATATCATAGTCAGAGCTCAAGTCAAAGACAATATCAATGTCACTATCGACGGAGCTAAACTCTATGGAGCATGTCCCAATAGGATGGATCCTCCCATATCTCATGTACTTGCCAACAATATCGACTCCATTGAGATAGCTCAAGGTCCATTTACAGTAGAAGAGTTTGGTGCATTGAGTGCAGATGTGCGGGTACGGACTCTCAAGCCATCCCAAGAGTTTCACGGAGATCTCAATCTCAACTTTGGAAGTTGGGGTTACCAAAAAGGTGCATTCTCTCTCAGTAGTGGAGCTGGTGATTTCAGATTTTTGCTCAGTGGTTCAGCAGAGCAGAGCAGACAGTATAGAGATGGTGATGGTGATGACTTTGTCGGGCAGATAAACAAAAACATCCAAGCAGGCAAAGTAGCCGCTGCTGCACAATACCAACCACAATATCAAGATATGGATGCCTTCGAGAAGAAGACAACTATGGCAAAACTCTTTTGGGATATCGCAGATAACCAAGAGTTTCGACTCGGATATACAGCCAATAGAAGTGATAATATCCTCTATCCATCGAGTAAAATGGATGCACTCTATGATGATTCTGATATCTTCACAGCAGAGTACATCGCCAAAGATCTAGGCAAATACTCCAAAGAGCTTGATATCAACCTCTACAAATCAACAGTAGAACACCCAATGTCTACCAAGTATCGTAAATCTTCTGCGATGATGGGCTTCGAGATGACACACAAACTCAATACAGATGTACAGGGAGCCAAGATCAAAAATAGCTTCAAGCTAGGTGATCATACTCTCACAACAGGTGTCGATTATAGCAATCGAAACTGGGATGGAGGCTACTACAAAGATGGCAACCCTCTCCCCGAAGCGAAGTTTCATAGTATCTATGATGTCGATACAGAGAATATCGCCTTTTTCATGAGTGACTCATTTGCGATGGAGAAGTTGGTGCTTGATGTAGGATTGCGGTATGATGATACGACTATCACGACAGCAAGACCCAAAGACCAAGACAATGACTACAGCCAACTCAATGGCTATATCACAGCTACTTACTATAGTGATGAGCAGAGTAGCTACTTTGTCGGTGTAGGAAAATCCTCCAGAGTACCAGATGCCAAAGAGCTCTACTGGAGAGGCTCTATGGGCAACCCAGTAGGGAGACCAAACCTCGATGCTACTATCAACTACGAGATAGATGCAGGTATCAAAAAACAGTATGAGGATAGTAGCTTCAAAACCAAACTGTTTTACTCTAGGCTCAAGAACTATATAGCGTACAATGCGAGCAATACCAAGAGTATGGAGGTGCAAGGAGTCGCTACTAAGGTCGCTTGGAATGCATATGAAAATGTAGATGCTACACTCTATGGTATCGAGTTGAGCGGTACATATAGTGCTACTGAGTCGATATACTTCGACTATAGCCTCTCCTACCAAAGAGGCAAGAAAGAGCAACCCCTCACAGGGCAGAGTGGTACAAATATGCCAAATATCCCACCGCTCAAACTCCTCGCAGCAGTCAACTATGACTATGATGAGACTCTCAATTTCAGAGCAGAAGTGATAGCAGCTGATAGTTGGAGTGAGTTTGATGTAGAGAATGGCGAGCAAGAGTTAGATGCTTATGCTGTACTCAATCTCAAAGCAAGCAAAACTCTCTACGATAGCGTAGATATCACTGTAGGTGTAGATAATGTGTTTGATGAGAGTTACGCTATCTCCAATACATACAAAGACCTCATACTCCTCGCAACCCCTGGCAATAGTGTCATGCTCCTCAATGAACCAGGACGATATATTTATACTAATGTACGGTATAAGTTTTAGTGGGTTACTAGTATTTTTGTATAAAGTTGTAGAGTGGGAGTAGGCTATCAAAAAAGCACTCTCTATTGAGTAAACACTATATCGTCAATCTCTTTGGAAACTCTCTGGCTATGTTAAGTTTGTTTAAGATGAAAGAGAGTAATATATCTATAATGTAAATATCAACTATAATAAAGGATATAGTATGTTTAAAAAATTCTTTCTGTTTTTACTGATTGCAGGAACACTCCTCCACGCCACTTCCGCTAGTAGAATATCTCTTACCGAACTCTATATAGCAACATTTGATAGGGCACCTGATGCCAAAGGGTTACAGTATTGGCTTGATTCGGGATGGGATATAGAAGCTATAAGTAAGAGTTTCTTTGATCAGAAGGAGACGCAAGCTAAATATCCAAATGGTTTTTCATCAGCAGATTTCGTAGAAGCTATATATAAAAATCTCTTCGATAGAGATGCGGACACTGAGGGATTTGAGTATTGGTTGAAGGCATTAAAGAAGGGTGAAGTAGATAGATCACATTTTATACTCGCTACGATGAATGGTGCCCTAGGAGATGATGCGAAGCTCCTTAACAATAAAGTCATAGTAGGTTTGGCTTTTGTCAAAGCAAAAAAAGACAATATAGATCAAGCTCGTGCAGTGGTAGCAGATGTGACGCAAGATGTTGCTACAGTTACTCAAGCACTCTCTAAATACAAACTAGATGATAGTGTTGTAGCTCCTGTAGTTGAAAAACCAGCAGAAGAAGAAAAGACAAATACTTCACCAGAGATAACAACCACAGCACCTACAACAGCGACTGAAGATGTAGAGTATAG
>CBEUND010000080.1:0-7345 GCA_965544395.1 uncultured bacterium | reverse complement strand
AAAAATATCAAAACTGGAAAAACTATAGTAAAGCCTGAACCAGTAGATGAGGAGGTGCCTTTTGATGGTGGCGTAATGATCACTGAGACAGATACAGCAGGCATCATCACCTATGCCAATAGAAAGTTTCGTGATCTCACTGGGTATACAAAAGAAGAACTCATAGGTTCACCCCACAATATCAACAGACATCCCGATATGCCAAAGGCTGCTTTCAAAGGTATGTGGGATACGATAAAAGCAGGAAAGTATTGGGAAGGTCATGTAAAAAACATGACAAAAGAGGGAAAATACTACCTCGTTGTTGTCTCTATCAAACCCAAATGGGATGCAGATGGCAATATCATTGGTTATATAGCGGCGAGAAAGATACCTGACAAAAACGCTATGAATGAGGCATTAGAACTCTATAAAAAAATGATTGCCGAGGAGAGTTAACTCTCCCCTTGGTCTATAATACCTCTTTGGCTTTCTGTAATGCCTCTATGACACCATCCAAATTCGCTTTTGGAATATGTACTTTCCAATCAGGCTCATCACTGTTGCCTTGAAGTGCGATAGCTATACTCGCTACACTTTCACTCTTTGGACCATAGGGTTGGGCAATAGTGACTATGGATATTTTACCATTTTTGGTTCCACTTAGGCTCATCTCTTCGATTGTTGTTGTTTTATCACTCATGTTTACTCCTCGATTTGAATATATAATATATTATAGCACTATTTTTTTCTTTTTCCTAATGATGCTATTTTTGCTTGTATTCTGAGCCATAATCTTCGATCTATCGCAGGCACTCCGACATAAGTTTTGCCACCGTCTAGCGACTTTGTAACCCCTGATTTTCCACCTATAGTAGCAAAATCACCTACATGGAGATGCCCAGATATCGCCGTCTGTCCTCCGATGACTACATTCCTACCCAAAGTCGCAGAGCCTGCCAAGCCTGATTGGGCGGCACAGAGGGTGTTTTCACCTACGACACAGTTGTGTGCTATCTGTATGAGATTGTCTAGTTTTGTGCCATTTTTGATATAAGTCGAGCCAAATACAGCCCTATCTATAGTACAATTAGCTCCTATCTCTACTCTATCTTCTATCACTACATTACCGTTTTGGTATATCTTGATATGTTCACCCATCTTTGTATGAGCGAAGCCATAGCCATCACTACCCACGACTGTGCCACTATGGATGATGCACTCTTCACCTATCACACTATCATGGTAGAGTGTGACATTGGCATGGAGGAGTGTATTGGAGCCTATAGTTGTATTGTCACCTATATAACATCCTGCCAATATGGTGACATTGTTACCCAAGGTTACATTTTTGCCAAATCTCACTCGCTTATCTATATCGCACCCACTTCCCATAGTTGGATGCCCCCCTTTGGTCTCAATCTTATGTGCAAAGAGCTTAGATGCTAGTGCTAGTTTGAGATATGGTTCATCAGTGATCAGTGCTATAGAGCTCTGGGGAAGTAGATGAGCATACTGCTCCTCTATCAATACAGCAGCTGCTTGTGTATGAGGGATTTGCTCCTCATATTTGGATGAGTTAAAAAAGCTAAGTTGTTGAGGAGAAGCTTCAGATAAGGTATGGATACTATCTATAGTGATATCTTCACCTTGATACTCAAGCCCTATCTCTTGGGCTATCTCTTTGAGGGCATATGGCATAGGAACTCCTTGAGGTTGATTTACGATTATCGCTCCATCGCTACGACACCACCACGAACGATTTCACTAGGGTTGAACCTCTGTGTCGCTTCGATAAAGTGTCTGATCCTGATAGGCTCATCTGCTACCATAGTGATGACCATCTCTATACCGACATTGACGATGCCACCATTGTATGCTTCACAGAGTGCTTGGATATCACTCAAGTTTGCTTCTATAGGAAACTTCACCAATACCATCTCTTTTTCGACCATCTCTTCATGCTCAACGACTTTGAGTGTTGGGATGAGCTTGTTGAGCTGTTTTGTGATCTGCTCTATCACTCTATGGCTACCATTCGTGACTATAGTGATATTGGACAATTCACTGTTGGGTATCGGTGCTACAGTGAGTGACTCTATGTTGTATCCCCGTCCTGCAAAAAGTGCTGTCACACGAGCAAGGACTGAGCTTTCATTCATCACTATGACGGATATGACTCTTCTTACGGTTTGCATTATTGATCCTTGTGTTCTAGTAACATATTATAGAGAGCTCCACCAGCTGGTACCATCGGAAGCACATTTTCAAAACGGTTGACAGCTACATTCATGAAGCATACTTGATCTTTGGCTATAGCATCTTTGAGTGCTGCGTCAAACTCCTCTTTGGTAGTGACATCATAGCCTATACCACCACAAGACTCTGCCAATGCTTTGAAGTTGGGCTGATAACTCAAATCAGTCTCTGAGTATCGCTTATCATAGAAAAATGTCTGCCACTGTCGTACCATACCCAAAAAGTGGTTATTGAGTATGATATTGATGACTGGTATCTTATACTCGGAAGCCGTGACTAACTCTTGCATATTCATCAAAATAGAGCCATCGCCAGTGATATTGATAACTATCTTTTCAGGACATCCTTTTTTTGCTCCTAGAGCAGCGGGGAATCCAAAGCCCATCGTACCTAGTCCACCAGAGTTGATCCATTGAAGCGGTCTATCAAATGGATAGTGCTGTGCAGCCCACATTTGATGCTGACCTACATCAGAAGTAATGATAGCATCCTCTCCTATCAATTCACCTACCCTCTCTATAACCCATTGGGGTTTGAGAACATCATCGCTATCTTCAAACGATTGGGGGTGGAGGTTGTCATAACGATTGAGTATCTCTCTCCACGCATGGTAATTATCTGTATTGACATCTTGTAGCTCTACTATAAACTTTTCTAAAACCTTCAATATATCACCAACGATAGGATAATCTACATCTACAAGTTTGCCTATATTGGCAGGGTCTATATCTATATGGATGATCTCTGCATATTTTGCAAACTCACTCAACTTTCCAGTCACCCTATCATCAAATCTCGCACCAAGGGAGATGATAAGGTCTGTCTCTGACATAGCCATGTTGGATGCATAATTGCCATGCATGCCTAGCATACCTAGTAGCAGTGGGTTTTTTGCTCCCATGACACCTCTTGCCATCAGCGTTTCAACTGCTGGTATCTGTGCAAGTTCAGCAAGTTCTCTTATCAGCGTAGATGCACCACTGAGGACTGCTCCACCACCTATATAGAGTAGTGGCTTCTTCGCTTTTTTGATAGCATCTGTAGCTTTTTTAATTTGGCGGTTATTGCCTTTATAGTTTGGTTTGTATGTAGGGATAGAGACTTCTGCAGGATAGACAAACTTGCCTATCTCTGCTGTGATGTCTTTGGGGATATCGACAAGTACGGGACCGGGTCTTCCGCTTCTTGCTATATGAAATGCCTCTTTCAAAATACGAGAAAGATCTTCTATCGCACTCACTAGGTAGTTGTGTTTTGTACAAGGTCTTGATATACCTACGGCATCTATCTCTTGAAAACCATCTGTTCCTATGAGTGAGAGTGGTACTTGCCCAGATATCACAACGAGAGGGATAGAGTCCATATATGCTGTCGCTAGTCCAGTGACAGCGTTGGTAAATCCAGGTCCACTTGTCACCATCGCTACACCGACTTCTCCTGTAGCTCTTGCATATCCATCTGCTGCATGGACAGAGGCTTGCTCATGTCTATTGAGGATGTGTTCAAAGCCATCCTGTTTATATATCGCATCATAGACATTCATGATGGCACCACCAGGGTAACCAAATACTGTCTTGACACCTTCCGCGATCAACGCTTCACAAACCATTTGTGCACCACTTATCTGCATGGTAAGGACTCCAATTTAGTAAAATTTTGTCTGATTATAGCAAAAAAAGATAATATATCTACCAATTGATTCTATTAAATGGCAAAGAATATCTTCAAATTAGATTGTTAAGTTTTATAAATATAAGGTAAAATAAAGGATATTATAAAAAATCAAAGGATTATAGAGTGATAAATCTAAATCGACATGGAGAACTGACGAAAGAGAGAGATCTTTTAAAACATGCCTTAGGTAATATATCCCAAACTATTGATGTACTCAAACAGATAACGACTTCTGATGCGGTCGATCTGCTTTTTTATGATGCAGAAAAAAAATATTTTTGTGACAAAACAAACAGTTATACGCTCTCCTTAGATTTCCTAGAGGGTGAAGTGACGAGTATGATAGCCAAAGCATATCAATCAAAAATAATCTACCATAGCCTCCATACTCTCTACGATAAAGACTTTAATATTTCGCTTGATAATCCCTTCAAAATCTCGCTATCTGCACAAATCATAATGCCAATTCTTCAAGGAGATGAGATTATAGGCATTGCTCGTTTCTCAAAACATAAATATATCTATGAAAAGATAATCATAAAAAGGCTTCGTGCCCTAGAAGAGTCTCTTGTGGATATTTTTTTACCTGAGACATATATTAAAGCTGAGAAGTTTAATAGTACCCTCTTCTCTCTCAATAAAAATGAGGTCTATGATACCTTGGATGCTCTGAATGCTGGTATAGAGAAACTCTTACGGCATTCTCATGCTCCAGAGATTAAAAAACTACTAGAGGGGACACAAGAGAGTGTAGACTCTATCTGCCAATATGTAAAACCTTGCCAACTCAAAGATCTCGATGATACCCCTCCAACGACACAAGAACCTACCGCTATCAGAATACTCATAGCAGATGATATTCAAATCAATGTCAAAATCTTAAAAGCTATGATAGCCGTAGATAACACTTTTGAAGTATTGCATGCACTCGATGGTATCGAGACTATAGAAAAGATTGACAATTTACATGGTGACAAAAAATATATTCATATACTTTTCCTTGATCACCATATGCCTGGCAAGCTTGGCTTGGAAGTAGCTAAGTATATAAGAGACAAAGAGAGATCAAGCCAAAATCATCAAATGATCATCGTATCTATCACCAATGACCCTGAAGCGATTAGCAATAATGAACAGCTTTATGATTATCATGTATCCAAACCATTTATCAAGTCGCATGTCAAGGATGTGATAGGGCAGATCAAAGAGCAACTCTCTATGTAAGGCTACCCCAAGGAGATAAACACCCAAATAGCTTTATGAGGTTTTTCATAGACAAGGCAATCGTTTGCAGGACTAGCCTTAGCTAATTCAAAAACGATTAACGAAGTATATGGGAAACCTCATAAAGCCCGTAGGGAAGCCACAGAGAGGGCAATCTTCACAAAATATAATTCTTGAATTAGCTTTGGCTAGTCCTACGAATTATATTTTGCAAATCTTACCCTCTCTGTGGCTTCTATTTTGGGTGTTTATCTCCTTAGGGTAGCCTAATTGTTTTGACTATTGCCTTGTAGATATCCTCTATATGTATAGGTTTTGCATATACTGCATTGGCTCCAGCTTCCATCATAGTTTTTTTTGTCTCTTCATTTGTAGTTCCTGTAAGTGCATAGATTGTAGCAGGTTTTAAGTTTTTGGACTTTTCATCTTCTCGTATTTTTTTGATCATTTCATCACCATTCATCATCGGCATATTTTGATCTATAAAGATAACATCAAAGAGTCTACTCTCCAACACTTTTAGTGCCTCTTTAGGGTTGATACTGCTTACCACATCGAGATTAAATCTCTTCAGTACTTCTACCATAAGTTTGAGATTGATCATACTATCGTCCACTACAAGCGTAGAGTAGCCTTTGAATCTATCAATATCACCAAACATATCCTCACTCGTATCTTTCATACTTGGGTCTATGAGCCTATTAAGAGAGTCAAAAAGCATATTGGGAAGTATGGGTTTTGGCAATATTTTGTGATTTCCTTCAAATCTACAATGTTTTGAGTCAAATTCTTCTTCGACAAAGAGAAGTGCCCCACCTTTGCTTAAAAACTCTTGGATTTCATCGGCTTTATCTGTAGAGACATCTCGACTTATGATAAGTAGTGAAGTATCCTGAGGTATAATAAACTCTTCAAGATTGCTCATAAGTTTATAAGGTACTTGCAAATCATTGAAGTAGTTCTCAATCAATTGCATCTCTGTGGAGTTAGGCAATTTGTGCATAACTGTCTTGCTCTCTTTGAGTTTCTCTATATGGAAGTCAGTAGCCTCGCTATCTGCTTGGTCACAAGGCAAAATAAAAACGAATTTACACCCCTTGCCTTTTTCACTCTCTAGTGTCAATCTCCCATCGAGTAATATACTCAACTGTTGCGAAATAGCAAGTCCCAACCCTGTCCCTCCATACTCACTAGAGGTTGCACTGCTCTCTTGCTTATAGGGGCTAAAGATATCTTTTTGTTTCTCTTTGGCGATACCGATACCCGTATCTATCACTGATATTTTGAGGAGATTGTCATTTTTGTCATATTGGGCATTGAGGGTGACTCTACCATCTTCGGGTGTAAATTTGAGAGCATTACTCAGAAGGTTATTGACGATTTGCTTCACTCGGTGCAGATCAGAATGGAGAGTCGCAGGCATATGTGGATCGAGGTAGATATCAAAATTGATACCCTTTTTTTTCATACTATTATAGAAGAGTTTGACAATATCACTGAGTCCTTCTATAGGAGAGAAATCATTTTTGTTTAAAGACATTTTGCCATTGGAGACTTTGCTCATATCCAATGCATCATTAATCATAGCGACGATATGCTCACCACTCTTGAGTGTAGCATCTATATAGTCTCGCTTTTGTGTATCTTTTTCTGTCAGCATCATAAGCTCCATGAAACCTATCACAGCATTCATGGGTGTACGGATATCATGGATAGTCGATGCAAAAGAGTTCTCAAGCCGCTCTAGCTTGGTCTGCAGCTCTCTTCTGTAGACTCTACATGCTGCTAGTGAGTTGTCTTCGGTATTGTTACTCCCAAAAAAGAGTTTATTCTTGATAATATTTGAAAAACGAACGAGATTTGTTATATCTTGCTCTATAAATTGCTGATACCCTTTGTCAATACCTACCCATATGATGCCGATCACATTTTTAGTTTCTCTGTTCTCAATGATAGGAATTACCAAAATCTTCAGTATATGTGTCATTCCTAGATTATCCACATCTTTATTGTAGAGAAGACTTCTCTCAAGATCATTGACGATAAGAGGCTGTTTAAACTCATAGCAGTGAGAGATTATTCCCTCTTTATTTAGAGGACAAGTTATGATATTTGATTCTACACTTTCGATCGATATTGCTCTATTACTTTGACTATCTATAGAGAAGAGTTTTATCTCTTTGGCAGGTATAAATTGTTTTATTGATTT
>CBEUND010000079.1:0-7823 GCA_965544395.1 uncultured bacterium | reverse complement strand
TTGCACTCAAGACTGTAGTCGAGAAAGCAGCAGCTGAACTCGGATAGAGAGTGTTGTGAGGAGGTGTTGTTCACACACTTCTTTCACTCTCTATCAATTACTTACTTTTTCTCAAAAATATTTTTATACTCTCACCCAATGCCTCTAGTGAAGCTTTAGAGTCATCATCTGCATATCGTATCTGCTCATAACCTCTATCAATATCTAAAAGCTCTTTTGAAAATATATGTATAGAAGCGACCCGTATCAAAAACTTATGCATTGTCTCTGCCTCCTCTCGTCGATACCCCTCATGCTCTAGTCGTTGCATCAAAGGTGCGATAGTGCAAAGGAGTAGATCCTTACATACTGCACGGTGAAAATATCTAAAGAGTATATAACTTATCAGAAGCAGTGCTATAAACAAAGCGATCATCTTGTAGACAAAGAGAGGGTTCTTTCTCAATTCATTGAGGAGTTGAAGCTGACGGAAGTGGCTATATTCGAGTATCCAACTCTCTACTTGATACTTCATATACATCAGATAGAGATTGACTCTAGGAAACATAGCCTTCTGTGCTCTTTGTTGCTGTGTTTGCTCTGTAGTGCTACTGCTATCTTCTATAGAAGAGGCAAAAGCAGTCGTCTCATATCTCACCCATCTCTTATCTATATAGAGTTCTGCCCAAGCGTGTGCATCTCTCTCTTTTATGACTATATAGTTTTCTACACTATTTGCAAGGTTTGCTTTGTAGCCTGTGACTATCCGTGCAGGTATCCCCACCATGCGTGCCATCAATACAAAAGAGGAAGCGAAATGCACACAGTAACCCTTTCTCTTCTCAAACAGGAAACTATCGACTGAGTTATTCAAGTCGAGGGGAGCTGGCTTGAGTGTATAGGTGAGATTTTGCTTTTTGAAGAGTCGCACGATAGCAGTGGCTCGCTCTTTGGGGGTGTCGTATCGCTCTTTGATCTGCTCTGCTACTTTTTGACTCTGTGGGTTTTGTCTATGTGGATAGTGCAGAGCAGCCCTTTTGACTATAGACTCCAATCTTCCACCATAGCTATACTCTAGTGCAGAAGTACCTTGATAGTGCAGAGGCTCATTAATAGGCTTTTTGAGAGTGGTGACAAAATCAGCATCTATTGTAGCACCTTTAGGAGCTTCGGCAGGTATATCAAGCATATAGAGCCACTCTTTTTTCGTTGGGTAGAGTGCTATTTTATAGGGAGTGAGCTTCCCTATTTTATCTATAGAGAGATGCTTGACTTTTCGGATATTTATAGGGAGTGGCTCCCAATGATCTGTGTGATTGTTATAGAGTACAGTCCCACGAAAATAGAGCTGATGCGAAGGAGGAAGAGCATCTGCGAAGCTTACCTCCATGACGATACGGTCTGAGAGTACTAATTCAGCTTTATTGTCAAGATACATCTTACCATCATGCCCTGTTGTAGTGATGACATCTTCACGAAATCCATACGATGCATGCTCAAATGATATCCGAGGAAAGATGACAAAGAGTATCACTACCCAAGGCAGTGAGATAGCATAAAGCATCCCTGTCATACGCAAATTTTCTCTCCAAGTCCCCTGCATACGATGAGCCAAAAGAAGCCACAAAAGCATAAAAATCTCAAATATTACATAGATGAGCATACCTATAGAGTGGAAGAAAAAGAGCGAAAGTGCCAAGAGCAATATAGGAGAGAGCGAGAGATAGATATTGATCTCTCGTGTCATCCTTTGGAGTGTAACCGCAATGATCAAGAGATAGATAAGAAGTTCGATAAAGATCTTGAGCCGTGAGAGTCCACTGAAATTAAACGCACCATACATAGACAAAAAGAGTGCCAATAACCCCAAAAGTGCTGTCCATATCAGTGTAGTACTTCTGGCTTCCTTCTGCAAAAAAAGTATCACAAAAACACTCAACATATAGAGAAGCATTGGTACTTTTATCACTAAGAGTAGTGGCAATAGTACCAATATATAGGCAGCATCAAGCAACCTCAATGGTGTAGGATCAGTAAAGCGCGAGATATTCAAGTATGGCATCTATACTCTCCTTTTTACTTCTGAGTTCTTTGTTTGGCATAGTGATACGAAACGGTTCATTGAGCCTTTCACACTCTAGTACCCACAATGTGAGCTGAGACAATCTCGCTTCATCATAGCCTGCAGCACTATAGAAGTCAAAAAGCAACTCTTTACTCTCTCTTTGATGAGAAAACTTCTTGACTGCAAGTTCCCCTTTGGCTACTGAAGCCCAATGTATACGAGAGATACTCTCACTTCCACTATAGGCAGAGAGTCCATCAAAATCTCGCTCTTCACCAAAAGGTGATGCTTGTTTTGAGAGAAATGATTGCAGAGATACCCCTTTGGGCTGAGGATAGACGATAGTATGACAGCCTCGCTTCAGTGGTAAAACAAATCGCACCGTAGAGAGAGGGAAGAGACTCTGTATCTCGCACTTTTGTGTATAGAGTCGCCCTCTTGTTGTGGGGTCTATCTCTAGTGCTACAAACTTTTTGCTTTGGGCTTCTAGCTTCTGTATCTTTGCTATAGAGTTATCACAATGCAACTCTACAGCCCACGCAGGCGAATGTGAAAGGTTTGACACCCTGAAGTGACAATACCCAAGTGCCCCTGCATAGAGTCTATCGGAGTGATCATACTCTACTTCAAGTTGCCCTATATTGAGTAGACCAAAGGGAGCCACACTAAAAGCTATAGCAAAGACAAAAAAGAGCGTAATATAGACGAGGTTGAAGTTGTGCATATAGGCTTCAAAGAAAAACCCAAAAAGCAACACAACTACTAGCAAACTCATCCTTGTACCTCTTTCTTTGATCCTCCTGCGTATTTTGATGAAATTTATGATGAAATCCATGCAAATTCAACTATCTGATTGGACATGAGAAAATATCTCATGTTCTATGCGTCCTACCGTAGTGACACCTTCAACAAAACGCAATCTATGCCGTGATACCGCTCCGACGACCGCTTGGAGATCATCAGGGATAGCATACGCTCTATTATGCACCATAGCCCAAGATTTGACCATATGTGTGAGTGCCAATGCTCCCCTCGTGGAGAGTCCATATTCAAAGAGCTTACTCTCTCTTGTGAAAGCTATGACATCTTGTATGTAGTCAAGCATCGCTGTGCTTAGTGTAATCTCTCTAGCCTTATCCATAAAGAGATCGATCTCCTCACTACTCAAAATAGCTCTGGAGTGTAGTGGCTTGCTACTTGCCTCATCTAGGAGGATTTTTCGTTCGGAACTCTTATCAGGATAGCCTATACCAAAAGAGCAGATAAAACGGTCTAACTGTGAATGTGGCAGAGGAAAAGTACCTACCTCTTCATGCGGATTTTGTGTCCCTATGACAAAAAATGGCTGTGGCAATGCATGCCGTGTACCATCTATCGTGATATGGCTCTCCTCCATCGCCTCCAAGAGTGCAGACTGCGTCTTGGGCATGGCACGATTGACCTCATCTGCAAGCAAAAACTGCGTAAATATCGGACCTTTTTTGAGTATGAAGCTATCATCTTTTTGACTAAAGTAGCTCACACCCAATATATCGGTAGGGAGCATATCACTTGTAAATTGTATGCGTCCAAACCCCAATCCAAGTACTTGTGCAAATTGCTTTGCAAGTGTTGTCTTACCAACGCCAGGGATATCTTCCAAGAGGACATGCCCTCTTGCAAAGTATGCCACCAAGGCGAGTGTAATAGCGTCTCTCTTGCCTATCAAGTGTGACTCTATAGCATCTATTATCGAAACAAGTTGTGGGTTTAATATATTTTTCATACTCGTATCATACCATGTTTTGAGTCTATGTGTGTGTAGGGGAGTCTCTTACTCCCTCTATTGATATATCTATTTGACGATTACTCGTGCATCTGTAGGTTGGATAGGTCGATTGTTTGGATGGTGCATTACTGCTAAAAATTGTGCTACTTGCTCTTTGGATATTGTGACAGGTGTTTTGAGAACAAGCCACTTGACACCCTCTGTACAAGGTGGTGTCGTCAAAGAACCAGCAAAACGATAATAATCTTTATTTTTAGGCAAAAGCTCTGCTGCAATATTGGCTAATTTGAGTTCATTGTCTTGATGTAACTCTTTTGGCATTTTTTTCCATATTTTGGCGATGTTCTCGTTGGCTTTGCCCTCTTCAAACATCAATGCAACCACAGCGATATTGCCATCTGCATCCAAATGTACAAAGTGTCCTTCTAGTGGGAATGATTTGCCATCTATATGGTTTTCACTCGGTGAATGGAAATGAAACTGTTTCAATGAAAAAGAGACACCATCTATATCGATCGTAGAGCCTTTATCCATATTGACCTGTATTGTGTGTCCATTGTTGACTACATCTTTAGATGCACTTGTATATGCAGGCTTGATCGCCTCCAAGTCAACATCTAGTGTCGTAGTGACATTGATAGGTGATTGCGTCTTGCCTAGACCACACATTTTATTTTTTTCTGACAATTCTGCCCACTTTGCAGGTGCAGTATCACCCTCATAGCTCCAATGCTTTTCATGTCCAGCCTCGCTTGCTGTGGCGTGTGTAGCTTCCTTCGCCATAGAAGCTGTACTCAAAAGTGCTACAACCAATGCAGTACTTATACTTGAAGTGATGATTTTCATATTATTCCTTTTTTGTTGGGTTTGTGTATTATAATCTCATTTTACTTTTATTAGGGTAACCTTGTGCAATAGCATCTCCAATTACTACGATTTCCTTAGACAATTTTGTGCTGCTTTTACTATAGGATAAGTAGTCGGTGCTGCTGTGAGCAGGGGTTGTGTTGCTACTTGTAGTGAGATGATATTGTGTATAGTCAATCCTGCCTCTATAGCCAAACCAATGATATTGACAATCTCTCCAGCCTCTTTGCTCCCCACAACTTGACCACCGATGATCTTGCCACTATTTTTCATAGCGATCAACTTGACAGATTGTTTACTGGCATCTGGTATCGTCCCTGGGTGTCGATTGAATCCTTGGAAGTACCCTGTGACATGTTCTAAATTCTCAGCTTTGGCTCCGTGTTCTGTCACACCTGCACACGCAAATGCACTCTCTCCTATCATCGTCGAATATATAGCTATTGTTCCATTGAAACCTTTGAGATTTTTGAGGCTATAGAGACTACTTCCTGCCACTCTTGCTTCAGCAGCAGATGTAGAGGCGAGCATGACTTTGGATGGATCTCTTGTGATAAAATCTCGTCGTCCGCTACAGTCACCTACAGCAAATATATCTTTGTTTTTGGTTCGCATATACTCATCTACCCAGATACCCCCATAACGAGCAAGTTTCAACCCTGCATCTTTGGCAAGAGCCGTATTGGGTTTATAGCCTGTCGCAAGAATGATGACATCTGCATCAATAGTAGTACCATCTTGGAGTTTTATAGCAGTGGCTCTGTTATCTCTCTCCAATACTTCACTGGCATGTTGCCCAAGTGCAAGTTTGACACCCTTATTTGTCAAAATCTCTTCTGCCATGATTGCCATATCCTCATCAAAAGAGTTGGCTAAAATATGTCTACCACCCACTATCGTCACATCTTTCCCACTACTCTTGAGCTGTTCTGCCAACTCCACACCTATAAATCCTGTTCCTATCACTACGACTCTATCGTTGCCTGACTGTGCTAAGTAATCTTGTAGTTTTTTTACCCCACCATAGTTCTTTTCAATAGTAAAAACATTTTCCAACTCAAGAGCATCCACAAAATTGTCATGTACAAAGGATATAGAACCTGTGGCAAATATGAGTTTATCAAATCTAAACTCATGCTCTTTGGCTGTGACTCTTTTTGTCTCTATATCTACTTGTTCTATCGTATCTATAACCTTTCTTATATTTGCTATATCACCACCACAAGGCATTGCATTTTTATCTACATCCCCCAAGACTTGACCAAATACATAAGGGATACCACAAGGCACTTGCATCTGCTCAAATTCCCTTACTACGACAATACTTTTAGTTTTATAATTTTCACTTGCTGTCATTGCTGCCACCATTCCTGCAGGACCTGCACCGATTATCAAAATATCACACTCTATCTTTTGCATCTTTCTCATCCTTCATTTGAAAATATTTGTAATTATAGTGGATATATATTCAAACCAAGAAGCAAAAAGCACAACAATCATAAAATATATAACATCAGTGGTTAATTCTAACAATTATACCAACCGAAAGTAAACTTTAACTACAATAAAAGATAATATTATCCCGAATTATCTACCAAAGGAATCCTCTGTGTCATTAGCTTTAGCGAGAAAATATCGACCAAGTACATTTAGTGATCTTGTAGGTCAAGAGAGTGTATCGCAGACACTCAGTCAAGCACTCGATAGTGATAGGCTCTCGCATGCGTATCTCTTCTCTGGTCTGCGAGGAAGTGGAAAAACCTCCACAGCAAGGATCTTTGCCAAGGCATTACTCTGTGAAAAAGGGCAGAGTTCACACCCATGCCAGGAGTGTATCCACTGCACTATGGCAAATGAAAATCGACATATGGATATCATAGAGATGGATGCAGCAAGCAACCGTGGTATAGATGACATAAAAGACCTTATAGAACATACCAAATACAAACCAAGCTCGGCAAGATATAAGATATTTATCATCGATGAAGTCCATATGCTTACACCTCAAGCTTTCAATGCTTTGCTCAAGACACTCGAAGAACCGCCTGCATTTATCAAATTTATTCTTGCCACTACAGACCCACTCAAACTTCCGACAACTATACTCTCACGCACCCAACACTTTCGGTTTAAAAAAATAGCACTCAAACTCATACTCCAACACCTCGAACATATATTGAACCAAGAGGGTATAGAGTACGAAAGAGAGGCTTTGGAGATCATCGCTAGGAGTGGTGCAGGCAGTTTGAGAGATTCGATGACACTTCTCGACCAAGCGATCGTCTACTCCAAAAACTATGTCGATATCGCTACAGTCACAGGGATGCTTGGCATCATAGAGCCTACACTGCTAGAGACCCTGCTAGAAGATATCTTGATGAAAGATCAAGTGAAGATATTAGAGTTTATCAAGCTAGCTTCTGACTATGAGACAGAGATGATCATAGATGAGCTTATACTCTTCCTCAAAGAGATGCTCCTCTCACAAAATCCCAAAATATCTCCTATGATCATCGATCGATTTTTCCGTGTACTCACAGATGCAAAATCCTTGCTCACTATTGGTGCAGATGAAGAGTTCATCCTTTCGCTCACACTTTTTAAGATGATGGAAGCCCTAGAGATCAAAGATATAGATACGATGATCAAATCTCTTGAGCGAGAGTTGACAGGGGTCAAAGTGACAGAGACATCTACACCTCCTACTATTGTCATAGCACAGCCCTCTACACAAAAAGAGCAAAAGAGGACGACACTCGTAGCAGACGAGAGAGCAATAGCTAGAGAGAGTAGAGAGAACAACCTAGAAACAGTATCAAAAGAGAGAGAAACAACTCTACCAAAAATCGCACCTGAAAGCACAACAGTCAAACAAAACTATCAAAAAGTCTTTGAAAACCTCATCAAAAAGATATATGATAGAGACTATGAGTTGGGGCGTTGCTTTGAGACAAATATCACTTTTGTGAGCTTTGAAGACCATACACTCTCGTGGGCATCTACAGCAGAGGGTGAAGATAGAGATAGACTTCGCAGATATTGGTCTATCATCAAAATGTTTGTCCAAGAGCTATTTGGGATAGAGACCAAAATAGTACACATAGCACAAACAACACCTCCTCTGACCACGAGACAAGACCCCAA
>CBEUND010000078.1:0-8081 GCA_965544395.1 uncultured bacterium | reverse complement strand
ATCACCCACCAGTCTCATAAAATGCTCGTGCGGAGGATTCGTGTTCGCCGCCATTCTCCTCTTCGTTCCATCGGTTCTCTTTGGGTTTGTCTGCGAGTACTTTTGCCAATACTTGAGAAGCACCCTCTATGTCACCTGCTTTGACTGCCTTAGCGATACTGAGAGCTTCATCAAAGTAGAGGCAAGGGATGAGATTGCCTTCGGCTGTGAGGCGTATGCGGTTGCAACTCTCGCAAAAGTCATGCTTGTGAGGGTCGATGAGACCAAACTCATAACCATTCTCTAGTGTATAGTTAAAAGATGGGCTTGCTCCCTCTCTCCCTAGTGCATGGATAGTATGTCTTAGCTTGACCTTCTCCAATATCTCTCTGCCATGCATCCCCTCTATCGTCTGGTCGGCATGTGCATTTTCCATATACTCTATAAATCTCACTTTGATATTTCGCTCTTGGCAGTAGTCGATGATATCAAGTATCTCATCATCATTGACTCCTTTGAGCGGAACCATATTGATCTTGACTCCTAGACCTACCTCTAGGGCTTTCTCTATGCCTTTGAGGACTTGAGGCAAGACATCCTTTTGGGCTATCTTGTGAGCTACAGTTGGTTTGAGGGAGTCTAGGGAGATATTGAGTCTTTTGAGTCCTGCATCTTTGAGTCGTTGTGCTGTTTGTGGGAGGAGATAGGCATTGGTAGTGAGAGCCAAATCTATATCAGGCTTGTAGTCATGTATCATGCGGATGAAAGAGTCCAAATCTTCTCGCAACAGTGGCTCACCCCCTGTGAGACGAATCTTGGTCACGCCCTCATCTATAGCTACTTTTATAAACAAAAATAGCTCTTCAAATGTGAGTAGGTTCTCTCTAGGTACCCATGAGAATGGCTTCTCTGGCATACAGTATTGGCATCTGAAGTTACACCGCTCTGTAACTGATACTCGTAGGTAGTCTACTCTTCTCCCATGTCCATCTATTAACATTATTTTTTCCAATATATTATATTTTTGCTAAGGTTAGCTAAATGTTAATAAAAGTGAGGTGATTTTTTTGGAGATTTCTATGGTTTATAATAGTCTCATAGATTTGTAGGGTGGGAGTATCCCACCATTGAAACAGTAACTATTTGTAACTTTGACTGCCTCAAATGGTGGATTTCATCTACCCTACCACGCAGAGCATTGTTTTGCACTGTGCTAAAGAGCCAAACTCTCTAGCTACTTATTTTAGTGGTGACCTCTCCACTGCTCTTTTTTCCATAGGAGTGCAAGAATAGTAAATACTACAAAGAAGAGTATCACCCATGGTCCTACAGCTTCTCTAGCAGGTTTGCTTGGGTCACCTGTCTCCTCAAGATAAGCAAATACTTTCTCCATACCCTCTTTATTGAGACCTGTTCTAGGCATTGCTGTACCAGGGAGCTGAGATTGAGGATTTTCTATAAATGTATGTAAAAAATGCTCAGATCTCGCTCGAATGATGATAGATAAATCTGGTGGCAATTTACCAAGATAGTTAGCCAATGAAGCTTGTTCTATAGCCACTTTTTGTTGGTATTTCAACGCATCAATATCTTGACCTGTTTTGATATTTGATTTTGTTTTAGGAATTTCTCCTAATTGTGTCAAATGACCATAACGGTTGGCATGACATCTAGCACATGCTTCACTAAATGCCTCTTTTGGTGTGACTTCTCCAGCTTTTTTGGCTTTTAAGTATGCCACAACATTAGCAATATCTTGTGGTGTTGTTACCATTGTAGTGATGCTTCCCATTGGGTGAGCCATAGTGCCATTTGGATATTTGTGGTCAACATTGGTTGCTATAGCAGGATTTTTGATGAGTGCAATCAAGAAATTCTTGTCATAGATCGCACCTGCATGATCCAAGCTCGGTGGTATTACTCCACCCATATTGACAGCACCTTCCATGTGACAGCCAGCACACATTGCAAAGGTAGCTTCACCAGCTACTACATCACCTTTGAGTGCTGCAATCTTTTTGACATCAGACCAAAAAGCTTTTTTCATCGCTTTTTTATCTTTTGAAGTCTCTTCTATATCTGCAGTTCCATCATAAGTTAGATTGTGACCCTCAACATGCTTATGCATTTGAGAGTGAGCAAATGGTTCAACACCCCAGTATAAAACCAGAGTAAAGATGGCTACGATTCCAAATATTTTTAATTCTTTCATTCTCTACTCCTTATAGTTTTTTTTCTTTGGATGTGATAATCGGCAAAGCAATCCACAATGCCATAAATAGCAACGCTGCAACCAAACCGATCGTACTCCAAATACCTTGAGGTGGTAATTTACCCATAAATGTCAATATAATCATATCAACCAACATAATCCAGAACCAATACTTGAATGCACCTCTTCTACTTGCTGGAGCTACATTTGGACTCTTGTCAAGGAATGGAAGTGTAAAAAAGATTACTTGAGCGATGGCAAATGCTATCAATCCAATGTTAGTAGAGAATGGACGAAGAATCTCATAAGACCAGAGGAAATACCACTCAGGATAGATGTGTGTTGGAGTTTTCAAACCATTGGCTGGATCAAAGTTGACTGGATCCATCGCAAATTCAAAGTGGTAAAATACCAAATAGAAGAAGAAGATGAAATAGAGACCCAATACAAAAATATCTTTGGATAAGAAGACAGGAGAGAAAGGAATGACTTTAGACTCTTTTACTTTTCCTGCTTTGTAGAGTTCTGCAGCCTCTTCAAAGTCAAACTCTTCACCATCTTGGTTATTGACATGTGGTATTCTCAATGTACCAAAGTGAAGTACAATAAGACCAATGATTGCCAATGGAAGGAGTAGAACATGCAACATAAAAAATCTGTTGAGGAATGCTTGAGATGGGACATAATCGCCTCTAATCCATTCGACTAAGGCATCTGCATGTAGTCCACCACCTGAGAATAGGTTGGTGATAACCATACCTGCCCAATAACTCATCTGTCCCCAAGGGAGCATATATCCAGAGAATGCTTCTGCTGAGAATGTAACAAAAAGCAACATTCCAGAGAGCCAGATAAGCTCTCTACCCTTTTTGTAAGAACCATAATAGATACCAGTAAACATATGGATATAGATGATCAAAAATACTACCGATGCACCTACACCATGGATATGTCTCCATAACCATCCATACCCAACTTCTGACATGATTGTATAGTTGACAGAGTCAAAGGCTGTATTGACATTTGGTTGGTAATACATCAATAGGAAAATTCCTGAAACCAACAAAAGACCAAAAGTTGCAGCCAGAACCAAACCCATTGCCCACAAAAAGTTGACATTTTTAGGAATCCAATACTCTGTCTGCATTACTTTTTTCAAAGTATTGACAGCTAAACGCTGATCCATCCACTCATTAAGACTGTTTGCTTTTTCAAAATGTGCCATTTATCTCTCCTTATACTGGTAGTGTTGTGCCATCAGCCAACATCTTTTTATATTCAGGACCCACTTCGCCAAGTACTAGTTTTGTGCCATCTATTTTAAATGGAGGAATATCTAGACCTCGTGGTGGCGGTGCTTTTGTTACATCCGCACTGCTATCATACATACCACCATGACAAGCACATAAAAAATCTTTTGTCTCTGGACGATATCCAGGGATACAACCCAAGTGCGTACACAAACCAACACATACAAGATAGTGTGCATCACCAGCCTTGATAAGTCTTTTTTTATCATTTTCGGTTGCTTTTGCCATCATCTCTTTTGACTGCTTGAGAATAAAGATTGGTTTCCCTCTCCATTTTTCTGTCACAAGGACATTCTCCTGTGCTGGTGCTAAATCTATCGTTGTAAATCCAGCTGCTTTTACACTTGGCAATGGATCCCAAGTTCGTTTCATTGCATAGAGGGCAGCGATACCACCAACCGCACTGAAACCACCGAGTACTTTACCCATAAAGTCTCTTCTACTATTCATACCTTTCCTTTTTTTGAAATTAAATCGTCTTATTATATCCCCAAGGCTATTAAGTTCCTATAAATTACACTTGACTTAGAGTTGTTTATTTGAAATATTTTCCCCAATGGGTAGTTTTTTCTCAATCTTTGTAGCAGATAATGCAGTGACTACTTCATCTTTATCAAAATAATTTATGATTTGTACTCCAACTTCATCTAAGAGCTTCAGCTGACACTCTGAATCACCCTCTCGTTTCATATAGACTACTTGTGCTTGTGAAGCTCTCGCCTCTAGGGCAGTTTGTATAGAGACTGTCACAACTATGCTACTACTTGTGATAAGTTCGGTGTACTCTTCGTTTTCATAAACAGTAGTGAAGATTTTGGCAAGTTCATCATCATATTTGACAAAAAAGTACTCTCCCAATACCAACTCCATATCAAGCCCTGCAAAAAACTCTCTATGTGCCAATAACTCTTTGTCATAGTCTGCATCTCCATAAAAGAAGAGAACTCTCTGTGTTTTCTCTACAGTATCAAAATAGGTACTATCTATGAAAGTAGCCACCAAAGAGTCATCCTCTCTCTCTTTGTGAGGAGGTTTAACTACTACTTCACCATGGAGTGATACCTTATCGCAATCATCTACGATACGATAGAGTGGATCAAAGAGTTCTGTATACTCCTCTATACGAGCATCAAACTCTTCGGCTGTATCAGCAAAGACCACATCGCCTCTCTGTGCGACTGCATCTATATCTAAAAAAGTTTCAATCGTCACAGAGTCACGCACTCCCAACTCCTTGGCTGCCAATCCTGCTCGAAAATCATTGACTAGTAGCTTCACCTCTATACCTCTAGTAGCGTATGCCTTGATCAATGCTACAGCTCTTCTCACTCTGTCGAGTCCATGCTTGTGTCCACTATGTGCATAGTAGTAGTATTTCATATCTTTTCCTTTGAATAATAATCATTTTGTAGTTATACAGTTTTGTCTTTAAACCTGCATTATTTATAATAATCTGTTACAATAATATGAAAAATATTAGGAGAAATTATGAGTTATGAGATTACACCTGTAGAGAAAGGTAAACATGTTGACTTCAAAAATCCTAATCCTGCTTTCTATGAAGCGGTAGGAGGAGAAGAGGGTATGCGAGCTTTGATGTATAACTTTTATGACAAGATATATGAGAGTGATATTGCCAACTTCTTTCCTCAGGATGAAGAGGAGTTCAACGAGATAAAAGAGAAAAATACAAAATTCTTTATACAAATTTGTGGTGGACCAAAAATCTATAGAGATGAAGCCCAAGATGCAGACCTCAATGAGCATATGGTGCGACTCCATGATGACTTCTCTATCTATGAGAAATCTCGCTTAGAGTGGCTTGGAACTATGCGAGAAGCACTCGAAGAGTTGGAAGGTGTAGATAAAGTACTCATTGACGATTTTTGGAATTATCTTGAGAGGTTTTCTAAGCTTACTGTCAATACCTTCGCAGATGGAAGTAAATACTACGCAAATCTCTAAGAGATAGCCTGCACTCTACGCGAATGTACAAAGAGTGCCACAAAAGCAAGAATGGTGATGAGAGCCTCTATCAAAAACATACTCTCTCCATATATCTGTCCTGCAAGTAAAGCACCCACAGAAGCACCCAAACCAAATGCAATACCCAAAAAAAACTGCTGTGCTAACTTCTTTTGAGGGTAGATGGTAAATACATACGAGATAGAGGCTGTATGATAGAGAGCAAAACTTACGGCATGCAAAGATTGGGAGAGGAAAATCATCGCTATAGAGTGTGGGTAGAGGTAGAGCAGGAGCCATCTTGCCACCGTCACCAAAAGAGCAATCATCAAAATATTCAGAAGATTTCTCTGCAAAAGAGATCCTTGAAAGTAGAGCATGACAATCTCGCATATGACACCAAAACTCCACATCCAGCTTGTCATCTCTAGTGAGATACCATGCGAAGTCTCATAGATAGTAAAAAAGTTATAAAACCCTCCAAATCCAACTTGCATCAAAAAGACACTGATCCAAAACCAAGGGTAGGAGAAGAGTCTAAAGGCACGATTTTCTTCTCTACTCTCTAGGGTTGCATCACTATCATAGCGAGCTATAAGAGAGCCAAAGAGCATCGTCAAAAGAGCTATTACAATCAGATAATAGAGTGCTTCGTAGGGGCTAGAGAGTACTCTGCCTAGCCAAAGAGCAATCACCATAAAGCCTATAGATCCATAGAGCCTGACTTTGCCATATCTACTCCGTGATAGTTTGTGCAGTGCTATAGTCTCTACATAAGGCAGGGTGATACCCATAGCTGCACCAAACAAAAGATTGGCTATGAAGTAGTACCAAAACTGCTTTATAGTTTGGAGAAAGAGTAACGAGCCTATGAAGATACAAAGCAAGGAGAGGAGGTATGCCCTATGGTCGAGTAGAATAAAACGGCGAAAGAAAAAAGGTATCAAAAAACGCATAAATGGAGCAGCTGCATAGATAACTCCCACTTGAACAGTAGTATAGTCAAAGGAGAGCAAAACTTTTGGCATAAAGATAACATATATACCAACAATAGCAAAATAGAAGAAGTAAAAGAGTGCTAAAGGAGTCTCAAGAGAGAAACGAGGAGAGGTATGCTCTGTAGCTTTCATCTATTTGGTATCATCTGTATCTATAAGTGTCGTCCCTGAGAGTAAGTCATGGAGTCCTCTCCTATCACTTCTAAAAAATGCAACCAAAAGACCTACGATAGTGATCATAGAGAAGAGTTCAAAATAGTATCGAAGTGCTATAGCAAGTGGATGAGCTTTTTCGCCTGTTTTGTTCTCTACAAGTTTGATATCGTAAGCTCTGCACCCCGGAGTCTGACCACTCTTCCAAAAAAAGAGCAATACAACGATAAAGTTGGGGATCAATATCGCTAGCCACCCCTCTAGCTTGTGTTGTGCAAAATCCTTGAGTCCATCCATAACGAAATAGACTACTATATACATGATAGGCATCAAAAGCATAAAGACATCAGTAATGAAGGCTTTGGTTTTGCTCTTGATCGATGCGTAAGGGAGTCTCTGTCTTGCTTGACTACTCTTCTCTTCTTCTCTACGCTCTTGTAGAGATCTTTTCTGTTTGACATCTCTAAATCTTCGCTGTTTTTGCATAGTCACTCCTTGTCTGTATCATGATTATTCTGCCCCAAGGCTCATACTAAATATTGGTAGAAGCATAGCAGCTACGATCACACCTACCACACCACCTATAAAAAGCATCATAAATGGCTCAAGGAGGCTTAGGAGAAGTTTGAGTCTATCTTCGTTCTCTTCTTGGTAGAGCTGGGCGATATTCCTCAATATATTTGCAACTTCACTAGACTCTTCACCCAAAGCGAGTGCTTGCATGAAGTTTCGTTTGGGTTTGACTCCTTTTGCGACTTGTAAGCCTGCTGAGAGTTTGTTGCCTTCCAATACTCTACTCGCAGCACTTTCAAAGATCGCTTTGAGAGCATAGTTGTTGAGTGTCGTAGATGCTAATTGTACACTCTGTGCGTAGGAGACACCTGAACGAAGCATGAGTGATAATATATAACTAAAACGCCCTAGCTCATAGTTTTGAATAAGTGAACCTAAGATAGGGAGTTTGAGCATGAGGCTATCGACACTCTTCTTGAAGAGATAACTCTTTTTCATAGCCAATTTATAGCTCAAAACTACAGCTACAAAGAGTATTACAATAGCTATATAGTGCGTAACCAAAAAATCACTCGAAGCCAAAACAAATTGTGTGATAGGAGGGAGCTCTTGTCCTGTATCTTTAAATATATTGGTGATTTTGGGTACAACAAAAGCGATGAGAAAGCCACTCATCCCTATAGCAACGATAAATATAAAGAGGGGATATGCCATCGCATTGCCTACTTGCTTTTTGATTTTGCTTTGAGCAGAGAAGAAGTTTCCCATATTTGTCAAAACTTCGACTATCTTCCCACTCTGTGAGGCGATATTGATACTCTGAAGAAAAAAATCAGGCAGGAAGTAGACTTTTTGCTCGCTAAGAGCATTGTAGAGAGATTTTCCCTCCTCTATCATACTCTTAATGGAGTTGAGAAAGTCACTATATCGCTTCTCTCCTTGGTGTTGGTT
>CBEUND010000077.1:0-8800 GCA_965544395.1 uncultured bacterium | reverse complement strand
GCCTAGTCTTGTTGATACTAGAATCCCCCTGCTTTAGCTGTGGGGAGTATGTCAAATCCTCTTGTGTCACTTCTTGTTGTTCTGAAAATTTGATTTCAAAGCAGGCACCATCATCTTTATTACTCACTTGTAATGTCCCATTATGGTGATCTTCGATCATTATTTTAGACATATAGAGTCCAAGACCTGAACCATTTTGCTCTTTTTTAGTACTGAAGTATGGCTCAAAAATATTCTCTATGATCTCCTCTGGAATCCCACCCCCATTGTCACAGATAGTAATAACATCATATCCATTCTCTCTATAGGTCAAGATAGTGATAGTCGGCTCTTCTATCTCTACCGTTTCAAAATGCTCTTGGGCATTTCGAATGATACTTATAATGACTTGCATAATCTCATTTTGATACATAAGACAACTACTATCTTCAGACTCAAAATCTACAATGACATCAATATTGTTACTCTCTAAAAGTTTGTGCAAAATATGTAAAGCATCTATGATAGGTTTTGATACCTCTATCAGCTCTTTATCTCTATTGGGATTGAAAAAATTTCTGAAGTCATCCGTCGTACCAGAGAGATAGTTGACATACTCATTGATACTTGCGTGCTTGTTTTCTAAAAACTCTAAAAACTCTTTGCGGTCTTGCTCTTGTGCAAGATCAAATTTTCCTCGTGCCAACTTCACATCTACACTCATGATAGCACTACTGATAGCCCCTAGAGGTTGTCTCCATTGGTGTGCTATCATACTAAGCATCTCTCCCATGGCTGCCATTCGATATTTTTGGAGCAGAAGTTCATCTTTTTCTCGTAGCTCTTCTACTTTGTTAGAGACTTGGTTTTTGAGCTTTTGATTGTACTTTTTGAGGATAAACTGTCTCACAAGCAAGAAGAGTACAATGAGTATAAACGCTATGAGAGGATAGAGAAACTTATAACTATCATACTCTTCATCATACTGTGCTAAGAGCCAATGGTTGATGATGTTGTCTCTAGTGATCATGTCTATGGAGTTGATCGCTTGGTTGAGTATATCTAGTAAGATAGGCTCATCATTTCTGACTCCGATACTCAATAGCATCTGCTCGTCAAATTTGCCTACAACTCTCAGCTGTTGAGAAAAATTCGTATGGATTTCATAAGTAATAGCAGTCAAAATATCAGCATATCCAAAAATTTCACCAGTAACTACTTTATTTAAGCCATCTTTTGGATTTTCTACCGTTACAAAATTGATCTTGGGATAGCGTTGTTTTAGAATATCAAAAGAGGCATGCTCTCTGCTGATACCAATAGTTTTATTATCTAATTTAGAAAAGTTTGGTATGAAAACCTTATCGCTTTTTGTCGCTAATACGAGAGGGGAAGAGAGGTAAGGGAGAGTGAAATCCATAAACTTCTCTCTACTCTTTGTCGGCATGACGAGGGATATTACATCACATTTTCTCTCACGCATATAGCGTAGTGATTGACTCCAATCTTGTGTAGGAACCAAAACAAAAGGAGTCTTTATCTTCGACTCTATCAATTTGATGTATTGAGAACTAATACCAATATATTTTCCATCTTCTATCTTCTCAAAGGGCATCCAGTTTGGGTCGATACAGATATTGATATGCTTTTTGTTCGCTAGGTAGCTCTTTTGTTGATTGGAGAGTGCTATTTGTGTTGGTGTATCTGCTCTCATAGTTTCTGCTTGAAGCCAAACAGAGCAGAGTATAGCAATTATTAGTAGGGTTTTGAAGCTTTTCATTGTTTCTCTTTCTCTATTGATACCATTATATTATCTAAAAAATATAAATATTTATGGTATACTTTTCTTATTATGGCAGTAGATATAAATGAGATATTAAATTATAGTAGTGACTTGACTGTATTGTATGTAGAAGATGACGAAACAGTACGGGAACAGACAGTTGAATTGCTTGAGGATTTTTTCTATAAAGTTCTTGTTGCAGAAGATGGCGAAGAGGGTTTACAAAAATTTTTAAGCTATAAAAAGATCTTTGATTACTATCCAGATATAGTGATTACAGATATAAGAATGCCAAATATGGATGGGATAGAGATGAGCAGAAGAGTACTCGAAGCTTATCCAAATCAAACCGTAATAGTTCTCTCCGCTTATAATGATAGCCAAAATCTTATGGCATTGATCGATATAGGGATTAGTTACTTTTTATCCAAACCTATCAAACCAAAGCAAATCTATCAAACCCTCTATAAAGCTTCCAAAAAAGTTTATCATGAAAAAGCAGAGTTAGAGTACAAAGAGAAACTCGAAGAAGCTATCAAAGATGCAGAGTTTGCCACTAAAGCCAAAGATGAGTTTTTAGCGAAGGTTTCTCATGAGATACGCACACCGATGAATGCTATCATTGGTTTGAGTCATATTATGTTGGAGACAGAGCTTGATATGACGCAAAGAGAGCATATGATGAAGATCAAAAGCTCAGGAGATCATCTACTTGCTATCATCAATGATATATTAGACTTTTCCAAAATGGAAGCAGGGCAACTCGATATAGAGTATATAGAGTTTAATATCAACACTATACTAGACAACATCTCTAATACTATAGGTAGACAAGCCAAAGAGAAGGGTCTCGCACTCTACTTCAATATAGATAAAAATGTTCCTGCTATTATCAAAGGTGATCCTCTGCGTCTAGGGCAAGTGATAAACAATCTCTTAAACAATGCTGTCAAATTTACTGAAAGAGGTGAGATATCACTCAATATTTCTCTCATCTCAAGAGACAACAAGAGAGATCTTTTGCAATTTGAAGTAGTTGATACAGGTATAGGTATCAATGATACACAGATGAAGAAACTCTTCCGCTCATTTTCACAAGGGGATAACTCAGTAGGTCGAAAATATGGTGGTATAGGTTTGGGATTGAGTATCTCTAAGCAGTTAGTCAAACTCATGGGTGGCTCTCTTGATGTCAAAAGTGAGTATGGGCAGGGGAGTAAATTTACCTTTACTATCATTACAGAAGAGGTAGATCTACGAAGCTATCGACTCCCTTCACGCGAACTTATGAAAAAGAGAGTGCTCATTGCTGATGAAAATGCAAAATCCGCCTCCTCATTAGTCCATATGTTGCAATACTTCCAATATAAATCTTTTCAAGCGAGTTCTGTTGCAGAGTTGCAGTTGCAGATAGATGAAAACGATTTTGATATAATATTTATAGATAGCTCTCTTCTCAAAGATTGTGACAAGAGTCTATTTACAGCGTGTAATGAGACGAAAATAGTCGCTATGGATGCTACTCCTACAGTGAGTGAGAATAGTAGTCTCAATGATATTACTATAGATATGCACCTCAAAAAGCCATTTACACAAGAGACGATCTTTGATACTATCATGGAGCTCTATGGTGAGCATAAGACGATGATAGATGGAGCTGAAAACCTTGTCAAAAAAGATGAACTTTTAGTCTTAAATGGAAGTCGTATACTCCTTGTCGAAGATAATGTACTCAACCAGACAGTTGTCTTGGGCTTGCTAGAGAATACAGGTATAGAGATCATCGTAGCCAATAACGGACAAGAAGCACTCAAACAGCTTAAGATATATGATGGTATAGAGTTAATCTTGATGGATATCAACATGCCCGTGATGGATGGATATGAAGCAGCTACTTATATACGCAAAAATCCTCTCTATGATCTCATTCCTATGTTAGCATTGACAGCAAACTCGACAGAAAAAGATAGAGAAAAATCAAAAAAACTAGGCATGCAAGAGCATCTTGTCAAACCTATCGATGCTTCTGAACTCTATAGATATCTCCTCAAGTATATAGAGCCCAAAGTTTATATCGTAGAGGAGAGTGAAGATACGACACAAGAGGATGCGATCACTCTGGATGATTTGAGAAAATTTAAAGAGATCAATGTAGAAGAGGGTATCAAACATACAGGAGGCAATGTCAAACTCTACCATGATATGTTGGTGGATTTCGTCTATATGTTCAACAACTCTGCACAACAGATAGAGCAATACCTCAAACTCGAAGAGTATGACAGAGCAGCTAAGCTTTTGCATAATGTCAAAGGAACATCAGGAAACATAGGTGCAACCAACCTCTTCAATATCGCAATCCTCTTTGAGAGTGCTGTAAAAAATAGAGAAGAGGAGTATGAAGTTTTATTAGATAATTATAAGCGAACTTTTCAAGAATTGACGACATCTATCAGCTCTTTGATGGAAGAGCAACACGATGAAGAAGATGAGAAAAAAGTGATTTTACAAGCAGAACTCAATGAGTTGCTAAGTGAAATATATGTTCAAGCAAAAAAGAGAAGAGCTTTGGTCTGTAAACAACTTGCTACAGATTTAGAGAGTTATGAGTGGCCAGAAGAGTTCAAAGAACCATTAGGAAATATCACAAATGCCCTCAAAAAATATAGATTTAAAAATGCAATTACAACTATAGAGGAGATGTTATGAAGAAGATATTGATTGTTGATGATAATGAAGCAAGTATTACACTATTGCTAGGTATACTAGGGGAGAGGTATGAGCTGAGTGCTGCTTTGAGTGGAGAAGAGGCATTAGAGGCATTGGAAGATGAGCTTCCAGACCTCATCCTCCTCGATATTGTCATGGATGGGATCAATGGCATAGATCTATGCAAAAAGATCAAAAGCGATGACTCTACAAAACATATCCCCGTAGCACTGCTCACTGCTACCAATAACGCCCTCTCTATCACTGCTCGAAATGCTGGTGCTGACGCTCTGATAGGCAAACCGTTCAAGGTGGATTTTTTGCAAACAAAAGTAAAACAACTCTTGGAATTAAGGAAAAACAGTGAATAAAATAGAAGAGATGCTTCTCTTGCAGCAAGAACTCAATGATGCAACAAATGGGAAAGATTGGGAGAGAGGCATAACAAAAAATTCCAAAATTATTGATTGGAAGCGGTGTATCTATCTTGAGTCGGCTGAGTTGATAGAGTCTTATCCATGGAAACATTGGAAAAATATCGATGCGAAACCTGATTATGATAATATCAAGATAGAGGTGGTCGATATATGGCATTTTATTATGAGTCAAATGTTGCAAGATTATAAAAATCAAAATCTAGGTGATATCACAAGTTTGGCAGAAAAGATAGTATCACTTCCAAACTATCTCCAGTTTACCCAAGATATAAAGCCTACAGACAAAGACCACTATGAGCAGATAGCTGTAGTAGAGGATCTCTTGAAGGTTCTCTTCTGTGATTTATCTGCTAAAAAGCTCATGCAGTGCTTTATAGAGGTGGCTCTCCAGTCACAGCTCAATTTGGATACGCTCTACCAGCTCTATATAGGAAAAAACATCCTCAATCAATTTAGACAAGACCATGGCTATAAAGATGGAAGTTATATCAAGATATGGGGCGGTAAAGAGGACAATGTAGTGATGCAAAAGATCCTTGAAGAGCAGTCGAGTATAACGCCCAAAGAACTCTATCACAAACTTGAGATGCACTACCCTGCATAAGGCGAGCCTAATTTGAGTTTAACTATAATAAATAAACCGACTAAAAAGTACAATAGGCGTAAGAGTGCATAAGGTCAGTAAATAATATTTGATACTACTGTAAGGAGAAAGAAAATGCAAGAGGGATTTTTGACAGAACAAAAACAGATCGAGAGTGATCTCAACTCTGATACTTCTCATAAGAGGAGTGTAGATTTTCTCATGGATTGGTTTCGTAAACGATCTATATTTGTACTAGCATATGGTACAGGGTGTGGAGCGATTGAGATGCCTCCTACATTTACGAGTAGATATGATGCTGAGCGACTCGGTATCAGAGGAGCTGCGACTCCACGGCAAGCAGATGTCATCATAGTCTCTGGTTACTGCTCTTACAAGACTCTACGACGCATCATCCGTACCTATGAGCAGATGAGTAACCCCAAATATGTCTTAGCACTTGGCTCTTGTACTATCAATGGTGGGATGTATTGGGATTCGTACAATACTATCAAAAAATTGGAAGATTATATCCCTGTAGATATGTATATCAATGGCTGTATGCCAAGACCAGAGAGTCTGCTCGAAGGCTTCATTGCACTCCAAAAAGAGATAGGAGAGGGCAAAGCCACCTCTTGGCAAAAGTATGAAAGCAACTATGAGTTCTATCGCAAAAATCAAGAAGCAGTCCTTGGTCCCAAAGTCGCTCCTGCTTATGATGCTGACTGGTATCTCTATGATGGGGGTCTCTAATGTTTCATGAGATAAAAAACCGTTTCGCTACCGATGAGGTGATAGTCAAACGAAATGATTTAGCTAAAGTTGTGGTAGAGAGACATAGAGTCTTTGATCTTATAGCTTTTTTACGAGATCATTATGATTATATTACCCTCAACGCCATCAACTGTGCAGACTGGATAGAGGAGGGGCATTTCGCTCTTTCGTATATGCTCACTACTGCTGATCGTACACATACGATGATGATACAGACGATGATCGTCAGAGAGGATGCTTCTATCGACTCTCTTATGCAGAGTTTTGTCCAAGCAGAGATTATGGAGCGAGATTTGCACGAGATGTATGGTATCGACTTTGTAGGTCATGATAATCTCGTGGAGTTGAGCTTAGAAAATTGGGTCCATACACCACCGCTTAGGCGAGAGTTTGATACGCTGGAGTTCGTCGAAAATCATCTCACATTTAGAGAGGGGCGAGAAGATAACATGGATGTCAAAAAAGAGCAGAAGCGACTCAGAGCATTGAAAAAAGCTCAAAAAGAGGCAGCCAAAAAAGCCAAAGAAGAAGCCCAAGCCAAAAAAGAAGAGGAGTCTAGTGATGAGTAAACATATCACCATATTTCACGGACCACAGCACCCTGGTATCACTGGAAACATGAGTGTAGAGCTAGATCTCATCGGCGAAACGATCCAAAAAGCGACGACGCATGTAGGGTATCTACATCGTGGCTTTGAGAAACTGATCGAGAGAAGAACAGTCGTTCAAGCTTTTACTATCGTTTGTCGTATCTGTGTACCAGAACCTGACCCCAACGAAGCCAATTTTGCTATGGCTGTAGAGGAGTTGGCAGGTATAGAAGTGAGCGAACGAGTCAAATATATCAGAGTGATGGTCTTGGAACTCTCACGACTCGCAGCTCAGTGTCTCTGGATGGCTGGGCAGAGTGGTGCTATAGGACTCTATGCTGTAGGGCAGTGGGCAGTAGCTGATAGGGATCTCATCCTCGATCTTTTTGAGGAGCTTACAGGGGGGCGAGTCTACCACATGTACATCTATCCTGGAGGTGTACGAAGAGATTTACCTGATGGATTTTTAAAGCGAGTCGAAGGTGTGCTGCAACACTTCAAAAAGCGACTCCTTGAGTATGATGCGATATTCTTTAACAATGCTTCATTTAAAGCTAGAGCGATAGGTGTGGGTATCGTCAATGCAGATGGAGCTGTTCGCAATGGCTTCGTAGGGCAAGCATTGAGAGGGTGTGGTATCAAAGCAGATGTACGCAAAGATGCTCCTTATCTCGTCTATGATGCGTTGGATTTTGAAGTCCCCACTCAGCAGGCAGGTGATGTCTATGCGAGAGCTTTGGTGCGTAGAGCCGAGATGGATCAGAGTATCCATATATTGGAGCAAGTGATAGCCAAGATGCCAGAGGGTGCGATCATGACCAAGATACCTACCCATAGAAAGTTCAAACTCCCCAAAGATGATACTTGGGTCAAGACGGAGAGTGCCAGAGGTGAGTTCGCCTACTATATGGCAGGTGATGGGAGTGAAAAGATTAGACGGATGCAAGTGAGAGGTCCCTCACTCGTGCATGCCTATACACTGCTTGAGAAGTTGCTTGTAGGTGCAGAGTTGAGTGATGTGGCATTGATCATGAACTCTCTTGGTATCTGCCCACCAGAGATAGAGAGATAGGAGATAGTATGAAATGGAGTATAGATATAGGAGGTGTGCTTTCACCTCTTGGTATATGGAGTGCGATGGTACAAAAACCCAACACTATAGCCTATCCAGCTGTCAAGAAAGAGACTGCCAAAGGATACAGAGGTTTTCATACAAACTTCTTGGAGAGCTGTATAGGGTGTGCCAATTGTCAAGATGTCTGCATGAATGATGCGATAGATATGATCAAAACAGACAAAGAGTACAATGCCAAAAACTCTTCGCAATGTATCCCACGGATAGATTATGGGCGGTGCTGTTGGTGTGCTCTTTGTACAGATGTCTGTCCACCAAATTCATTGAAGCTAGAAGAGGAGTATATAGGCATCACTAACAACTCCGCTGATATGCTCTACATGCCCAAAAACAAATAAGGAGTAGTGATTATGAGGATTATATTTTGGACGCTATTTTTGTTCGTTTTTTGGATGGCTTTGAGTATGTCACTTACTACAGACAATATCATCATCGGTGCCTTGATCAGTGGAGGAGTTGCTCTCTTTTATACGCTTGTTTTCAAAGGTGAACGAGATGCAGAGTGGCTACGCCCTATAGGATTATTGGAGTATCTTTTTGTACTCATCAAGAACCTCATTATCTCCAATGCACAGATAAGCCGACGCATACTCAGCCCCAAGATACAGATCACTCCAGCGATAGTAGCGATACCCACTAGACTCAAAAGCGATTGGAAGAAGCTCCTACTAGCCAACTCCATCACCCTTACCCCTGGTACTTTGACACTAGATATCAAAGGCGACATACTCTATATCCATGTCATAGACTATCAAGTAGGCAGCGATAAACGAGAGATCATCAAAGAGTTTGAGAGTGTGATTGCGAAGATAT
>CBEUND010000076.1:0-9438 GCA_965544395.1 uncultured bacterium | reverse complement strand
TTGATATCTACCGAGGGGCAACTCTCATTTAAGATTGGTGCAAGTATAACTCTCTATAGTAAATCATTGATTAATAACTGACCTTAGGTAGGGTGGAATGCTTCCACCCTACAAATTTGTGCAATTCCTAATCTCGTATACTATACAACAGTTGTGCAGCTGTACCTGCCTTTTCGTTGCTAGGTTGGTAGAGATAGTTGTTGATATTTTTAGGGATAAACTCTGGGGTATCTATCTCTTCAAACTCCTCTTTGGCAAGTTGTTTTGCTTTGAAGAGAGCCATTTGTACTCGTGAGTAGAAGTTGGCAGCACCCTCACCTGAAGTCTCTATAGATAAGAAGTTTGCCTGCGGAAATCGGTTGGTGACGAGTGTCTGTACACCATCTGACACAGCTGAAGATGGCATACATCCAAAGGGCTTGACTGATATCACGAGATGGGCTAGATTGTGCTTGACACTCTCTAGCAAGTGGGCTACCTCCAAGTGTCCCTCACCCCCCTCGCAATCAAGTGTATAAAACTCTTGACTTAGTCGTGAGAGTGCATCCATATCAGGTATCTGATAATCATGCAGACCGATAGCTTTGGCATAGATATTGAAGTGTGCTTTGACAGCTATCTTCGCTGCTTTAAGTAGCATCTTACTCTTTGCATTGCCAAAGTCAACACCTTTCGCACCCTCTACTTGGAGTTTTTCTTTTCTACCCAACTCTCTTTGGGCTTCCCAGATACTCAACATTAGGCGGTTCATGATAGGCTGAGGGATACACTCCGCACCCTCAGCTTCCAAAAATTTGTGGAGGTTATAGTTGCCATCGCCTTGGGTCATCGCTGCCCAAAACTCACCCATCACCATCACTTTGGCTTTGGGTTGGAGGCGGTTGAGTGCCACTTGCTCCAACACTCCACGACAAGCCCACATCGCTTTGGTCAAATTGCTATGCTCCAAAAAAGCATCCGTGACTATCTGCTTGCACTGCTCTATAGCCGTATCGACACTCCCTACTTCTACTTCATAAGGACGCATCTTGAACCCAAGTATATTGATAATATCACCGATGATGATAGATCGCACGAGTGTGATGAAAAACTTCGGAGAGAAGTTGACTATCTGCTCTTCGAGTTCATCTCCTTGAAATATCCCTTTGTCATGCTCAAAACTCGTGATACGAAAGCCATCAAATCCTGCATCTCTGAGAGCTTTTTTATACTCTGTGATATACATACCGAAACGACAAGGACCACATCCACCAGCGGTGACATATATATACTTTTGTACGATCTCCTCGCTACTCAATCCCTGCTCTTCTTGCAAATTTTTGAGATATTTGACTAAGTTGCCTACTGTGAAGTATGTTGGGTTACATTGACCACGATTGCCATACGCTTTACCTGTTTGGAAAGATTCAAAGTCAGGATTGGGCAGGGCTACGAAGTTGTCACCAAGAGAGCGGATAGCTGCCTCCATGAGTTTATCTTGGATTATCGTCAATCCTCCAGAGAGCATGATAGTATCCTCTTTGCTCGCATATTTGATAGCTTTTTGGGGAGTGTCTCTCCATTGCGTCTCTTTGGAGTTGCTGAAACTCAAACTTGCATTATCCTCTTGCAGTTTTATACTACTGCATTTTGCACTCATACTATACTCTCCTCTACTTTTGTTGGCTCTGTTTTTGTCAGTTCTGATGTTGTTGGCTCTCCTTTGAAACTCTGTGTAGTCTTCTCTTGAGTCAATCGTTTTTGGTACTGCTCTAGTGTATACGCAAAGGTTTTGACGCGTATCTTGATAGAGCCTCCTGGCTTGTTAGCATCTATATCATGTAGTGTCAAGTGTGGTGTACGACTCGCTCCTATTGTTTTATCAATGATAGAGTAAGTCGGTGCATCATGCCCACACTTGAAGCTAGAGAGATCTACCACTGCTACATTGGGGTGTCGTGCTGCAAATTTGGCTGCCCATACCTTTTGTGCAGAGTTGGTAGAGTAGTTCTCTGCCCATACATCGCGAATATCATATGGTGAAGCGATGATCCCTTGGGCTATATCCTCTGCAAAAAACTGCTGGAGATAGGCTTCATCTTTGGGTATAGCTCGCATAGAGAGGGTTTTGAACCCTAATGACTGAAACTCATCAAGCACTTCGTGGTTCATCCCTGGGTCACTATGATAGGGTCTACCAAGTAGCAGTATCACCACCTCATCATTGGCTACTGCATTGTCGAGTATCTCTCTGCCCTCTTTGGCTATCTGCTCATCGTTGGCTTTGAGTGCTTTGTAGCCCTGCTCTACTGCCCAATTGCTCTCATCTCTGGTGACTTGTAGTCGCTCACCCCAAGTAGCGAAGAGTTGTCTCTTGAGTAGTTCTGCGTTTTCAAAATTGGCACTATCTTCTACAAACTCTATATTTTTCTGCGCAAATTGGTTTTTCTCTTTGGTAAATGCTGAGTAGACTACTTTGGGTGTCCCTGAGATGATAGGGCATGATGTCTGTCCCATAGTATGCTCTACATATCCTGGGAGATGTGTCACAGCAGGGAACCAAATATATTTGAACCCTTTTCTGATAAATTTCTTTTCATGAAGCAGTGCATAGATATGTGACTGTGCTACTTTGGCAGGATAGCAAGAGTCTACAGAGCCATATTTAGCTCCCTCTAAGTACATATCTTCATTGGAGAAGTTAGAAAATTGTATATTCATCGGACTCAAACCTAGAGCCTCTAAGTATGTCCGCATAAATGGAGCAAGTGAATAGATATTGAGGACTTTTGGTATCCCTATGGAGAGGTTTTTTCTATACTCTCTGCTCTGCTCACTACTCTGCTCAAATGGTCTACTGATCTCTTTTCGTAGGGTTGGTCCCCACCCTTTGAGTGTCAAGCGTACTTGCTGCTCTTGGATAGTATCTTCACTATTTGGGACTCTATCCAAAGTATAAGTAGGAGCGAAGAGTGCATGCGACTCTTTTTTGACTAAGTTTGGCGTAACCTCTTGCATATCTTTTCTGCTATCTTTGAGTAGTTTGAGGGCTTCGTGTGACTCCACTGTCCCCTCTTCGCAAGAAAATCCTGCGATATATCGTACACTTTCGGAAGATGGTATCTTGGTATCTATGAAGGTTCGTGAACAGTTGATAGTACAAAAATGGCATCTCGTACTCTCATCTGTCTTACTTGTGTATGTCATCTGTAGTGCTTCATCCATACCAACAAATGTAGCATAACCTCTATGAGCTACGACATCTTTCGCCTCTAGTGCTGCTCCATATGCCCCTGCTTCACCAGGGTGTGGGTGGACATCTACTCTAGCATTGGGAACTTTGCTTTTGATATAGTCTACTTGTGATTTGAGGGCTGCTTGGTTGTACTGCGTCCCGCCTTGGAGTACAAAATGGTCTCCAAAGGCTGCGAGATTTGGTGCTTGGACGACATACTGCCAAACATTTTTGGGTAATACTTTGGCGATCCCTGCGAAAAGCTCCTCTTTGCTATATCCCTCTTTTTGGAAGTTGACTCTATCTGTGTCAAGAAATACAGCACAACCGTAGTTGAACATCGGTGCTTGTTTGGCAGCAAATGCGATATCTGCATAGTGTTCGATATCGACCCCAAACTGTTTCGCCATACTCTGTAGGAGTGTACCATTTCCTGCACTACACTGGTTGGAGAGTCGGAAGTTTTTCATCATCCCATTCTCCATAAAGAGGACTTTGATATCTTGTCCACCGATATCACATATCACATTGATATCATTACCAAAGGCTTTTTGGGCAGATTTCATATGGGCTATTGTCTCGATAATATTGGCATCAGCTTGCAATGCACCCTCTAGCACATCCGCTGCGTAACCTGTCACACCTAAGCCCTGAATATCATAATATTGGGCATTGTCAGACTCTTGGATCTTCTCTAGTAGCTCTAGGGTATCTACGATAGGATTGCCTTTAGAGAGTTGATAGACTTTGATGAGGAGATCACCATTCTCATCACAAAGTACAGCTTTAGAAGAGGTAGAACCACCATCTATCCCCAAGAAGCAGGTAGTTTTTTGTGTCAATTTCACAGGGGTGAAGCTCTTGATAGTATACTGTTCTTTAAACTCTCGTAACTCTTCTTGGCTAGAGACGAGAGGGGTATCATTCTTCTCTTGGTTACTCACTCCTGCGGAATCTACGAGCGTTTTGAGCTGTATCAATCCTGAGAACTCTTTGTCATGGTTATCTTCACCCTCACCAAATATCACTGCTCCTAGAGCGGCATAGTATTGGGCATTGTCAGGGACTATGATGAGTTCATCGACTCTCTCATCATCATACTCTACCCCTCGCTCATCCCACAACTCTGCAATACGCATACGCCAGCACTCTTGTAAAAATGGCAGATAGGTATTTGGTCCACCTAGTAGGAGGACTTTGGGCATGAGTGTATTGCCACGAGTAAGTACTGTGAGGTTCTGCATCACGATAGCATCTGCCAGTGAGTTCATAATCTCATTGGAGGGTACAGAGGTTTTGACAAGATTGACGATATCTGTCTCTGCAAATACACCACACTTGGCAGCTACATGGTGGAGTTTGTCTGTTTGAAATGTGAGTTTTTGTACATCTTCACTCTCCATTCCTACTTTCATCGTACACTTCTCTATAGTGGCTCCAGTCCCTGAAGCACACTTATCATTCATAGAGGTAAGCACAGACTTTTTGCCATCTTCTGCTTCTTTGAAGTGGATGATTTTGGCATCTTGCCCACCGAGCTCTACCACGGCTCTCACATCAGGGTGCAGATGCTCTACAGCCAATACAACAGCATTGACCTCTTGGACAAAACGAGCGTTGATAGTGGGTGCTATCCGTGTAGCTCCTGAGCCTGTGATATATACTTTTTCTATCTTATTATATATCTCTGGGTGTATGTGAGAAAGCTCTTCTAAAAGTCTGAGAAGTGTGGGAGCTTGTTTGGTATCATGTGGTGTATACTCTTTGGCTACGATATTGTAGTTGGTATCACACACAACAAACTTGACGGTAGTAGATCCGATATCTATACCCAATGAGTATTTAAAATGGTGAGGTTTTGTCATCCTTGGTAATCCTTTGAACTAGAAGCGTACCATACCATCATCTTTATTAAGGTTACCAAAAATTGCATTGATACTTAGAAACTACACAAGAACAATTTTTGGGCTTGAAGCGATCTGCTACTTTTTTTCTGTCAATCTTGATTGATACTCTTGAGGATGTTTACATACAGGGCAAACTTCCAAAGCCTTTTTACCTCTATGGATATGACCACACACTTCACAGATCCACTCCTCTTGGCTATCGTCACTCACAAACTCTTGACCAGACTCTAAACGCTCCAAAAGTTCTCTATACATCTTCTCATGCTCTACTTCTATCTTCCCTATACCTTTGAAGAGTCTTGCAGCCTCTTGGTTACCCTCGTCTTTGGCTATCTTGGCAAAGTCAGGATACATCGTCAAGTTTTCATAGCTCTCTCCTGCTATGGCATCTTTGAGATTAGCTATAGTATCACCCAACTCTACACCCTTTTTGATCATATTGTGGAGTTTGAGTTGAAGTTTTGCATGCATTTTTTCATTATCTGCCGCTCTTTGGAAATGAGCTGCTATATCTCTATAGCCCTCTTTTTGAGCCACTTTTGCATAATACTCATATTTGTTTCGTGCCATAGATTCACCTGCTACAGCCTTCATGAGATTGACAAGAGTGAGATTTTCAGTGATACAACTCATCTCTTCACCACAACATACCAAAGTACCTCCACCTACTTTGCTCACTTCAACTTCATTCCCACATTTTGTACATCGATAAGTTTCGTATTGTCTCATAAAAATCACCCTTTTGTATAAATTTGACTTAAGTATATCACAAAATTAAAAAAATTGAGATAAAATTATACTCTATAAAATAAAGGAGAGATATGAAATATATATTTTTAATGATCACTGTAGTGTTTGTTTTTTCAGGTTGTTCTAGTAAACAAGAGCCAACCCCCAAAGTAGTACAACCAGAAGTCGTCGAACCAAAGAAGATAGAAGAGCCAAAACCAAAACCAGTCTACCATGCTTCACACAAAAAAGGTGTAGTACCACCTCTCCCAAAAAGAGAAGAGGATTTAGATGTAGATAAGGCTGTAGATAGCATTATGGGGTGATATATCATCACAAGTGCAAGGTAGTAAAAATCACATTTTTGCTACAAACCCTCTATCAAGACCTGCTAAATCTTGATAAAATTTATACTCTTTGACTCCTAATGATTCAAAGAGTTTTTTCATAGACGCTTGCTGATCGTACCCCATTTCACAAGCCAACCACTCTATACCCCTCGCTTTTGTATCTTTAGCTATCTCTATCAATAGCTCATCACCTATCACTCCACCAAAAAGTGCCGTATGGGGTTCATACTCCGATACATTTTTGTCAAGTTTGAAATCATTTGCTATATAGGGAGGGTTACTTACTACTATATTCGCTTGCGATGTTACTGCATCCATGAGGTTTGTTTGGATGAGTTTGATCCTCTCTGTGAGTCCAAATTTCTCTATATTTTTTCTTGCAAGTTGCAAAGCTAGACTACTAATATCTGTCGCCACTATCTGTAGTGCTGGAAACTTTCTAGCCAAAACGATAGAGATTGCCGCTGAACCAACTCCTATCTCTATAAGATGCGTGATATTCTCTCTCTCAATAATTGTAGCAACCCTATCAATGAGTAGTTCAGTCTCTGGACGAGGGATCAATACACCCTCTGTGATGGAGAGTTCTATATCATAAAAGCTTACACTTCCTACGATATACTCATAGGGTTCATGATTGGCTCTTCTCTTGATAAGGCTCTTGAAATTTTCGATATTCTCAAGCTCTTGGGTGGGATATGTATAGATATAGATACGATCTCTATTGATATGATACGCGAGTAGCAACTCCGCTTCAAACCTCTGACGATCACAACTCTCTTGTAGCTGTGGGATAGCCCACTCTATAGCACTACTTAGTGTCACTGTGATCCATCATACTAAATATCCCATCTTTAGAGAGGCACTGCTCTTCATCTTCTATAATAGTATTTGTCGCATCATACCCCAACTCTTTGAGCCGCTCTATAACAGGTGGATGTGTGTGATAAAAGAGTATGACAAGTGGGTGTGACTTTGGAAATGCTTTATTCTCTGTGATAAGCTTCAAGAGTGCAGAGACCAAATTTTCTTTGCCACCCATTTGTGAGCCATACGCATCAGCAGCATACTCATTGTGACGACTCACAAAACTCATAATAGGAGTAAAAAGAAAGCTAATCAATGGCAAAAGCAGTATCATCATCGCTATCTTGACCCCTGCAAGCGGTATTGCCCCTATCTCTACAAAGAGAGTATCAGGAAGATTTCCAAGGATAAAAAACGATGCAAAGAGCAATCCACCCATCAAAGCTATATTTTTCCATATATCCCCATGGCTAAAGTGTCCTAGCTCATGCCCCAATACAGCCAAAAGCTCCTCTTTGTTGAGTTTGGCGATAAGTGTATCAAAGAGTACAACTCTCTTACTCTTGCCAAGACCACCAAAGTAGGCATTGAGTCTACTATCTCTTCTGCTTGCATCCATGACGAAGATACCATCACTTTGGAGTCCTGCTTGTTGCATGAGGGCTATGATAGCACTTTTGAGTTCACCCTCCTCTAGGGGGTTGAATTTGTTAAATATAGGTGCGATGATCGTAGGGTATATGATATTGACACCTATTGCCAAAGCAAAAAGAAGCACAAATCCCCACAACCACCAAGAGTCATACTCTATCACAATCAAGCTCAATGTGGCAAGAAGCAATCCTCCTATCACCACAAACATAGCTATTGATTTCAACTGATCGATGATATAGAGCTTGGGGGTTGTTTTGTTAAATTTGAAATCTTCATCTATCTTGAAAGTTTGATAGAGAGAAAATGGTAATGATACGATGTAATTGATCGTAAAAAATCCAAACAAGAAAACCACCGACTGCATCACAGCTCCATCAAATACTACAAATCCTTGAAGCGATGAAAAACCAAAGATGACCCACCACAAAAAGAGCAGATAATCCACAAAATGTTCTATCAAACTGAGCTTCTCTTTTGCGACTGCATAGTTAGCAGCGACAAGATATCGTGATGCTGACATAAGCACAGGCTCTTTTCTCTTCTCATTATTGATATACCCTATCTGCATAATAGATATATATATTTTGAGAAATATATAGAGCGTATAGAGTAGTACGATTGTATCTAACATAATTTCTATCCTTTTTAAAATTTTCTGCAATATAGCAATTTGAGCTTCATAAATACTTAAGCACTAACCTAGAGATGGCAAACTCTCACAACTCTCCACAGCAGAGGGCAACACAGACTATGACTATAGCTGTCTTAGTAACTTAGCCTCTATCACCAAAGGGAGCGAATCTCTCAATTTCACCTATGATGGCTCACTGCTTACAACACTAGACTATGATGGAGTAGTAGACCAAACTATCTCTTATAGATATAATGATAATTTCCAAGTAGACTCTATCAGCTATGCAAACAGACAACAAAACATCACATACAATCAAGATAATCAACCCACAGCCATAGGTGACTACACACTCCAAAGAAGCAACAAAGATAGAGTCACTACTATCACAGACTCTACAAACCCAAGCTACTATCAAAGCACTACAAGCAATAGATATGGTGAACTCCAAACGATCAAAGACAATACCCTCTCAATCAAACTCACGAGAGACAAAGCAGGAGAGATCACTAAAAAAGTAGAGAAGTTCAATAACAAAAAAAGCAAATATAGATATAGCTATGGGACAATGGGGCAACTCCTAGAAGTAGAGACACCAACACAAACTATCACATATCTACATAATGCTAATAATCAAAGAGTAGCGAAACTAGTAGATGGAACGATTACAGAGAAATACCTATGGGCTGATCTCACAACACTATTAGCAATATATGATAAAGATGATACCCTATTGCAGAGATACGAGTATGCAGATAGTAGAATGCCTATAGCTATGACAGATGCTAACGGAACAAAGTATTATCTCCACTATGATCAAGTAGGGACTCTTAGGGCTGTATCTGATACAAACCATAATATTATCAAAGAAGTAACTTATGATACATTTGGTAATATTTTATTAGACTCCAACCCTGACCTCAAAATACCGTTTGGGTTTGCTGGTGGGCTTTATGACTCTGATACTAAATTGACTCGATTTGGGTATCGTGATTATGATGCCTATACTGGCAAGTGGACTGCTAAGGATCCTATTGGGTTTGCTGGTAGGGATAGTAGTCTGTATGGGTATGTGCTTGGGGATCCTGTGGGGTTGGTGGATCCTGAGGGAAAAATTGCAATACCACTTATTCTTCCTGTACTAAT
>CBEUND010000075.1:0-9588 GCA_965544395.1 uncultured bacterium | reverse complement strand
TCACCAAGCTCTATAAGCCCTATCATATCTTTGGCTGTTGATAACCCTTCTGTTCTAAAGTATGAGCGTACCTTATCTTTCTCACCATCTGTCAACTTTGAAGATTCGAGGGAGACTTCAAGTTTTGGTTTATCTATCTCTATTTGCTCTGCAAACGCTGCTCTATCGGCTCTTTCATTGAGATCTTTGAGGGCTGTGTCGTATCCTTTTTTGCCATAAGTGGAGAGTACCATTGCCGCATCTGTATCGGTGAGGTTTGATTTGATGACTTTTTTGGAGAGGGCTGTTTTCTCTTGGAGCATAGTCGCATCATCACCTTTGGCACCATCAAGGATAGCTTTGATGAAGAGAGGTTTTGGTATCTTACCACTCTCTAGTGCATCACTCCAGTATGCCACTCCCTCTTCCTCACCCTCTCTACCAAGTACATTACGATATATCTCTTGGACAAAAGCATCTGTAGTAGGAGTAGAAGCATAGAGAGCTTGTGTCTCCTCTTGTTCAAAGAAGCTTTGAGTGATCTGCTCTATAGTCAAATTGGACTCTTGCCAATATTGCAATCCTGCTTTATCAGCGACTCTACCTAGAGTAGCGAGGTATACCTCCACGATATCATCTTCTCTCTCATCCGCGGTCAAAGCAGTAGCGACAAGTGTACACGCAGTCAGTGCAGAGAGCATAATAGTTCTAAATTGGTACATAGAAAACCTTTTTTTGAATTTTGTATATGAAGATTATAGTATATCGCCTCTTAAATGTTTATAAGATACCACTATTTTTTGTATAATCTGTAGGGTGTTGTTGCTCTTATCGCTAAAATAGCGAAAATCTCTATTAGATTACAGTAGGTTTGGCATCGCCAAACATTTCAAACCCATACCTTGCCACATAATCCAATCTGCATAATCCAAAAATGAGAAATAAAACATAGGCTAAATGAGCTACTCCGCTATTGGAGCAACTCCTTTTTGATCTTCTCCAATGATATCTTTTTCTTGTTGTAAATGCTTTGCTCTAGGAGCTCTATAGCATGCTCGTAGCGTTGGCTATCTGTTGCCAAGAGGAGAGCGAGGAGTTCTTTGTGTGTCTTGGTATGCTCTACTTGTGTGAAAAAGGCATCCTTGACTTCACTATGTTTCAATTTGAGACTATATTTGAGGCTCTTTGCACTCAAAAAACCTGCGATGAATACGACGACATAACTCATAAAAGTAAACAGCCAGCCCCAATCACTCTGTAGTCGTTTTGGACTATCGTACTTATCGAGTAGGGTCTCTCTATCGGGTTGCTTGATGGTGAAGTGTTGTTTTGGAATAGTGAGGCGGTATGCTACTGCTCTTTTGGGGTCAAATGCTTGGAGATTGATAGTATCAAGCGTGAAGCTCTCTTTGGCACTGAGTGCAAAAGGATAATGCACTTCACTTCTATTTCCTTGGGTACTTTTGAGAGATTTTACTTTGACCTTTCCTGCAAAAATTGAATATTTTTTAGGCTCTTGGGGGATGAGAGTATGAAGAAGTGGTGGATAGCCCTCTCCTTTGATTGTGATTTTGATAGGGAGTGGTTCATACGCATCTGCACTCTCTTTCTTGATATCATAGGAGAGTTTGAAGTCACCGACGAGTTGTGTGCCTTTTGGGAGTGCTTTGACATTGAGTGTGAGTGGTGCGAGTGTGATAGGTACATCAGTAGTATGCAAGCCTCTTGTATTGTCCCTATCTCCTGAGAAGCTAAAAGCGACTTTCTCATCTGTAGTGATCATCTCAAGGAGATCAAACTCTATCTCTACTTTGCCAGCTTGCAAAGGGTAGATAAGATAACTATAGTGTATCTTAGCAGCATGATAACTATCCTCTTTTTGGATATCAAGACGATGAAACTCATAACGATCACTCTGTTTGGGTGAAAACTTAAAAAGCATCACTTTACTATGATCTGTCTGCTCTATATCGAGCTGCATTACTACAGCCTCTTTGAGATATGGAGTCTCTTTATCGAGAGTAAACTTCGTCGTAAAGCCATCATGGGCATAGAGAGTATTGAGTAGCAGTGCCACCCACAAGAGTAGGCTACCAAGGTTGTTTCTCATATATATATCCTTTATTGATCATCTCATAGACTTTTGAGCTGAGTGGCTGTTGTGGTTGATCGCTCTGCTCTAGTGTAATTCTCTTTTTCATATTTTCTTTTTGCTTTGGCGTACTCTTTTGATCACTACCTCCACCCCCTGCACTCTGCTGATCGGCATGCTCCTTGCTAGCATCCTCTTGCTCTTTATCTGCTTGGGCTTGACTCCCCTCTTGTGCTTGTGGTTTTGCCATGCTCATTTTGGATCTATCTCTACTCTTGAGATGGGCTACTATACCTAGGTTGTGCAGAGCATCTCTATCACTTCCGAGCTGTAGGCTTTTTGTATAGTATTCTCTTGCTTTCTCATACTGCTCTAGTTGGGCATAACAGTTTGCTATATCATAATAGAGTATCTGCTTGATATGACCCGATCGACTTCGTATACCTCTATAGAGATGCAATGCTTTATGGTACTCTTGCATCTTATAATAACTGCTTGCTAGTGCTATTTGGCTTTGGAGTGATGGTATCTCTATCTTTTGTATCTGCTTTTTTGTTGCATTGTACTCTTGTGATTTGTAGTGGCTATACGCTCGTTGTAAATGTAGAGAATCCCACAGAGAAGCTGATGCTTCTGTGCCAAAGAGAGCAACAAAAAGTATGATAAATTTCACTGCTCTTGTATGGAGCATAAAAAACAAAACAAAAGCTACAAAGAGAAACCATTGGTAGAGTTGAGTATAACTTTGCCTCATCTTATGCACTTTTTTTGATGCTTGTGAAGAGCTATCGAGTGCCTCTTGGATCTGTGTTGCACTCTGCTTGGGTGAAGTAGATGCTTTGATATAAGTCCCAGAGACAGCAGAAACCAATGATTTTAGCATCGGATTGATACGAGAGACTACTAGATCTCCTGCTTTGTCTTGGAGCATACTTCCATCATCATGGGGTAGAGTAGTTCCCTGTGTCGTCCCCAAAGCAAGGAGCGTCAAAGAGATCGATGACTCTTCTATGATATCACGCAAGGGTGCGATATCACCCTCCTCTCCACCATCTGTCATGAGTATGAGATTTTTCTCCTCCATAGGCAGTGTAGCAACTCTCTGCAAGAGCCTTATGAGTGATGTGCCTTTGGTGAGAATGTTTTCTATCTTGAGTGTCTTGAGTGCTGTAGATATGAGGGCATGATCTGTCGTCGCAGGAGAGAGGAGCAGTGGGTTTGTCGTAAATGCAATGAGTGTAATATTGTCTGTAGGATTTGAGCTGAGGAGTGCATCTATCGTTGCTTTGGCATATCTATAGCGGTTTGGCTTGATATCTTCTGCTCGCATAGAGTAAGAGATATCTACAGCGATGATAATATCTTTTGCATCTATCTTTATCTCTTGGCTTCCTTGATAGAGCATTGGGCGAGAGAGTGCGATCACTATCAATGCCATAATGAGGATATGTAGAGTATCTTGCAACACTTTGGGACGGTAGTAGTAGAGTATCATCAGTGGCACAAAGAGCCACAACATATAAGCTGCACCCAATATCATAAAGAGTCTCCTCGTTTGCTCATCACCCAAAAGAGCAAAAGTCCAAATACTACAAGGAGAGGATAAGAGTAGAGTAACTCTCTATTGAGGAAATTTTCACTACGAATATCACTCGGCTCTAGTCTCTCTATCTGCTTATAGACTTTTTCAAGATCTTCTGCACTCTTAACTCCAAAGGATTGCCCTCCACTCTCTTTGGACAATCTCTTCAATAAATTGGCATCATATGTACCCTTGGAACCTATCCCTATAGTGTATATCTTGATAGATTGCTCTTTTGCTTTGGTAGCTGCTTGTTTGGGTGAGATAGATCCTGCATTGTGATAGCCATCTGTAAGGAGTATGATCACTCTATTTTTTGCTTCACCAAATGACAAAGAGTCTATAGACTCTGCGAGAGCATCTCCTATAGCTGTACTCTCACCAGCCACGCCTACAGTTGTCATACCCAAGAGATCTGAGAGTGAAGAGAGATCATAAGTGAGAGGAGATGCACTATAGGCAAATGTACCGAAGATCACTACACCTATATTGTCATCTGCACGGTGTTTGATAAACTCTTGAGAGAGTTGCAAGAGAGCTTCATATTTGCTTTGATAGGTATCTTTCCTGTTGAAGCCACTTTGTGCCATAGAGCCACTCGCATCTATAGCAAGGATGAGATCTCGTCCTTTTTTGTGGTTATTTGCATTTGGATTGTAGATATAAGGGTTTGCTAAACCAAAAACAAGCAGTGCATAGATCAAAACCTTGAGCAAAAACTCAAGCGTAAAGAGTGCTGATTCTCTCTTGATCCACGCAATTTTTGGAAAGTAAAATCTCTTCGTATATTGCCTACACCACAAGAGACATGGCAGAAGCAGCAAAAGAAGTAAAAAATAGGAGCTACCAAAAGTAAAATTCATACGACTATTGTAACATAGTCGTTCTATTTTTTAGCTATATCCCCTCGATACGCAAGAGTTTTGTATTGCCCACCATCAGCTCGATTGTCATGAATATTCTCTTGAAGACAGACTCTTGTCTATACTCTAGGTTATGCTTTTTGCATATATCTTTCACGATGGGTTGCATCTTTTGATAGAAGCTATGTGGCATATTTGGAAAGAGATGATGCTCTATTTGATAGTTGAGAAAACCATGTCCAAAGTCAATGAGATCTGAGCCTGTATTGTAGTTGACACTCCCCATGATTTGTCTTAGGTAATACTCTCCTTGATTCTTATGTGGTGTAGAAAACTGATATATATCAGATGCAGAGTGGTTTGGGACTATCACCAAAAACGAGTGCAAGTTTGCTGCAATCTCTGCCAACAAGAGTATAATAAAAGTATTCACAACAGCTGTCCATCCGAGTGGCAAAAAGAGCAGTGGCAAAAAGAGAAATTGAAAGAGTCCATAGGGGAGGATATAGTCTCTCCACAGCAAGAAACCATTTTTTTTCAAAGGTGATATCTCATATGCTTTTATCTCAGGGAGTTTTTTTGATCTTCTCTCTTTATTTTCTAATATTCTCAATGTATTTGGTGCATAATATAGCAATTTCCAAAATGTAGCAAAACCGTATACTATGCCATATTTCATAAACATAGGTATCTTTTTTTTGTGTAGCCATTGGAGATTTCTCTCTACATTATCTGGATCATCATCTTCACCTAGATGATAGTGGTGCATGATATTGTGTTCAAAAATCCACGCATCAGGTTTGATCCAATCTAACCAATCTATCCATCGACGAGAACCTGCTGCAAAACCACTTTTTGTATATTTAGCTGGTATGTTGGGAACTTTGTCGTAAGCTCCATGGAGTATAGGATGTGCCACATTTGCCCATCGTGCTATATTTCCCATACCCATCAAAAAAGCTGCAACCACTGCAACTATCCAGTAGACAAAAGTGTGCAGAGCATAATCGCTCACTGCAAGTATATTGATCACAACGATAAGAGCAAAACCACCCAAAGTAGCCCCCCTACCCCACAACTCCAACTTTTTCAAATGTTTATAATCATCTTCTGTGACACTACCGAGACTCTTTTTTATAGCATCTATATCTCTTTCTAGTTGTGCTTGATCTACATCTTCATAGTTTGCATATTTTGGCTTCAATTCTCATCCTTATAATTAAAACTTGCATTATATATAAACTATTATTATATATTAATTATAATTTTACAGAGTAAAGAGCAACATTATCTAAAAAACAGATAGTCATGTTATAATAATTGAAAAAGGATGCACATGTTTTCATCACTTTTCTCATCGAAAGAGCAAAGGCTTGTCAAAAAATGGAGTAGCGAGCATAAACAGATGTTAGAAGTTGCTACATATGTGATCGACGAATATTCAAAAAACAGTGTAGATACCGCCAAGAAAAAGCTTAGGGAGTTCAATGAACTCACTACAGATCATCTCATGAGTGAGGATTTAGAGTTGTATAGATTAGAACAAGATGATACACAAATAGATGAGAATATTCTCAAACTCATGCATGAATTTGAAGAGACATTCAAAGGTACGAAAGTCACCTTGATGCAATTTTTGGCACGATACACAAAAGATGATGCTATACTAGATGAAGAGTTCTTCAATAGATTTAATGAGCTTGTCGCTGTATTAGCCAAAAGGATAGAGTTTGAAGAGGCAAATCTCTATGTAGCGTTAAGCAAAGAGGAGTCTAAATAGCAAATAGATCTCGTGCATTTTTACTTGTGATACTCTCTAACTCTTGCAGAGGTATAGCACTCAAATCGCTCATTTTCTTTGCTATATGTGTTGTGTAGAGTGGTTCATTTCTCTCGCCTCTATGTGGGTGTGGTGTCAGATAGGGTGCATCTGTCTCTATCAACACTCTGTGCAATGGTATTTTCGGATAGACATTGACCAACTTCTTTGCATTCTTAAAAGTCAAAACTCCACCGATACCATAATAAAAATTCCTCTCTACCAATCCTAAAAGTCGTTCGTCAGCATTGTAACAGTGCAGTACCCCTCCCCTCTGACTAGCATACTTCTCTAGTAGCTCCATAGAGTCTAAGCTCGCTTCTCTGATATGTACAATGAGTGGTTTTTCTATCTCTTTCGCCCAAAGTATCTGGTCGATAAAAACCTCTTTTTGCAACTCTTTTTCTCGCTCTATCTCCTGCGGCTCTTCAGGGAGACGATAGTAGTCGAGTCCACACTCACCGATAGCTACACATTTTGTATGATTGACATACTCTTCTAATGCTTTGCGATCATAGTTGCGTGCATCATAGGGGTGTACACCAACAGCAAAATAGATAGAGTCATACTGCTCTGCCAACTCTACGGCTCTTTTGAGTGTGCGTGGGTCTGCTCCAGGGATGATGAACTTCTCTACACCCTGCTTTCTCGCTCGCTCTACAACAGATACTATATCCTCTTCATATCTTAAATCATCAAGATGACAATGTGTATCAATAATCATGAAACAATCCTTTCTCTTCATTTTTTGCTTTTGGAAAATTTCTCAACTTTTTGGCAAAAGCTATCGCCTCTTGGTTGGAGTTTTCTCCAGCGATGATACGAGCTATCTCTGCGATCCTCTCCTCTTCATCAAGCACCTTTGCCCTGCTTATATTCTGCTCTTTGGCGATCAATATATGTTGATTGGCAAGTGCAGAGAGGTGTGCTTGATGTGATATAGCAAAGATTTGATAGAGTGAAGAGAGTTTGGATATCATTGATGCTATCGCTATAGACTCATCTCCACTCACATTGGCATCGATCTCATCAAGGATAATGACCCCTGCACCCTCCTTTGTCTGCTCCATAGATACGACCAACAGTGCTAATCTCAAACGGTTAAACTCTCCACCACTAAGCGTCGCCGTAGGAGAAGAACCCATGTGTATATCGACACTATCTATGCCTACATCACTCAGCTGTGTAGAGACAAAGACGAAATTCACATCAGCCAATTTCAAATCTTTGAGATAACCGTTGAGCTGTTTCTCTATAGATTTTGCTTCTCTTTTTCGTGCTTGAGCAATCTTTTGAGCCAACTGCATCAATTCACTATACTCTAGTGAGAGGAAAGATTCCAGAGTAGACTTATCCTGCTCTATCGTCTCATATCCTGCCAACTCTTGCTCTTTGTTTTCGAGATATAGGAGTGCTTCTTCTATGGAGCCATAGCGTTTCTTGAGTTCGGATATCTTCTCCAATCTATCTAAAACCTCTTCGACATCTATATCTGCCAACTCTTCAGCTAGCATCTCTGCCTCTTCAAAATCTGCACGGAGTTGATTCATCGTATCACTCAAATAAGTAACATCTTTGCCTAGCAATCGAAAAACATCATAGACAGACTCTTCTGCGTCAAATATACTATTGGCTTGTGAGAGTGCTTCATCTATCTTATCTATTTTTGAGAGTTGCTGTTTGATCTCTATGAGTTTATGATCTTCACCCTCTTGGGGGCTGATACTCTTGATCTTTGCTATCTCAAACTCTGCAAACTCTATGAGCTTTGCAAGCTGTTGCTCATCCTTTCTCATTTTCTCAAGCTCTTCAGCTTTGAGGATGTAGTGTTGATAGCGTCCTCTATACTCTTTGAGTAGTTTACGATACGATTTATTGTGTCTGATGAGAGAATTATCAAGAAGCTCTATGAGTGTAGCACTCTCAAATCCACTCTTATCTCGCACACTAAGATAGTGTATATTGGGAGTGAAAAGCTCTTTCAAAACTTTTTTGGGGATATTTTGTCCATTGAGATAAAATCTAGCTCTATCTTTCTTGATACTTTTGATCACCAACTCATCATCAAGCTCATACGCTTGGCTAGAGATATTACTTGGTTTCTCCAAAGTCACTTCACAAAGCTTAGCATCACTACTCCCATAACCAAAACTAGAGAGTACACTTTGCATGAGCAGAGATTTACCTGCACCACTAGGGCCAGTCAAGACGACTAAGCCCTTCTCAAACTCTAGCTCTACCGCATCAAATGTCAAAAGTTCTTGAAGATATAATCTTTGTATACTCAATTTGTTTCACCCCATGAGAGCTTCTCTCTCAATACAGAGAAGTAGTTTTGCTCCACTTTATGCAGAAGCTTTGCACCGATCTTTGCACCCTTGATGACCAGCTGATCACCTCTATGCATCTCATAATCATCTTGTCCATCAATCATAGCGATCACTTTGGTATCAGGTGAGTGCAGCTCTATGGTGAAATCAGCAGGTACGACTAACGGTCGCTGTGTCAAAGAGTGTGCACATATGGGTGTCATGATAAATGCCTTGGTGAGAGGATAGAGGATCGACCCACCTGCTGCCATAGAGTAGGCTGTAGAGCCTGTGGGTGTAGAGATGATGAGACCATCTCCACTGTAAGTGTTGAACCATTCACCATCCAAGGATGCATCTATGCGTGCCATTTTTGATATAGTAGGACGCGTGATGACCACATCATTGAAAGCGTAGAAACTCTTTTGATATGATGGACTCTTCACATACCCCTCTATCATTAGACGCTCATCTATCCTATAATTTCCTATGAGAAGGTTGTCCAAAAATGCATCTACCTCATCTACCTTCACATCTGCTAAAAAACCTAAATTGCCCGCATTGATGCCAAGTACAGGTTTGTCATATCCATAACTTCGACGAACCAAAGAGAGCAGTGTACCATCACCACCCAAAGAGACTAAAAAATCTGACTTATGACAAATCTCATCAAAAGGTAAACCCTCTTCTCCTATCATTGCAGCAGATTTTTCAGAGAGGAGTATCGTGATCCCTTTGGATTGAAACTTAGAGCGTATTTTATGGTAGAGTTCTCTAATCTCTGGAGCTTCAGGTTTGAGTATAAAACCAGCTATATTTATCTCTATGAGTCTATTTTTTATCATCAATTTCCCTGTTTAGTAATACGATAGATTAGCATAAAATCCCTGTGAACTACCCAACCGCTAAACAAGTTTAGACGATTGGGCTTCTTGTTTCATAAT
>CBEUND010000074.1:0-9634 GCA_965544395.1 uncultured bacterium | reverse complement strand
ATGACTATGGCGATGGATACAAACAGACAAAAGGCACTAGATATAGCGATCAAACAGATAGATAAAACCTTTGGCAAAGGTACACTTATGAGACTAGGAGACAAAGAGATAGAGCCTATAGATTCGATCAGTACAGGTTCATTGGGGCTAGATATGGCACTAGGTATTGGTGGTATACCACAAGGCAGAGTGATAGAGATCTATGGACCAGAATCTTCAGGTAAAACGACTCTAGCTCTACAAACTATAGCATCAGCACAAGCCAAAGATATGGTATGTGCTTTTATAGATGCTGAACATGCACTTGATGTACTCTATGCCAAAAATCTAGGAGTAGATGTCGAAAATCTTCTCGTCTCTCAACCAGACTTTGGAGAGCAAGCACTTGATGTATTGGAGACACTAGCACGCAGTGGTGCTGTCGATCTCGTAGTGATAGACTCCGTAGCAGCTCTCACCCCAAAAAATGAGATAGAGGGAGATATGGGAGACTTGCATGTAGGGCTACAAGCACGACTCATGTCCCAAGCATTGAGGAAACTCACAAGTATTTTGCACAAGATGAATACTACAGTCATATTTATCAACCAAATCAGGATGAAAATCGGAACTATGGGATATGGATCACCAGAGACAACCACTGGAGGGAATGCATTGAAGTTTTATGCATCTGTACGGATAGATGTCCGCAGGATAGCGACACTCAAACAAGCTGAGACACAGATAGGAAATCGTGTCAAAGCAAAAATAGTGAAAAACAAAGTTGCCCCACCTTTTCGACAAGCAGAGTTTGACATTATGTTTGGTGAAGGGATTTCTCAAGAGGGTGAGTTGATCGATTATGGTGTCAAATTTGATATCGTAGATAAATCTGGGGCTTGGTTTAGCTATGGAGAGAAGAGATTGGGACAAGGCAAAGAGAACGCAAAAGCTCTACTCAAAGAAGATTTGGAACTCAGAAATGAAATCGAAGGAAAAATCAGAGAAGCACTGGGTATGAGTACCCTATTGATACCTGATACAGAACAGGAGTAACAAAAATCAAAATTCTCTTTAATTATAATCATTATTTGGGTTAATTTCGATAAAATAACTATAAATTTTCAAAGGAGTTTATGATTATGATTTTTATTGATGATGTAGTAGCCGATGAGGTAATGGATAGTAGAGGTAATCCAACAGTTCGCGTGACTGTTAGATTGAGTGATGGCTCAACTGCAAATGCTATAGTACCTAGTGGGGCAAGTACAGGAAAAAGAGAAGCTTTGGAACTCCGTGATGGTGGTGATCGCTTTATGGGGAAAGGCGTACTCCAAGCTTGTGAAAATGTCAATACACAAATACAAGATACTCTTGTAGGCTTGAGTCCATTCAATCAAGCAGAGATTGATATGGTGATGAAAGAGTTGGATGGAACAGACAACTATGGAAATCTAGGAGCAAATGCTGTTTTGGGTGTCTCTATGGCAGTCGCAAGAGTAGCAGCCCAAAGTCTCGGTGTACCACTCTATAGATATCTTGGTGGTGCCAATGGTGTAGTCATGCCAGTGCCGATGCTCAATATTATCAATGGTGGAGAGCATGCCAACAACTCTGTAGATTTCCAAGAGTATATGATTATGCCAGTAGGATTTGATAAATTCTCTGAGGGATTGCAAGCAAGTTCTGAGGTATATCACAATCTCAAAAAAATCATAGATGCAATGGGTGAGAGTACAGCTGTTGGTGATGAGGGTGGTTTTGCACCAAATCTCAAAAGCAATGAAGAGCCACTCTCTATCATTGTCGAAGCTATCGAAAAAGCTGGATACAAACCAGGAGAAGAGATAGCTATAGCGATGGATGTTGCAGCAAGTGAACTCGTCAATGATGAAGGCAAATATGTTCTCAAATCAGAAAACAGAGAGTTAACAAGCTCTGAACTTACAGCATACTACAAAGCGATGTGTGATAAATATCCTATCGTTTCTATAGAAGATGGTTTGAGTGAAGATGATTGGGATGGATGGAAAGAACATACTGAAGTTCTTGGCGATAGAATACAACTCGTTGGTGATGATCTCTTCGTAACCAATGTCGCTATACTTGCAGAAGGTATCCAAAAAGATATCGCAAACTCTATATTGATCAAGCCAAATCAGATAGGAACAGTCTCTGAAACTATGCAAACTGTGAGACTTGCTCAAAGATCTGGATACAGTTGTGTAGTGAGTCATAGATCAGGAGAGAGTGAAGATACTTTCATTGCAGATTTTGCAGTCGCCCTCAATACAGGGGAGATCAAGACAGGTTCTACAGCCAGAAGTGATAGAATTGCAAAATACAATAGACTCTTAGAGATAGAGCGAGAGTTAGGTCAATTTGAATATCTTGGTGCAACACTTTTTTAGTAGTTACTAAGAGATTTTTGGGTTGATGTCTGTCAAAAAAGAGAGCAGAGGGTATCTCCTAGGTTTATCCATCAAAGTTATTATCATAACTACAATAGTGATCATACTCTTTGGTATATATCTAGGGGTACTTATCTATGGAGAGAACTCCTTAACTGTGTTGAGTCAGTTGAAACGGACAGAAAAAAATCTTTTGAGAGAGGCTCAACAATTAAAAAGTGAAAATCAAAGACTCCAAAAAGAGTCTTTTGAGTTGGAGCAATTAGCCACAAGTGGGGAGTAATAATTATGTTAAAAAAAGGAATAGTGTTCGTGGCATTGTTGTCAAATATATATGCGTCTGAAAATCCATTTGCACATGCTATTGAAAAGATCGATCAAGAAGAGGGAAGCTTACTCAATGGACTCTCAAAAGAGCAAGTATCACATAAGGCAACAGAGAGAAAAAAGCCAGAGAAGAGAACTCCAACTATTATCAGTAAAAATGAACAAAAAGTGCCTGATAATAAACAGAGCGTAAAAGAGAAGAGACAAATAGAGAGTCAAACGAAACAAGAAGCTGTCACAAAACCTGTAATCAAAATCAAAAAGAAAAAAGAAAAAATAGAAACACCCAAAAAAGAAAAAGGTGTGATCCTCAAAAGAGAGTTAACACAAAAGAGTCAAGAAGCGAAAAAAAAGAGAGCAAAAAAATCAAAAGCGAAATTATCAAATGAAAAAATTATTAGAGAGCAGATAGCCAAAGTTGATGCCAAGATCAAAGAGTTGGAACAGAAACTCAAGAAAGTAAAAGGTGAAGTCAAGAAAAAAGAACAAGCAAAACAAAAAGCTCAAGCTCAAAAGCCCAAAAAGAGTCGTGAAGTGTTGGATCCTATAGATCAAGCCGAAAAAAAAGCACGAGAGAAGAGAGCAAGAGAAAAAGCAAAAGCCTTAAAAATAAAGAAGATGAAAGCAGAAGAAGAGAGAAGAAAAGAGTTAGAACTAGAACAAAAAAAATTGCAAGAGTTTGAAAAAGAGTTAAAAGAAGCTATTTTTAGTGTAGACCAATAGTAATTTACCTATTTTTAGGAATTGTTTTTGGGAGGTTCCTTCTCCTAGAGTTATAATAGCCTTATTCAGATAGTAAGCTTATTTTGATATAATCATATCTAATTATTTGACAAGGATAGGATTATGATAGGTATCGTCGATTATAACATGGGCAATCTCGCTTCTGTTACCAATGCTTTTGATAGTGTTGGTGCAGAAACAAAGGTAGAGAGTGACCCTAGTAGACTCAAAGAGTATGACAAACTTATCCTCCCTGGAGTTGGAGCATTTGCTGATGCTATGGAGCATTTAGGACAAAATGGCATGGATGCAGCAGTCAAAGAGTATGCACAGAGTGGCAAACCACTCTTGGGTATCTGTTTGGGTATGCAGTTACTCTTCGAGAGTAGTGAAGAGTTTGGAGAGACGCAAGGACTCGGACTCATCCCTGGCAAAGTCGTAGCATTTGATGAGCAGAGGTTTGATCACAAACTCAAAGTCCCTCATATGGGATGGAATGAGCTATTCCAACAAAAAAAATCCCCACTCTTTGATGGTTTAACCAACGATTTCTATCTCTACTTCGTCCACTCTTTCCACGCACTGTGTGATGATAGATACTCTATAGGCAAGACATACTACGGATATGAGTTCGTATCAGCAGTACAGAGTGAAAACATCTACGGCATCCAACCCCACCCAGAAAAAAGCCATGAGAATGGACTGAAGATTATAGAGAATTTTGTAAAACTGCCTACAACCCCAACGAGGAGACCCAATGAGTGAACACTTTATCAAAAATATAGAAATTAAAAATTTTAAATGTTTTGAAAACTTCAAAGCCGAGGGTTTTGGTCGAGTTAATCTTATTGGTGGGAAGAATAATGTGGGGAAGACGGCTTTTATGGAGGCTGTTTATATAGATACTTCATCAGACACTATGAATAATCTATTATTTTCCATATCCAATATTGAACGAAATAGAAATAGACTTAATGATGAAGAAACTAATATAATTGATATATTGACAGATTATAAAAAGTTTTCTATAACAGGAAAAAATAAAATTATATATGATGTTGATTTATCAGGTATTGAAAAGATTTTGACTATATATTTAAATGATAACTCTACAACTATTAACTTTAAAAATGAAATTAATTTTATAGTAAATCAAAAAGTAACTTTTTTAGATAATTATGGTTTTAGTAACTATGAGTTAAAAACTGTATTTGAAGCTGTTCAAAGAAAAGATAAAGAAGATATTCTTGATAAATATATACAGGAATTTGATAAAAATGTTTTAAAATTTAAAATTATAGGTGGAGAGAAACCTCAATGCAAATCTTCCGATGGAGAGTATAGAGATATAACAAAATTTGGAGATGGACTCAAACAATTTATATCTATCATTTGTGCACTATATAAATCAAGTTATAGTTGTCTCTATTTAGATGAGATAGATAATGGCATACATTATTCACATTTTGATAAACTCTGGGAAATTATCCTAACCATTTCAAAAGAACAAAATGTCCAAGTATTTGCTACAACTCACTCTAAAGAGTGTATAGAGTCGTATAGTAGAGTGGCAAAAATGCTAGAGGACGAAGAGATTACTATGACTACTTTAGCTAAAAATGCAAAAGGTGAAATCAAAGCATTGGTTTGGAATCAAAAACAATTTTTTTCTGAAATGGAACAAAACCATGAGGTTCGAGGATGGTAAAGATAGTTTGCGAAGGTGTGAGTGATGTTAAGAATATCAAAAAACTACTTACTTTTTTAGAAATATCGTTTATAGATGATGATTTTATATCGACAAATGGGAAAAGTCTCTTATTTAATAAAGATTTAGAAGAATATAGTATTCTTACTAAAAAAATAGAAGATGGATTTGTTCAAAAAGTTCTTTTTATTTTGGATGTAGATGATTTTGAAAATGATGCATCATTATGTGGTATAGATAATACAATAACAAAAATAGAAACTTTACTAAAAGATTTAAAAATAGAAGAGATGAGTGATTATTATCTCGCTTGTGACCCAATCACTAAAAAAGGTTATTTTGAGTCACTACTACTCTCTACAGTAGATGCCAAAGTCAAAAATTGTTATGAAAACTTTAGAGAGTGTTCAAAACTAAACTCTAAGGCTGTTGACAAAAATATTATGACAGAACTGCATAATTTAACTAAGCCTGATAAACCATATGATTTCAATCATCCAAACTTCGATGACCTAAAACAAAAACTACAAAAACTATTTGAAGGAAATGAATAAATGACAATACTACCAGCCATAGACCTCAAAGATGGCAAAGCCGTACGACTCAGCAAAGGCTTGATGGAGTCAGCCAAGATATATAGTGATGAACCATGGCAAGTTGCTAAAAGGTTTGAAGAGTTAGGGAGCGAGTGGTTGCACCTCGTCGACCTCAATGGTGCTTTTGCAGGGAAACCAGAGAACCTAGAGCAGATTAAAAAGATCCGCGAACATTGTAATCTCAAGATGGAGCTAGGTGGCGGTATTAGAGATGAAGAGACTATCAAAATGTATCTTGAATTGGGTATTGATAGAGTCATTTTGGGCTCTATCGCTGTCAAAAATCCGCAATTTGTCAAAGATATGGCAAAAAAATATCCTATCGTAGTGGGTATTGACGCAATAGATGGTATGGTGGCTGTCGAGGGTTGGGGTGAGGTTTCTAATATGAAAGCTACTGACTTGGCACGAGAGTTTGCTGATGCAGGGGTAGAAGCTATCATCTGTACAGATGTAGGGCGAGATGGTATGCTCTCAGGTGTCAATGTAGAGTTTACCATAGAGATAGCCAAAGCTTCAGGTCTGGAGACTATTGCAAGTGGTGGACTCAAAGATATCGATGATATATCCAAGCTTATAGAGGCTGGATGTGATGGTACGATTGTAGGCAAAGCATTCTATGAAGGGAGATTAGATCTTGAAGAGGCATTTACATTAGCAAAGGGGAGATGATGAAAGATACATACTGGGAATTAACATTGACTTTAGACGCTCAATATACAGAGTTTATCGCTGATTTTGTAGCCAATATCTATGGTGATAGTTTGGAGATAGGCGATGATACTATTATCGTACGAAGTGAAAATGATTTGACATATGTCAAAGAGGCTGTAGAGTCTTTGGTCGCTACTTTGGGGAGTGTTATGAGAGTCACATACAGACTCGAAGAGAAGCAAAATATTGACTGGATAGAGCAGTACCAAAACTCTATACAACCTATAGAAGTGAGCAAATTCTATATCTATCCTAGTTGGTTTGATGCTAAGGAGAATACGATCAATATCAAGATAGATCCTGCTTTGGCATTTGGTTCTGGACATCATGCGACCACTTATAGCTGTCTTGAAGCGATAGGAGAACGAGTCCAAGAAGATGAACGAGTACTTGATGTAGGCTGTGGGAGTGGGATATTGGGATTGGCTTGCAACAAATTGGGTGCAATTGTCGATCTCTGCGACACTGACCCCCTCTCCGTACAAAGTACCAAAGAGAACTTCAAGCTCAACACTGCTACCTACAACAATATATGGACAGGGTCTGCAAAGAGTGCAGAGGGTGAATATGATATAGTTATAGCGAACATTATCGCAGATGTACTCAAATTTATTTCATCTGACTTAAAAAAAGTAACTAAGTTAGGAGGGACTTTGATACTTTCAGGGATTTTAGATACAAAGTTAGATTCAGTTCTTCCAGCCTTTATGGACTTGAAACTAACCGAAGAAAAACAAAAAGATGAGTGGGTTACACTCGTCTATCATAAGGAAAATAATGAGTAATCAAAATAACTCAAATAACAACAACAATAACAATAACAATTTTTTCAATGACAATCCACTCTTGGCATTTGCTATATTCTCTATAGTCTTGATCATGATATTCAAGGCATTTGTAGGTGATGGCGAGAGCTTGGGTGGGATGATCGAAGACAAGAGAGTCAGTAGTACCAAACAAGTCAGCTATTCTCAGATCAAACAGTTTATCAAAGATGACAAAGTCAGTGAAGTCAAAATCACACCAACAACTATCGAAGCTATCAGTAATGATAATGGACGCAGAGTGAGACAAGTAGCCCAAAAGGTTCCCGCAGTTGATAATGAACTTATTCCACTCCTAGAGAAGAAAAATATCAAGTATGAAGGTGTAATGGGCGGTGGTTTTCTCTCTGAAATGATCAGTATGCTTTTACCTATACTTATCTTCTTTGCTATATGGATGTTCCTTGCCAAAAGAATGCAAAAAGGTATGGGCGGTGGCATATTGGGTGTCGGGAAAGCTGGCAAACTGATAAATGGTGAGAAACCAGAGACTAGATTTGATGATGTAGCAGGTGCAGAAGAGGCGAAAGAGGAGGTCAAAGAGATAGTAGACTTCCTCAAATATCCAGAGCGATATATAGAGCTAGGAGCCAAGATACCAAAAGGTGTACTCTTGGTAGGACCTCCAGGTACAGGGAAAACACTTCTCGCCAAAGCAGTAGCAGGAGAAGCTTCTGTACCATTCTTTTCTGTGAGTGGCTCTAGCTTCATAGAGATGTTTGTGGGTGTAGGTGCAAGTCGTGTGCGAGACCTCTTTGAACAAGCCAAAAAAGATGCCCCAGCTATTATCTTCATAGATGAGATAGATGCTATAGGTAAGAGCCGTGCTAGTGGAGGCAATATGGGTGGCAATGATGAGCGAGAGCAGACGCTCAACCAACTTCTCGCAGAGATGGATGGTTTCGGTACAGATACTCCTGTCATTGTATTGGCTGCGACAAACCGCCCAGAGACACTCGACGCTGCACTTCTGAGAGCAGGTCGTTTTGACCGTCAAGTACTTGTGGACAAACCAGACTATGAGGGGAGATTGGCGATACTCAAAGTACATAGCAAAGATGTGAAACTCTCCAAAGATATAGATATGGCTATCATCGCCAAATCAACCGCAGGTCTCGCAGGTGCAGACCTTGCCAATATTATCAATGAAGCTGCACTCCTTGCTGGTCGTTATGACAAACAAGAGATAGAGCAGTCCGATTTGATGGAGGCTATCGAGAGAGCCTTTGTGGGACTAGAGAAGAAAAATCGCAAGATCAATGAGCTAGAGAAACAGATAGTCTCTTACCACGAGAGTGGACATGCCTTGATGGCAGAGCTGACCAAAGGTGCTACGAGAGTGACGAAAGTCTCTATCATCCCTAGAGGTTTGGGTGCATTAGGCTATACACTGCATCTTCCTGATGAAGAGAATAGATTTCTCAAACAAAAGCATGAACTTATAGCGGAGATAGATGTCCTACTCGGCGGGAGAGCAGCCGAAGAGGTCTTCCTCGGTGAGATATCTACAGGAGCAGGCAACGACCTCCAAAGAGCTACAACTATCATCAAAGATATGATCTCAATGTATGGCATGAGTGATGTAGCAGGATTGATGGTACTAGAGAAATCACAAAATAGCTTCCTCGGTGCTGGCATGGCACAAAAAGATTATAGTGAAAAGATGGCAGAGAAGATAGACGATGCAGTCAAGAGAGAACTTGATGAACACTATACACATGTCAAAAATAGACTCCAAGAGTATGCAGGAGCTATAGAAGAGATGACAAGAGTCTTGCTCGATGTAGAGGTAATTGAGGGTTCAATGGTTCGAGAGATTATCAAAAACTTTGAAGAAGAGAATGGTATGCAGAGCCGTCTTGCTCACACTGCGATAGTAGAGTCTGAAGAGCAACCAAGCAAATAGCTATGCAAAAAAAAGAGCGACTCTATGTAGCAGATATCATAGAAGAACCCGTAGTAAACTATCCATCTTACTATCTTCTAAGTAAATCTCTATCAAACAATGAGATACTAAGAGCTAGACTCAAAGCTATTCATCTCTTTGATTTTGATGGCTATAGAGAAGCTCAAGAGAGTGAGCAGATATTTTCTCACTTGGAGAGCAGGCAATTTCCAATATATAAAGAGTACTTCGTTGTAGGTTTTTTTGGTGGGCGTGTTATGTATTTAGAGCCACAAGGCTGGAAGAGCATGCCTATCACTAGAGACTCTTTTGATATGAGCAATTGGCTACTTTATGAAAGTATATAATAACTGATGTTACGCACTCTATTGTGATTATATGTTTTAGCTTGTACAGACAGGTAGGGTGGATGAAATCCACCACAGAAATGGTGGGATACTCCCACC
>CBEUND010000073.1:0-9881 GCA_965544395.1 uncultured bacterium | reverse complement strand
AAAGCATCTCTCTCACCTGCTACTCCAGCCTTTAGTGGAGGTAAAAATAATGCTGATGTGAGCGTGAGTCCTGTTACGGTTACTCGTACCAACGATGCCCCACTACCGCTAGATGTCAATATCTCTTTTGGGCCGACGACAAATAGCTGGCTTATCTATAATCCAAATACCAATAGTGCAGATCTTGATCCATTCTATCGTGTTCGATTTATCGGTGATACAGGTTGGGCAGGATTTGGAGATACAGGTCATGTGGTAGATGGCAATGTGAGCAATCATAGAAACAGAAGAATGAGTTGGTAATGAAAAAGATACTATTGCGTCGTGGGGTTGCTATGATAGAGCTGATCTTTGCGATAGTCATCATGGGTATCACACTCCTCTCGGCACCGCTACTTTTGCAGCAGGCATCCAAGAGTGGCTTTGTCGCCTTGCAACAAGAGGGTATAGGTGAAGCAGCCACGAGAGTCAATATGATATTGGGGCAAGATTGGGATGAGGAGACTACAGATACACAGAGAGTACCTCCCATACTTCAGACATCAGCTGGTCATGCAGATCTCAACGAACACACTATAGCAGGTAGAGGAGATGGAAGACGACTAGGCACTCCCAAGGAGAGCTATAGAAGCTTTTTGACACCATCTGGAAGATTGGATGCATCCTCTCTCAATGCAGACGGAGGTGATGCCGATGATATAGATGACTTCATAGGGACAGTCTCTTTGAGATCTGTAGAGCATGCTACTAGCGACTATGTAGATACCAATACGAGTATCACAACAGCAGTCACTTATAGTAGTGATGCTCCAAGTGGGAGTGGTTACAACACATCAACGATAGTTTTTAATCCTTTCAACCCTATTAGTGGGAGTGATGATACTACCAATATCAAATCCATCAAAGTGACACTTACGAGTGTCAGTGGTGCTGATGAGCTAGAGAAGAATATTGTCTTGCAAGCATTTAGTTGCAATATCGGTGGACAACAGCTAGAAGAGAGGAGATTTTGATGTATTATAGACGTGTAAAACGATCGGCATTTACGATGCTTGAGCTTATCATGGTGATAGTGATCTTGGGTATCGTCTCCTCCTTAGCATCTGAGCTTATTACACAAGTCTATCAGAGCTATATAGTCCAAAATGCACAACACAGAGCATCACTCAAGACAGAGCTAGCAGCTCTACAGATAGCCAATAGATTGAGTGCAGCCATTCCTAGGACACTCTTTCGTATCAAAAAAGATGGGAGTTATGAATCTATCGCTTCACCGATGACGGTGGGCAGTGGTAAAGAGTATATCGGATTTCAGTGGGTCGGAAGTGATATGGATGGATTCAACTTCTATGATACAGCCAATGACAAGATGGGTTGGAGTGGTTTTTGTGATGTCGATGGATCTACTGCGACGACGATATCTACTCCAGGTTCATCTCTTGACGATGTCAACACTATCATGACCAACTTAGCAGGTGGTACTCTACCAGATGATAGCCCATCACTCTATTTTGCATATAGTACCACCAATTACCCTATTGGCAATATGACAGGTGAGAGTATCACCCTCTCTGGAGCTGGTACGCCTGCTGTTATGGAGCACTATAAGTTGGCATGGAGCTCTTATGCACTTGTAGTCGAAAATGGAAATCTTGTATTGTATTACTCTCTCCCACCATCTCCTAATGTAGCATTGACAACAGCCAATGCAAAAAAATCTATCCTCCTAGAGGGTGTGACAAGTTTCAAATTTCAAGGCTCAGATGGAACGATACGCTTCAAGATATGTAAAGATGAGCAGATAGGTCAAGATTTTAATATCACATCATGCAAAGAAAAGGTGGTACTCTAATGCAACTCCATATAAAGCTACAGAGCAAAAGAGAGGGTTTTTCTATCATTACAGCTGTCTTTGTATTGGTACTTATGTCTACGGTGGCTATGTTTATCGTGAATATCTCTAGTAAAATTGTCAAAGAGACAAGCGATCAATACCAAAAAGAGCAATCGGTACTTTTGGCAAAGAGTTATACAGAGTATGCCATCATGGCTGTCACTGCCAATGAACACAATAGTACAAACTGTCTCAACAAAATCACAGGTACATTTGGGATATATAACATTGTCGTCAATATATCCTATATAGGAAACGATGCAAACCTAGGATCAGGGAGTACAAGTAGCTGTAGTCGTAAATTGTCTACTAGTGTGGTGACTCCAAAATCACCACTCAATATCGTCGTAGATACTTTCGTAAGCTATCCAGAGATCGACCGTCCTGCTGGCACAGGAACACCCAACATCACATACCATAGAAGGAGCTTGCAAAAGATATGAACTATTATAAAAAACAGCCCGCTTTCAGTATGCTAGAGTTGGTATTTGTCATCGTAGTCATCGCTATCTTGGCATCCCTAGCAATACCTAGGATGGAGCGAGACTATAGGAGTGAAGCTAGAACCAATATCGTATCAGCACTGCGATATACACAGCATATGGCTCTCATAGATGATGTAAGAGATCCTTTTGATAGCAGTTGGCAGTCTAAGATGTGGCATATATCTTTCGCAGCAGATGGAAGCAACTATACTATCTCGTCAAATGGGAGTTTCGCAGTCGATACAACAGATGGCAAACTCGTAGATGGCACAGCGACAGGAACACCCCATGCACGACTAGGTAAGAAGTATGGCATCAGTGGAGTGAGTAGGTCAGGAGGATGTACAGGTACGCTTGTGGCTTTCGATGCTCTTGGTCGTCCCCATGGTTCTCTACCCAATGCAGGAACTGCTCCCAACTATGCAAGCTACATGAATAGCGATTGTGTGCTTACATTTTCATTCACACAAACAGATATCAGCGATCTCGTAGTGACAATAGCACAAGAGACAGGTAGAGTAAGTACCAACTAACTGATCGTACATATTTACACTATTTGGGAGGGGTTCTCTATGTATCGCACTGCTTTTACGATGCTTGAGCTGATCTTTGTACTCATAGTGGTCGCTATATTGGCACTGCTCGCTCTCCCAAGATTTGAACGAGATCTCCGCCAAGAGGCAAGAGCCAATATTATCACAGCACTTCGATATACCCAACACTTGGCACTTATTGATGATAAGTTGGATATCTCTGATGGCAATTGGCAGAGAAAACTTTGGAAAATAAGCTTTGTAACCTCTACGAAAAGCAATAGAGCATTCTTCTATACGATATCTTCAGACCGCAATAACAATGGACATATAAGCAAAGATGAGAGTGCCATAGATCCTACCAATGGAAAGTACATGTACAACAACAATGGTGATACTACTATCCATAGTGATGAGAGTTCCACTATCTTCATAGGCAAAGAGTTTGGGATCAACTCTATCACATTTTCAGGAGGTTGCACAGCACAGCATATCGCTTTTGATCAGATAGGCAGACCACACAGTGGTATCACGACAGCTACAGATGATTATAGTAGCTATATGCGTGCAGATTGTCATATCACATTTGGATTTGCTACAGCTTCTATAGAGCCACTTGTCGTCACAATAGCACAAGAGACAGGGAGTATCAGTGCAAACTAGCTCCTTATCCATCTCTCTTGATAATTTGGATAAAATATCAAAAAAGAAGGAGTATCGTACTGTGGATAGTTATGAATATAGCGAATTACTCAAATCTCTCACTATAAAGATGGAAAATATATCAAATATAGTCAAGCCTAAGAGTATAGAAGCAAGGTTAGCAGAGATAGAGGAGCTACAGCAAGAGCCAGAGTTTTGGAGTGATGCAACACATGCAGGCAAGATTTCACAAGAGAAGACGCGTATAAGTAGGGTACTAGAGCGATATGACCAAGCACAACAAGCAGTAGATGATGCGATAGAGTACTTCGAGCTATCCAAAGAGGAGGGTGATGATGAGACGCTAGAGATGCTCTATGATGAAGCTCCAACGCTCAAAGAGAAGACGGAAGCGTTGGAAGTACAGATCATGCTCTCAGGAGAACATGATGCTAGCAATGCCATTATCTCTATACATCCAGGGGCAGGGGGTACAGAGAGTCAGGATTGGGCGAGTATGCTCCATAGGATGTATCTCCGCTGGGCAGAGAGACACGACTTCAAAGTAGAAGGACTCGACTATCAAGCAGGTGATGAAGCAGGCATTAAGGATGTATCATTTATCATCAAAGGTGAAAATGCCTATGGCTATCTCAAAGTAGAAAATGGTATCCATAGATTGGTGCGTATATCACCTTTTGATAGTAATGCCAAGAGACATACAAGTTTTAGCTCAGTGATGGTATCACCAGAGATAGATGATGATATAGATATAGAGATAGAGGATAAAGATCTGCGTATAGATACTTATCGTGCTTCAGGAGCAGGGGGACAGCATGTCAACAAGACAGAGTCAGCTATCCGTATCACACATGAACCTACAGGTATCGTAGTACAGTGCCAAAATGATCGTAGCCAACACAAAAACAAATCCTCTGCTATGAAGATGCTCAAATCACGACTCTATGAGTATGAAATGGCTAAAAAACAGGCTGAAATTGATGGCATAGCCAAGAGTGATATAGGCTGGGGGCATCAAATCCGCTCCTATGTCCTCGCACCCTACCAGCAAGTCAAAGATACAAGAAGCAACCAACCATTTTCCAATGTCGATGGTATTCTTGATGGTGATATAGATAAGCTTATAGAGGGCGTTTTGATAGCCCAAGCGAAGTAGTAGTAGTTGTTGTTAGCCTTGTAGCTCTCGTAGCTTCTCTTTGACTTGAGTGACATGTCCCTTGACTCTCACTTTTTCCCATTTGGCTACTATCTTGCCATCTGGATCGATGAGAAAGGTAGTGCGGACAACCCCCATATACTCTCGACCCATAAACTTCTTGAGTTGCCATACACCCAACTGTTGGCATAGCTCTTTTTGTTCATCCGCCAAGAGTGTAATCCCTAACTCTTTTTTCTCTATAAAGTTTCGATGCTTTTTAGGGCTATCTGGACTTACTCCAAGTACTATTGCATCGAGTCCATCAAAATCAGGAAGAGCTACGGTAAAGTCACACGCTTCTGTGGTACAACCTGGGGTATTATCTTTTGGATAAAAATAGAGTACAATCCATCTCCCTTTGATATCACGAAAACATATCTCCTCTTCATCTTGATTTGGAAGACAAAAATCCTCTATTGTGTCATCTATTTGTGCCATTATACATCCTTATGTCCATTGGTCAATAATCCTTGCGAGATCTTTCTCTATGATAGGCTTCCTCGCAAAGTCATTGGCTCCATTATCAAATACTTCACTCTTGCGTGTGTCATCTGTAGTCAAGACAATGACAGGTACATTACTGTTTTTCATATCAGATCTAAATATCTTCAAAAACTCTACACCATTCAATATAGGCATCATGACATCGAGAAGAATGATATCTAGTCTCTCCATATCTTTAGCTTTTTCTAGTGCTTCTGAGCCATTTTCTGCTTCTATAACCGTATCAACTTTTGGATTTTTTTTCAAGAGAGCCTTTAAAAGCATTCTATTGATCATATCATCGTCTACTATTAATACATGTAATCCCATATCTTATCCTCTATAACTATTAACTAATATTTCAAGTTTTTCTTTTGTAATGTCGCGAGATATTAATTCACCTCGTTTTATTTGATGGCGTGTTGCATCATCTTGGGTTTGAATAAACGCAAGTATAGCAACTTTTTCTTCTATTTGATTGAGTTTTTCTGGTAAAAGGTCAGCATCAGCTATAAGTATATCATATTTGCCTGTCATGATCTCCTCTTCCATATTTGAAGAGATATCCCAAGAAGCATAGTCAAAATTGAGGTTTTGAATCATCTTGGAGAGTATACGACTCTCAAGAAGATTTTTCTTGGCAAGGAGTATCTTCTCTACTCTTGGTTTTTTCTCTACTTCTGGTGTGACATCAATATTTAAATCTACTTTACCATCTTCACTCTCTTGAGGTTTTGGCTCTATAGTTTGTGGGACTGTTTTTGGCTGTGTGACTGCTTCTTGCTTGGTGACTGTTGCCTGTTTGGTGACTGTTTTTGGCTGCGTAACTGTTTTTGGCTTGGTACTTTTTGGCTTTATAGGCTTGGAACTCTTCTTGAGATATTTGTTGAGTACAGCCTTGAGTTCTGATGTCTCCAATGGTTTGGAGATATACTCATCCATACCCTCTTTGAGAAATCTCTCTCTATCCCCTTTGAGTGCATTGGCTGTCAAGGCAACGATAGGGACATGTGGAACCTCTTCATCTTGCTCATAATCCAAGATCTCAGCTGTCGCTTCAAGACCATCCATGACAGGCATTTGGATATCCATAAATATGAGATCAAACTCATTGTTTCTTCTCTTCTCAAAGGCCTCGAGTCCGTTGTTTGCTATCTCTACCTCTAGTCCTGCATCTTCAAGTATATGCCGTATCAACTTTTGGTTGATGATATTGTCTTCTGCCACTAGGACATTTGCTTGGAAAGATGATGCCTCTTCTTCGGCAGTGATCTCTTCAAGTTTTTCATCAGATAGATGAGAACTTTTCAAGAGGAGTTCTCTGAGTTTGCTAAGTGTGATAGGTTTGTACAAGATATTCTCTTGGTCTACACCCAATTTTTCAATTTTTGTACGACTTGTGACATTGGCTATAATGATGAGATCAGACTTATTGATATTTGGTAAGGCTTCAAAGACATTCTCTTTTGCATTATCTATATCAATCCAGTAGTTTTTACACTCATTTGCATCTTTCAAGTCTTTCAACTCTCCTATAGACTCAAAAAGCTTGACTTGTGGTCCAAAGTACTCAAAATATCTATCCAAATAGGTGTCGAGTCTCGTAGGTATTTTCTGCTCATATTTTGCGATAGCAAGTGATGCAAAGGCATTTGATAAGTCTGCTTCATTTGTAGGGATCTCGTCGAGTTGAAGGCTGAAGAAGAATGTAGTCCCCTCATCTTTGGCACTCTCTAATTCGAGATTTCCTCCCATAAGCTCAACAAATTGACTAGAGAGTGTCAATCCTAGACCTGTACCACCATATTTTCTTGTGACGGATACATCTGCTTGTGAGAATGCTGTAAAGATGCGAGACTGTTGCTCTTTAGTCATACCTATACCATCATCTTGAACACTAAAGTAGATTCTATTTTCTCCATCTTCTGTCTGAATCTTTTTGATTTCGACATTGATAGTCCCACCATAGCTTGTAAACTTGATCGCATTACTCAAGAGGTTGATGAGGATCTCTTTGACCTTCGTAGGGTCACCTTTTAATTTCTTACTGATAGATGGGTCAAGGTAGTAGTTGAGATCTATATTTTTATCTGCTGCACCAACAGCATAAGTCTCTATAGCACTATCAAACTCTGTTTCAGAATCAAAGACGATACTCTCTATCTCTACTTTATTACTTTCCACTTTTGATAAGTCAAGAATGTTATTGATAATACTCAGAAGGTTTTCTGAACTCTTATCAATAATAGATATAAACTCATTTTGCTCATCATTGAGATCTGTTGTTTTGAGAAGTTCCGTAAATCCAACAATTCCATTGAGAGGTGTACGAATCTCATGAGACATATTTGCCAAAAAGAGAGATTTTGCTTCATTTGCTTGAAGGGCTGACTGTTTATCTTCTCTTGCAGTATCTACCAAACTTTCTAGGAATCGATACGCAATCTTCGTACCCTCTCTTGTGTCAAGTTCGATATTTTCTATAGAAGAGGTATCTGAGTGGAGGTACTGATCACTCTGTTTTATTTCATAAATTGCTTTATTGAGGACATCTTCAAGCTCTTTGATATTACTTGTAATATCACTTGCTGTCTTATATCCCAAGAGTGCCAAGAAGATAGAGAGAAGCCATATGAGTATTGATATCGCTAGGGTCAAAAATTGTTCTTGGAGGTATATCTCTGATTTTTCCCAGAGTTTACTTGCTACGATGACTTGTGCTTTGGAGAGGAGTGAAATCTTCTTTGTCTGTAGGGTAAACCAATCAGCAGGGTCTTCTGTATAGTCACCATTATCAACATCCGTTTGAATAGCTGATGTAGTTTTAGCTAAGTCTAAAAGCATCTCTTTATTTTTTGTTGTGTTGTAGAGTTTTGATATCTCTTTTGAGACGCTCTTATTGATGATTTTCGATAAATCAAATCGATTAGCTTTTGTCTTAAATTTATCCCAAAGAGCAATCTCTTCAAAGGTCAATGATGCTTTTTTGGTCATAAAGTAAGAGATATAACCTCTCTCAAGTCCTGCATTCTCTTTGGCAATATCGATTTGATTGAGTGTTGCAATCAAAGATGCTATATCAGTGTTGAGTGTAAAATTATTTGTTTGGAGAAGATTGTTGAGTGTTGGAGTAGCGATTAGTTTTGTGTAGCTTTCGAAAAATATATCAGTAAAATTACTCCCCTCTTTATCTACTTTTGCTCTTATTTTAGGAATCATTTTACTATTTGTCAAGAGTACTTCATACTTCTTGGTATCCAGTAGTAAGGTATTGACCAATAAAAAAGGGATATATGTTTCTGATTTTATTATTAATTTGTTTTGTAAATTTTTTATTGATTTATCAAGAATTAATCGTTGTTTTTTGAGTAAATCTTTAAAATTTTTATGATCTGATCCCATATAGAGTGAGGTAAGCCCCCGTTCTTTCCCTACCTGAATCAAGACATCATTCAAAATAGCATTGTTTTTCAAAACGCTTTTTAATGCCCTTGCTTTCTCATAGTTTTGGTACGAGGTAACCAAAAAATAACTAGAGAGTAGTATAAGTAAAACAATAGGTACTAGCCCTGTTAGTTTCAATCGATTTCTAATAGTCATAATCTATCTCTCTCCTTGATTGTTGAGTACACTATTCATAAAAACTTCAAATGCTATAAATTGTCCCCAATATTTTTTCAATAGTGGTTCAAACCTACTTTTGTCTTCACAAAATTGTATCTCTTCTAGTGTGTCCGCTAGAGGAATGATGCGTAGATTACTAGCAACCCCTTTGAGTTTATGCCCAGTTTTTTGTATACAATCCACATCACCTCTTTTACATGCATCTATAAAAGTCTGTTTCTCTTCATTGGCTTGTACGATAAAGTCCCCAACAAACTCTTCAATAAGATCTACAGGGAGACTCAAATCTTCTGCTGCTTTCTCCATCTGGAAGTCAAAATGTATCGGTTTGATACCATCAAATGAGAGGTCACAAATTTTGTTGGCGGAGACATCTTCTTGAACCGCCTCTACTACAGGTGCACTCTCTTCTACTTGTGGTGTATCTACCTGTGGCTCGGTTACACTCTCATGGGATACTATCTCTTCTTTTGCAGGTGCTGGTGTTGCAGGTGCTGGTGTTGCAGGTGCTGGTGTTGCAGGTGCTGGTGTTGTAAGTTTGGATACTACTTCATAGAAGGTATTGATAGCATCTTGTTCCCTCTCCCCAGAGAGTTTTTGAATCTCTTCAAGAAGATCTGATATTTGAGTCAATTGTAACATTTGTGTGAGGTGAACGAGAGATGATATAGCTTTGCCTTGCTCTGCACCACCAGCTTTTATAGAACTCTCAACTTCTGATGCCTTATCTGCAAATTCATGAAGAAATTCGCTATAGTCATCTTCAGAGATACCGAGATTTGCACTCAAAGTTTTCAAATCTAATGAAATCTCTTCAGCTTTTATCGGAGTATACTCTTTAGATGGGCTCTCATCAAGATTCAAATCCAAAGAGTCTTTTTCTGGAAGTATTGTTTCCTCTACTGTTGTTTTCGCTGCTGGAGTCTCTGATTGTAAGAAGTCATCATCAAGATTCAAATCCAAAGAGTCTTTTTCTGGAAGTATTGTTTCCTCTACTGTTG
>CBEUND010000072.1:0-9972 GCA_965544395.1 uncultured bacterium | reverse complement strand
TACTCTTAATGGAGTTGAGAAAGTCACTATATCGCTTCTCTCCTTGGTGTTGGTTCTCCAAGAGTTTGATAGCAGTCACTACTGTCATACCCGAGTTGAGATAAGAAGATAACTCTCTGGAAAATGTACTCAAGAGTGGTCCTGGCATTTGCCGTTTGGAGAATGCTTCTAGTGAGAGACTTTTAGTCGGAAGAAGCGTCTCATAATAGACAGCTTCTGCACGGAGTTTCTGCTTTGCCTCTTGTAGATTATTGGCTGAGAGTCTCCCTTTGACACTTTTGCCAGATTGATCGACCCCTTTGTATTTAAAAAGCATATGACGCTCTACTCTTTTTATGTAATAGCATTATTATCCTCATAGTATATTGTATAATTGTCGATAGAGATTATAGCTTGTTTCATTAAAAGAGACTTGTAGAGAGTATAAAAAATATTGGCTTTCCTTTCAAAATTAATCTTTTCGATAGGTAGTATATTTTTATATAGATTGGATATAATCCTTTTTTTTAACTGATGTTACGCATTCTATTGTGATTATATTTTTTAGCTTGTACAGACAGGTAGGGTGGATGAAATCCACCACAGAAATGTTGGGATACTCCCACCCTACCTATTTGTAGCATACTTAAAATAACCAATCCATACTATGAAATGCGTAAGGTCAATTTTTAATAGAGTATGGAGTGTAAAGATATGATACGAGTTGTAAAACGAAATGGAAGAGTAGAGACGCTTGATGTTACCAAGATTCAAAAGTATACAGCAGAAGCTGTAGAGGGGCTTGACGGTGTAAGTCAGAGTGAATTGGAGGTAGATGCCAAGCTACAGTTTCGTGATATGATCAACTCAGAAGATATACAACACACACTTATCAAGACAGCGGTAGATAAGATAGATATAGATAGACCCAATTGGACTTTTGTCGCAGCACGGCTCTTTCTCTATGATATTTACCACAAGGCGACAGGCTTCACAGGCTACAACCACCTACGAGACTATTTTGAACGAGGAGAGAAGGAGGGTCGTATCGTTCTAGGACTCAAAGATAGATATGATCTTGATGATCTCAACGATTATATCAAACCAGAGCGAGATTTGCAGTTCAACTACTTGGGACTCCGTACACTCTATGATAGATATCTCCTCAAAGACAAAAAAGGCAAGCCTATCGAATTGCCACAACAGCTCTTCATGTCTGTAGCGATGTTCTTGGCTCAAAATGAGTTCGATTCTCAGAGTTGGGCAAAGAGGTTTTATGATATCTTGAGTAAGTTTGAAGTGATGGTCGCTACACCTACCCTCAGCAATGCTAGAACCCCCCGTCACCAGCTGAGTTCGTGCTTTGTAAAAGGTACACAAGTACGAACAATTAGTGGATATAAAGCAATTGATAAAATTGTAGAGGGTGATTTGGTATTGACTCATAACAATAGATTTATGAAAGTATATGAACTCTTCCAAAGAGACTATGCAAAAAATTTAATTAGTTTAAATATTAATGGGTTGATGGATAATTTGAAAGCAACTCAAGAGCATCCGATTTTAGCTTTAAAACAAGAAGATATAAAGTGCATTAGAAAATTAGGAAGTTGTTTAAAGAGTCAAGGCAAAAGTAAAAGATGTTTTGCTCTAAAAGGTGAGTATAAAAATGATTGTGAGCATTTAGATAAAGAGTTTGCATCCCATTGGCATAAAATTGAAGATTTAAATAGCGGTGATTTTGTCTCTATTTCATATTATAAAAATATTGATAAAGATGTTCTTTATATATCTGATTATGTAAAAACAAAAAATGTTGTAGTAAAAGATAATAAAATAATGTTTAAAAGGTCATCCAACTCTTTTTATAGTTGTGAAAGAAGTTTTTTAAACAATCAAATTGCACCTGTTACAAATAAAATAGAGTTATCACAAGATTTTATGCGTTTGATTGGTTACTTTTTGGCAGAAGGGTATATATCAGAGGATAGGTCATCTATCACTTTTACATTTGGTTCCAAAGAGACACTCTATATCCAAGATACAAAAACAATTTTAGAGAATATCTTTGATATTAGTGTAAGTATGAATGTCAATAGAGATAATAGCACAAATGTATCTATACATAGTAAAATTATAGGATTATTTTTTGATGCTTTAATTGGTACAGGTTTTGATAAAAAATTATTAAACAACGATCTATTATTTGCAAATCCAAAGGTACAAGAGGATTTATTGATTGGTGCTATTAGAGGAGATGGTTGTGCTTTGAAAGAGGGCTATCAATTGACTATGTCTAACAAAAAATTAATAAAACAGCTTTTTGAAATCGCATTAAGATGTGGCTTATCTCCTTTTATGAAGAGAGATGCTAAAAAACATAAATTAGCAACAATCAAAGCGAGTCATCTCAAAATTGGTGTATCCCATGATAAAGAGTTTATTTTAAAAGTGAATAAAAATATAGATAAGATAAACTTAGAGGGCAAAGCCTCTTCTACACTAAGATATTTCTGGTTTAAAGATGAATACTTTATGAAGATCATTGATAAACAAGAGAGCTACTTAGAAGATAAAGTTTATAATATAGAAGTAGAAGAAGATCACTCTTATTGTGTATCGGGTGTAAATGTACATAACTGCTATATCGGCTCAACTCCTGATAATATAGAGGGGATTTTCGATGGTTTCAAAGAGATGGCACTCCTCTCGAAATTTGGTGGGGGAGTAGGCTGGGATTGGTCTCTTGTACGGGGGATGGGTTCGTTTATCGATGGGCATAAACATGCAGCAGGTGGTATCGTGCCTTTTCTCAAGATAGCCAATGATGTCGCTATTGCTGTAGACCAATTGGGGACAAGAAAAGGTGCAATAGCTGTCTATATAGAGCCATGGCATATAGATATCCGTGATTTTTTGGATCTCAAGAAAAATTCAGGAGAAGAGCGACGAAGAGCCCATGATCTCTTCCCTGCACTCTGGATCAATGATCTCTTTATGCAACGGGTAGAGGAGGATAGTACTTGGACACTCTTTGATCCTTATGAAGTGAAAGGCTTAGCAGAGTTATATGATGAAGAGTTTGTTGCACGATATGAAGAGTTAGAGCAAGATGAGACGATCACCAAAGAGGTCATATCTGCAAAAGGGCTTTGGAAAGAGATACTACGAAGCTACTTTGAGACAGGCAATCCATTCCTTACTTTTAAAGATGCAGCCAATAGAGCCAACCCAAATAAACATGCAGGAGTGATACGAAGCTCCAACCTCTGTACAGAGATATTTCAAAATACTTCTCCAAATAGATACAAAATCAAAGTGATCTATAGTGATGAGAGTATTGATCTCTTTGAAGAGGATCAACTCGTCAAAGTCGATAATGGTACGACAAAACCAGGTAGGAAGATTACAGCACTTGATATGATCGGTGGCAAACAAGTGTGGATTGTGGAGAAAGAGAAAGAAGATGGAGATACAGCAGTGTGTAACTTAGCCTCTATCAATCTCTCCAAAATCAACACACTTGAAGATATAGCTCGTGTTGTTCCTATAGCTGTAAGGATGTTAGATAATGTTATCGACCTCAACTTCTATCCCCTCGCAAAGGTGAAAAAGACAAACCAAAAGTCACGATCTATAGGGCTTGGTGTGATGGGTGAAGCACAAATGCTCGCTGAACATGCTATAGAGTGGGGAAGCGATGCACACTTGTGCAAGATAGATGAAGTGATGGAGGCGGTGAGTTATCACGCTATCAAGTCGTCGAGCGATCTTTCGCTGGAGAAAGGAGCATATCCTACATTTGAAGGCTCAGATTGGCAGAAGGGTATCTTCCCTATAGACAAAGCCAATGCAGAAGCCTGCAAGCTCGTAGATAGAGGTGGACTCTTTGGATACAATTACGACTGGCTCGCTCTCAAAGAGAAAGTCAAGAGTGATGGAATGCGTAATGGCTACCTCATGGCGATAGCACCTACAAGCTCTATCTCTATCTTGGTAGGTACAACTCAAGCGATAGAGCCTGTCTACAAACGAAAATGGTTTGAAGAGAATCTCTCAGGAATGATACCTGTAGTCGTGCCTAACCTCTCATCAGAGACTTGGAGCTACTACACACCAAGTTATGATTTAGACCAAAGATTCCTCATCAAAGCAGGAGCTATACGCCAAAAGTGGATAGATCAAGGACAGAGCCTCAATATCTTTATCACGCTTGATAAAGCGAGTGGAAAATACCTCAATGATATCTATATGGATGCGTGGAAGTTTGGACTCAAATCGACATACTATCTACGAAGTCAATCCCCTGAAGCAGCCCAAGATTTAGAGGGTGTAGAAGATAGGAGCATGGAGTGTATCGGGTGTCAATAGAGAGTGTATGGATGTGCATATGTTTAAAATGTTTTTTTTGATAAGTACCATATTTTTTACATCTGTAGATCTCTTTGCATACACTTATCCGCATCAAGCGCAACTCAATGCTTTGACTCAAAAGATACTCATAGCCAACAAACAATATAAACTCCTCTATCAAAAATATCAGCAAGAGAGTGCTCGGCATATGAGTTATAGACGATCCAAACAGTATATCAAAATCATGAAAGAGTTACGAGAGAGGGGTATAGCACTTATCAGAGAGAGAAATACTATTATACGAGACAAAAGAGCCTATATCGCTCGTAAGGAGCAGGCACTTTTAGATATTTATGCTGCTGAGGACAAAGGTCCTAGTCTGCAGAGTATATTGAAAATGAAAGGAAAAATAAAAGTCAATATAGATCTCTCTAGTCAAAAGATGAAGATATATAAAGGCAAAAGACTTCTCTATTCTTGGCAAGTATCTACAGCAAGAGAGGGGTATGTCACTCCCGTAGGAAGTTACAAACCGTACCACTCAGAGAAGATGCACTACTCCAAGCTCTACGATAACTCCCCTATGCCATACTCTCTTTTCTTCAAAGAGGGGTATGCTATTCATGGTACTCACTATGTGAGAAGTTTAGGTGCTCCTGCTTCGCATGGTTGTGTGAGATTGAGGACAAGTAATGCGAAAAAACTCTATGAGATGGTCAAAGGAAGTGGGTATAGTAATACGCTCATCCATGTACAACGATAGGAGCCTCCCAAAATTATTTTATTTTTATATAATAAAATAATACTATAATATTTGTATTGAATCTTTAGGAGTTATAGTGTCGCATACCACCTTTCTTGTATTCCTTATTATTATCATCAATCTTACAACAAATCTCTTTGCCAAATCTATAATCTTGACTGAACATAATAGTTCAGCTGGTCTTGCCGAGACAAAAGAGCATTTTAATCAAATTTTACAAGAGAATTCGACACTTAATAAATTTTATAAAAATGAAAAATTTAATCTCAATATAGGGAGAAAGGAAAATAGATATGTCGTAAGTGTAGAAAACTTACAGACAGATGAGGAGTTGACTACTATATATCTCACACTTAAAAAGTTTTTTCCTCAAGCTTTTGTAAAAGAGAATAGTACAAAGAGTAGAGAACTCCTTCAAAAAGAAGATGAGATAAAAGAGATGAATACTCTCTATCTTGAAACAATCTTTAGTATAAGCATTATTAGTGTCGTGCTTTTTATTCTTTTCTTGAAACGGATGCATACAATCAAGAGTAGTCATAAGAGTGTGATCGAAAAGCAGCAGAAATTAGAGCTTTTTTTGACACAAACAGGAGAGAAGATACACTCTATCACTAATGAAATTGTAGATAATAGTAGTCAGTCACTTATGGACAGTGGTCGAATAGAAGAACTCAATAGTGTAAAAAATAGACTTTTTGATGAGACAAGAATGATGATATATTTCTTGAAACTTAAATCAAAAAAGATTGAGCTTATTCAAGAGAATTTCAATATAAATACAATGCTGAGTAATATATTGGGTGCTTTAAGCAGTAACTTTCATGGTGTCAAAACAGAATTGATCTTTGATATAGATCGTGATATGCCCAAAATCATCACAAGTGATCTTCTCCATCTTACAGAGATTATTATAGAACTCTTACAAAACTCTATTCAACAGACAGAGGAGGGGCAAGTCAAACTCTCTATGACCATACTACCAAAAGATATACTCTTCATTCAAGTGAGTGACACAAGCAAAACTATGTGCCAAGAGCGTATGGAAAATATTTTTATACCTACTTATAGAGAAGATGGTACTCCTAAGCGATTGGGACTCTATATAGCATCTGAACTCACTTCTCTCTTGGGGGGGACACTTTATGCTAAAGAAGCGACTCCATGTGGATTGAGTGTAGAGTGCAAGATGCCCATAATCAATCCTTTTCCAAAAGAGTTTAGAAAATATAGAGTGCCTGATCTCTCTTATATCAAAAAGAGAGTCCTCCTATGTGAAAAAAATCTTGATGCAGCCCAAGCGATTGAGAAGATGTTGAACTATTTTCAATATGAAGTTGATATATACTCTTGTGATAAACCACTCTTAGAACAAGCAAATATGATAAGTTATGATTTGATTATGGGAGATATAGTCAATCTCACTACTGTAGATATCTACACGATCCAAAAATATAGAAAAAAGTATGGATTGAAAGTGGTCAATCTCACGAGTGTATTCCAAGAGGATCTAAAGAGAGGGCATAAGTATATAGATGAGTGGCTCAGAAAACCACTAAGTCAAGAGAGATTATATGATTTGATTGTCTTGCTATTTGACAAAGATGGCGAAATCTCTATGAATGCAAAAGCAAAAAATAGTGTCGACAATATGAAAATCTTATCTGCAAAGGAGCAAGAAGAGTTAGAGCATATCACAATAGAAAATTTGAAAAAATTTAGAAGTGCTAAAATCTTAGTTGCAGATGATAGTGCGATAGATCAAAAGATATTGAAATATATACTTTTGCAAGGAGATATGCAGATAACACTTGTAGATAATGGAGTAGAGGCTCTTGAGAATCTTTATTCAGGTGATACGAAATATGATTTAGTATTTATGGATATAAGTATGCCTGTGATGGATGGATATGAAGCGATGCGACACATCAGAGAAAATGAAAAATTCTCTCTCTTACCCCTTGTAGCGACTACATCGGTTACTTTAGAGAGCGAGATAGATAAAATATTTCGCTATGGAGCCAATGGATATATCGAGAAGCCATTGACTATCCCTGCTCTCTATGCTACACTCAATTTCTTTTTGAATAAGGAGAATAGAGCCACAGAGGAACAAACCAAGCAGAGTACCCCACCAAAACCACTTCGTAATATTGTTGGATTGGACTACAAAAGAGGGATTAGAAACACAAAGAACAATGAGATACTCTATGGTGAAGTTTTGAGTGAATTTGTTTTGGCATATGGGGATTCGAGTAGGGTGATCCAAAGAATGCTCCATGAAGATAGACATCAACAACTCAAAAGACTCTTTTTGGATTTAAGAAGCTTGACGAATGCTATAGGAGCTTATGATCTCTTTAGTGTTGTCGACACTATCTATAAACACTATATCTATAATACGCTACATCTCATACCACATCAGATCGAATCTTATGATAAAGAGTTAGACAAACTACTCAAAGCGATCGAGGAGTACCAAAGTCTCAAAACCTAGTTTAGACCTCTCTTCTTCGTGCCAATAGCTCTGCTCCTTTTATAGGTGCATCTTCTAATTCACTGATGATGATCTCTACTTTAGCAAGAGCAGTCGGTAGTGCATATTTGCTGATCTGTGCTTTGATTATCTCTAGTAGATATGGGTTTTTGTGGATGACTCCTCCTCCAAGTACTATCATTTGTGGATTGAGAAGAGAGATGAGAGTACCTATAGCAAAGAGCAATCCTTCATGGAAATTGTCCAATAGAGCTTGGGCATCACTATCTTGCATCGCTTTGAGAGCTTGGAGGGGATACTCCTCTATCTCAAAGTTGTAGTACTCTATATATTTTTGTAGTGCAGTGCCAGAGCAGGAAGCCTCTATGCAGTAGTGGTTGCCACAACCACAAGGGATGGGAGAGTATCTATAGGGCATATGTCCTATCTCTCCTGCCAAATTATCTACACCTCGGATGAGTTGCCCATTTTCGACTATCGCTGCTCCAAATCCTGTACCTATCGAAGCTACTACCATCGTACTCTTGCACTTCCAATAGTCATACTCTGCGAGTGCTGCACATTTGAGATCATTGTCTATCGAGCAGTTGAGACTATATTTCTCTTCAAAATAGTTTTGGATATCTTCCCTCTCTATCGCTCTATTGGGTGCAGAGAGTAGAGTGCCATGACTCACTTGTCCAGCATAGGAGATCCCTATAGAGTTGATAGAGTATTTTACGATGAGTTGCTCCACCATCTTGATAAGGTTGGTCTCTTTACTGCTGAGTCTATCTGTAGCGATAGACTCTCCTTGATGATTGAGTACTTTGTAGCGGATATTTGTACCGCCTATATCTATGACTAATAGCATAGTTTTTGAGACGAGAGATGCATCTATTTCTCTATACCATCAATGATAGGTACAAACCTACAAACTTCGAGTGCTTCACTTGTGATGCGTCCTCGTTTTTTGTGAAACTTGGTGATGATCTCTTGTGATCCTACTTGTACAGGAGCAATGAGTATCCCACCATCTACAAGCTGATCAAAGAGAGCTTGTGGTATCTGCTGTGCTGTGGCTGAGAAGAGTATCCTCTCATATGGTGCGTATGTTTTCCAGCCTCTTTGACCATCATCAAAGTGGGTAAATATATTATTGATATCTAGGTCACTGAAACGAGTTTTTGACTCTTTGAGGAGTGCATCTATCCTCTCTACAGTGAAGACTCGTCTACAAACTCGGCTCAATATCGCTGCTTGATAGCCACTCCCACACCCTATCTCAAGGACACTATCTACATTTTGGAGGTCTAAATATTGTGTCATTTTGGCTACAGTGAGTGGAGAGCTTATCCATTGACTGGCAAGCATAGGAAGTGCATCTAGGTTGTACGCCAAATGTCGAAAGGCAGTAGGTACAAATAGCTCTCGCTCTATCGCCATAAATGCATCTCTCACTTGAGGATCTAGCTGGAGCTTTGTTTCAATCTGATCTACCATTCTACGAAGCTTAATAGTTGCTGGCATTATCTCTCTTATTTTTAATATAACTGTTATCTTATCCAAAATGGTATTAAGATAAAGCTATTGGCGTGTTTATTTCTTTGGTATAGCCTTATGGATTTTAATAACAAAATAGCTGAAATCCCAACCGTCTTTAGCGATTGGGCTGAAAGCTTAAGGCGTTAGCCTTGATTAATTATATAATTGCGAATAGTTTCAGGACTAGCTTCTCCAATACTACACACAAAATATCCATCCGTCCAAAAAGTTTTTTCTTTCCAAAAGTGTTTTTGTAAATAAGTTTGATACAAGCTTCAAATTCTCTTAGTCGTTATAGATTTTATACGATTAACGATAGTAGATACCGAAACTCTTGGAATATATTGTATCATCAAATGGATGTAATCTCTATTTATTTCCATCTCTTGCCTTATTTATAAAATCAGTGTATAATTATATACAATTAATAAGGAGTTAAAAGTGCTTAAAGCTATGAAATATCGTATCTATCCAACAAAAACACAAATAACCCTTATTGAGAAACATTTTGGTTCTACAAGGTTTGTATATAATTACTTTTTAGATTATCGTCAAAAAGAGTATACCAAAGGTAATAAAAAAGTAGGTTATATGATTACACAAGCAGAGCTAACAAAACTTAAAAAACAAGAAGAGTATCAATGGCTTAATGAGTGTGGAAGTCAATCATTACAAATGGCACTTAGAGAGTTAGATAGTGCATTTACAAGGTTTTTCAAAAAACAGGGCGGTTATCCAAAATATCGTTCAAAGAAAAACACACATCAAAGTTTTACAGCTCCCCAGAATATTAAAGTTGCTAACAATAGAGTATATTTACCAAAATTTACAAAAGAAGGTATAAAAACTAAATTTC
>CBEUND010000071.1:0-10178 GCA_965544395.1 uncultured bacterium | reverse complement strand
CGGGCTCATAACCCGAAGGTCGTTGGTTCAAATCCTCCTTCCGCAACCAATCAATCAAATAAGAAATCTCCTAAAATCGCCTCTATAATCTTCAAGGTAACAAATGAAAAAAATAGTCATACTCATTGCAATATCATTTGGATATGGATCACCAAACTATGTAAAAATAAATCATCCATACAAAGCAAGATACGAAAGATGTATCAAAGAGAAAAATAAACTCTATAATAAATGCTATCACCCAATGAATAATATAAAATATCAATCACTAGGTGAGTACTCTAGGCAGAACAAAGAGATCAAGAGACTCAGAGAAGAGATCAGAAGATTAAAAAATAGAAAATGTGACAAAGAGAGTTATGAAAATAGAGAAGCCCTCAAAGCATTCAAAATTCAAATAACAGATCGATGAGTTATATTGAAGACTCTCTCAATCTAACCACATCAGCCCCTAGCTCGGAGAGTTTGCCCTCTAAGTCATCATACCCTCTATCGAGATGATAGATACGGTGTACATTTGTTGTACCTTTAGCCACAAGTGCAGCCAACACAAGAGCAGAACTTGCACGCAGGTCTGTTGCCATCACATCTGCCCCATTGAGTCCATCTACAGGATGAATAGCGGCTATATTGCCTTTGAGCCATATGTCTGCACCAAGACGGTTGAGTTCGCTTACATGCATAAATCTATTTTCAAACAGTCGCTCTTCTATAAGCGACTCTCCATTGGCCAAAACGGCTACTGCCATAAATTGTGCTTGCATATCTGTAGGAAAACCTGGATACTCCGTAGTTGAAAGAGTGACAGGTTTGAGACTATCTGCAGGATATATAGTGACACTATCCTCAGCTATATCAAAACTACAGCCCATAGACTCTAGTTTATCTATAGAGGCACGGATATGGTCTGCATTGACATGATTGAGAGTGATAGTTGAGTGAGTAATAGCACCTGCACAGAGATAAGTACCTGCCTCTATGCGATCAGGAATGATCTGTATCTCTGCAAAAACAAGAGGTCGACCCCCTGTACCATGGATAGTCAATTCTGCTGTACCCACTCCCTCTATCTCTACCCCTGCACTCTGAAGCATATGGCAAAGCTGCACTATCTCTGGCTCTCTTGCTGCATTGATGATATTGGTAGTGCCTTTGGCAAGAGCTGCAGCCATGAGGGTGTTTTCTGTACCACCGACAGTAATATTATCAAAGATAATCTTCGCACCCTTGAGACCATCGAGAGCTTCTGCTCGTACATAGCCACCTTTGATCTCTATCTTTGCGCCCATAGCTTCGAGAGCTTTGAGATGCAAATCTATAGGGCGTTGACCTATCGCACAACCACCAGGGAGACTCACTTCACACTCACCATACCTTGCAAGCAATGGACCCAAGACCAAGATAGAGGCACGCATTTGAGAGACTATCTCATAGACTGCTTTGGTAGAGTTCATATCTGCATTGTTTATCTTCGCGATATTACCTTCATATTCCACTTCACCACCGAGCATACTCAAAAGATTCAAAAGTGTCCTAATATCTACCACATTTGGTAAATTTGTCAATGTCACTTCACTGTCACTCAATATAGTAGCTGCTATTACAGGCAGTGCTGCATTTTTAGCACCACTAATAGTAATACTCCCTTGTAACTTTTTGCCACCTTGAATCTGTAGATAATCCATCCATTTTCCTCTTGTAATTTACTAGCATTTTATCAAAATATTGTTAATTTATAGTATAAAATATGATATTTTCTTTTTTTAAGATATATATTAAGTTATTAGAGCTATTTACTCTGTTATAATATTAACAAATATCTTTATTTGAGAACTCCAAGTTAGAGTAGGAGATTCTTGGTTTTCAAAGGAAACAAAATGCCCAAAAGTCTCGATAAACTAAAAGCATTGACAGATAGATTGGAGAAACGAACTACTCAAAAAAGAGAAGCTTCTCACTCCACTAAATACTTTCACGAGGCTCCGTTATCTTCTTCCCCAAGATCTTCTTCCCCTGATATATCTAATAAGAGTTCTCAATCTCTTCATGAGACTGTTGACTTGATCAATGCATCGCAAGCATTCGAGTTTGAAGAAGAGTATATCAAAGATCAAGAGTTACTTCAAAAAACAGCACCCTTACAAACAAAACAAAATAGTCCAAAGAGAGAGAAGCAACAGAGTATCCTTCCTAGAGATGAAGAGTTGATCGAACCTATCATAGAGGTCGAACCTCCAAAAGAGAGAGACAAAGCAGAGATTACTGTTTTGATCAAAGCAGAAGAGGCAGAAGATATCCGTCAAAAAAATATCTATAGAGTCAAAGAGCTTTATGAGATACTCAATATATATGAAAAATCACCAGATTTTGATCAAATTTTTATGTATAAAGCGATGAACTTAAGTGGTATTGGACTAAAAGATGAAGATTTTGGTACCATACGGATGGGAAAATATATACAAATTATAGCTATCACTTACGAACCTGATAGTAGCGGTAAAAAGAAAGCAAAAAATATTTCGCTTGGTTACTTTGGTAAAGGTGAGACTATAGACCCCGTATTGAAAAATAATATTATTGAATTTGTATTGTGTTGGCGTTATGAAAAAGCGTTTCAAAATGTCGAACACTATAAAAATCTACTATCCAGAGTAGAAAAACAACTAAAAGAAGAGACTATCTCTCTCTAAAACTAACCTAAAAAAGGATTTTAATGCACATAGATATTACACCTGAAGCCCTCTTGACTCAATTTGACTATCATATCAACAACCACACCGTCGCACAAATAAATAGTGCCATTGAGAATACTTCTGGCTTTGATAGTTTTGCTAAACACCTCATAAATCTCAAAGATGAGATCAAACACTATGATGGATTTATCGCTCTCTCTAACTCACACAGTTACTTCAAAGTCAAATGCAAAACAGATAACTCTAAAGAGAATATCAAAGAGTTTACAGACGCACTCATACACTGGTCTGAAAAGTACAAAGTAATGCTCCAACAAGTAGAGAGCAAACCTACCTACTATATCCTCGGAATCCAATAACTTTATGCCACTTAGTAAGCTCAATCAAGAGCAACTCAATGCTGCCAAAGCACCACTAGGATATAACCTCATCATAGCGAGTGCAGGTACAGGTAAGACTTCTACGATAGTCGGTCGTATCGCACATCTACTCCATAATGGTATAGAACCATCCAAAATACTACTCCTGACATTTACCAACAAAGCATCAGGTGAAATGATAGCAAGACTTGAGCAATTCTTTCCGAAAGCGACAGTAAGTAAGATAGAGTCAGGGACATTCCATGCAGTGAGCTATAGATGGCTCAAAGAGCGATACCCCACAGTAGCACTCAAGCAACCAGCAGAACTCAAAACACTCTTTCGGAGTATCTACGAGAAGAGAAATTTCAAACGAATGGCTCTTGATATAGAGCCTTTCTCTTCGCTCTACCTCTATGATATGTATAGTCTCTACCAAAATGCTTCATTAGAGGGGTTTGATATCTGGTTTTTGAAACAATATCAAGAACATGAGCCTCTGATGGATATCTATATGCATATCATAGAGGAGTTTGAAGAGGTCAAAAAGGAGTATGGCTTTGTCTCATTCAATGACCTTCTCTTGTGGACAAAAGAGTATCTCCTAGAGAGTAGTATCCCTTTTGATGAAGTGCTAGTAGATGAGTATCAAGATACCAATACACTACAGAGCTCTCTCATAGATACACTCAAACCCAAATCACTCTTTTGTGTCGGAGACTATGATCAGAGTATCTATGCCTTCAATGGAGCTAATATAAAGAATATAGGGACATTTACCCAAAGATATAAAGAGGCAACTCTCTTCACACTCAAGACAAACTATCGCTCTACTGCACCGATACTCTCCCTAGCCAACAGAGTGATAGAGAGAAATGAACGCATCTATCCAAAAAAATTGGAAGTCGGTCGAATAGAGAAGAGTTATCCACCACGACTATTGATGTATGAAGAGCTTTTTGAACAATATCAAGCTATCGCTGCCAAAATCAAAAAAACCCATTTACCAAATGATAAGATAGCGGTGATATTCAGAAATAATGCAAGTGCAGATGGTATAGAAGCGAGTCTCAGAGAGCTTGGTATCCCCTGCAAGAGAAAGGGTGGCACAAGCTTTTTTGAATCCAAAGAGGTGAAGTTCCTACTCGACCTTATGTCGCTCATCATTAACCCAAAAGATATGATGGCTTTTATCCATGTATTTGAGTATGCCAAAGGAGTTGGCTCTGCCTTGGCAAAGGAGTTTTTCCAATGTTGTATGCACTTTGGAGAGGGAAATCTCATGAGAGGTATACTCTATCCCTCCAAATTTGATCTCCCAAGGCTCAATCCCAATAAAAATGTCCAATTGGGGCTTTTTGATGATGATATTGAGATAGGTTCTATAAGTAGATTTGCCTCTATAGAACTTAGTGATAAGTTACGAGGGCATCCCCTACTCAAGCACCCCCGACTCTCTGTGGAGGGTCTCTTTTTCTTCAGAGCATACTATATTTATATGCAGTCGATACGACAGAGTAAAAACCCCTCTACGATATTGAGAAAAGCGATTGCATCAAAGCTCTACGAAGATATCATCGAACAACTCTCTACACAAAGAGCCAAACTCAAGAGTGGTGAGATAGATGAAGCCAAAAAGAGACTCTCAAAAGAACGCATCCTTCGCAAAGCAAGCCTCCTGCTCGATCTTAGCACACAATACAAAGACCTCAGCCGTTTTGTCAATGCAATGGTACTTGGAGGTAGTGAACTTAGTGAAGGAGAGGGAGTCAATCTCCTCACTGTACACGCGAGTAAAGGTTTGGAGTTTAGTGAAGTCTATGTCGTAGACTTGATGGATGGTCGCTTTCCAAACCGTAAGCTCATGAGCAAAGGGGGGAGCATAGAGGAGGAGCGGAGACTCTTCTATGTAGCTGTGACACGAGCCAAAGATAGACTCTACCTCTCCATGGCAAAAACAGACCGCATCAAAAAACTCGACTTTATCCCCTCACCTTTTTTACATGAAGCAGGCTTGGTCAAGGGGGAGTTTGGTGAAAAGAGGATTTAGAGAGTAGGACGCTTAGGAACTTCCTCAATAGCTACTCGATATCTCCAATGCCTTACTTATGTTGACTTTACCATAAGCTCTTCGTTTCTCCTCATCAAAGCCATCTCTGTTGTAGCTAGCATTTTTACCTATCTTGTCTGCACTTTTTATCAATATCTCTCTGACCTTTTTGGGTGTCAAATCTGGACGGATACTATAGAGTAGAGTCGCTGCTCCTGAGACTATAGGGCAAGCAAAACTCGTCCCATAGACATAGGCATAATTATCATTGACTAGCCCCTCTTGTGTATCACCCCCCTTGAACCCCATATCATCAAGTGCCAAGACACCGATAGAGTAGTTTCTATTGCCTGATGGAGCAAGTAAGTCAATATTGTATCCATAATCAGAGTAGCCTGTCACATCATTGTTTTCACCTGATGCACCTACACCTATCACCCAATCTGACTCAGACTCATCATGACTTCCATTGGTATCAAGATCCTCACCATTGTTTCCTGAAGCAAATACGATCGTAATACCAGCCTCATAGAGTGACTTGAACTCCTCCTCTACAGCTTCAGAGACTTGCCCTGTCCCCCAACTACAGCTAACCACCCTCGCCCCGTGGCTCTTGGCATACTCAAATGCTTTGATAATCTTGGAGTCTGTATATTCATTCTCTTTGATGAGGATGAGCTTTGACTCGGGAGCTACGCCTACTATACCTACCCTATTGACTGGTGCAGCGATAAAACCTGCACAACTCCCCCCATGCGCTCCATCAAAATCATAATATGTAACATTGTTTGAGTCTGTATCTGCATTGTAAGTGACTGCTATATTGCTCGAAAGATCTTCATGTCTCGTATCAAAGCCATTATCTATGACAGCTACCCGCACACCAGCCCCTAGTGTCTTGCTCCAAGCATCCACTACATTGGCATCTGCATTTTCATCTATATCATAGCCTACACCACGCAAAACGGTATTTTGGGAGTCAAGATGCCATAAGTAGGAGTAGTAGGGTTCATTTTTAGGGATGAGGGGTTTGTTTGCTTGACTCTCTGTTATACTTGCATTATCACCACACCCCACGAATGCAACCAGTGAGAGTGCTATCACCCCTTTGCTCAATAGACGCTTCATCTATCTATCTCCTTGTTCTTTCTTTGACAAAATTAGGGTGAGCATATTTGATGCTAGGCTCATTGTAAAGTTTTTGTGAAAGCACAAATATATCTTGATCTTCTGGCACTTTGATAAGATATATCTTAGAAGAGAGCTTCTCTACTTTGGATATCTTGTATTTTGTAAACAGAGTGCTACAGTTGCTATCCTCTTGGCACTGCAAAAGAATCTCATCTTTGATACCGATCTTTTTGCCTAGTGAATTTTCATAAAATTTTACACCACTACCGCTTCTTGTCTCAAAACTCTTGACTATCGACACCTTCTTCCCATACTCATAATAAAAATCATTTGCCTGTAGTATAGAACCCAAAAGAAGTATCATCACTATTTTATTCATATTTTACATCCTTTTGGATGAAGTGTAGCATAGAGATGATTAGATACCTCTAAATAGATTTGGCTACCATAGGCTCTAGCTCACCATTAACCTCTTGCAAGTATTTGGAAACTACAGTTTAATAATACCAAATAATAGACACTTTGGAGTAGGGACTTTAGTCCCGTTTGATGGGACTAAAGTCCCTACTCCAAAACACCCAACTGTTGGTAGTTATTTTACTTCTATTCCTTGGCTATCAATGCAAGTTTCTCCCCTTGATGATACTCTCTATGATAGCTTTGAGTACATTGACCACAACGCTATTGCCAAATTGCCGATAAGATACATTGCGGTTGGGGTGCAGTAGAAAATCCTCAGGAAATCCTGTAATCCGCATACACTCCCTAGGAGCAAGTCGTCGTATCGCTCCATCTATCTTATATAATCCAGTCTTGGCTCCTATACCACCACCATAGGCTGAGAGTGTGATCGCATGTCCGAGTGGACTATATATCCGCTCTCCCTGCCCTCCTTTGCCTACTATACCAAGTCGTATCGGTTTTTGTGGGTAGTTGCCAAACATATCTCTGCCTATCTTTACACTCTCTTTGAGTTGGATATCCTCTCTGCTGATGATGAGACTCTCTGTCTCTTCTGCTGACAACAAAAACTCTTGTATTGTTGTCGTGTTCCCATGAGATAAGGGAAATACAAAATCCCCCACTTCCAAATCGTCTCTAAATGCTACGATAAATATCCTCTCTCGCTTTTGTGGCACTCCAAAGTGTGAAGCGTTGAGGACTTTGTGAAACACTTTATACCCCAACGCATCCAAACTCTCTTTGACTATTTGTAGCGTGTTGCCACCATCATGTCTCTCAAAGTTTTTGACATTTTCGAGTATCAGCATCTTGGGTTTATGGTGTTTAGCTATCCGTAAGATATCAAAAAAGAGTGTCCCCCGAGTATCCTCAAACCCTCTCTGCTTGCCTGATATACTAAACGCTTGACAAGGAAACCCCGCACAGATGACATCATGAGCTGGTATCTCCTCTGCTCCTATCTGCGTGATATCTCCAAATGGTCGCATCCCATAGTTGGCTTCATAAGTATCTTGACAATCCTTGTCCCACTCTGAAGCAAACACACACTCCGCCCCAAAGCTACCCATAGCTTGATGAAATCCTCCAATGCCTGCGAAGAGGTCGATGTATTTTATTTGGTTAGACATTAAACTGAAATTACTTTTAATTCAAATTTGAAATCTCTATCAAAATCATAATAATACTCTGTATCTAATTGAAATTGAGAATTTTCATCTATTTTTGGATATATCAAATAACCTTTGTTAACACCTCTTACCTTTGCATCTCTTCTTAACTTTGAGATATCATTATCAAAAGAGGAATCCTTTTTATGTAAAATTTTCCACTTAGCATCAACAGGATATTTTTTATGATTTTCGAGAATAATCAAATCAGGTTTAGAACTATACTTTTGATTATTAAAGGATGGAACTAATGAATACTTAATGTCAATATTATCTTTTTCATCTTTCAATACACCATCATATTTATTCATTGAAATCAACGCATCATATAGTATCCATTCATACAGTTTAGCAGGTTGAAAAAATAGAGAAATTATCTCATCTGATTTTTCTATCTCTTTATAGACTTCACCATCATAATAATGTTCTTTACCTATAAGTTTCAATAATGCTTTATATAGTTTTTTATACTCATTATTTTTATTAAAGTTTTTGGCTGTTTTTTGTAATAAAAGTTCTTTAATTTTAAAATCAAAATCATATTTATTTGGAAATTTTTGTTTTAATAAAATATTTATTTTATTAGCTTTTCTTTTTAATGATTCACTCTTTATTGTATTACTAAAGTTTTTAATTTTATTACCAATAAAATGTTTTAGAACTTCTATTGTTATAACTGCTATACTTGAATACAACATAGGTACTTTTTTAATTTGATGTATATTACTTTTATTGGGTTCAAAAATATTTTTTTGAGTGTTTAACTTATGATAGATAGATTGTGATTGAAAATCTTGTTCAATTAAAATTTGTTTTTTATGCTTTGTAAAAAAGCTGTTAATCACAGCTAAAGAATCATCATAATTATGCACGATAAAATCATCTATATTTATAATGTCATCACTTGCTAACTCTTTTGATGAATTTTCTGATTTGTAAGATAAATCAGATATATTTCCCTCTAATTCATCAGAATAATTAACTATATTGTATTTAGCTATCAAACGATAATAATGTTTGAAAAAATGAATAAATTGCTTTTGATATTCACTGCAATCACTAGAACACTCTTGCTCTTCTATTTCATAAATTTTAGGCATGATGTAAAATTTATAATATGTCTCATCATCTTTAAATTGAAAGTATCCTATTTTATTGCCCGACTTTATTTTAGTAATAGTTTCTATATGACTTTGCACAGTACTGTCGGATACATTTAAAATAGTATTTATTTTATCTTGTTTACTATTTTCATTGAAAAAAAATATTCTTTCTTTCATCTAAACTATCTCAAAAAGTCATAACATTCAGTTTGTAAAATCTTTATCCAAGTTTCATAATTTTCATAAGTTTTGTCTACATCAAAAAGAAACTCTAAAGGTGTGACAATTTTTTTAAAATCATCAAAATGAAAATCTTTAATATCTTTAAACTCTGTAAGTACTTTTAAGAAAGCTCTACTAAAATCTACTTTGTTTTGAACACTTAGCCAAATACTATGACCTATCATAAATCTATCAGGATGAATTTCTCCATTCTCATAACAAACCTTTACAATTGATTCATTTAATTTCTCTAAAAAATCTGATACCTCTTCAGATATGAAAGCATCTCCTATTTCTCTTTTGTATTGAGGATAAATTTCTATAACTTCAAATCGTCTTAAAAGATTATCCTCTATAAATTTTCTATCATCTCTATAATTTGAAGTACAAAATATAAAAAGATTATTTGGAATAATCATTTTTTTACTCTCACTATTTTGACTAATCAAGTTGGGTAATTCAATTGAATGACTAGCTGTCTCTTTTACAATTTTATCTATTAATTCATTATTGGTATACTCTTTATTATCAGGTTCAATTCTTTTTGCTCGTTTGTCCTCTTCTATAAGATAAATCAGATCTCCTATAAGCTCGTTGAGACTATTTTCCTGTATCTCTTCAAGAACTAAAACAAATGGCTGATTAGGATGGAAAATTGCTTTTTCTATAATTCCTAAAATTAAACCTTGTTTTTCTTTATATTCGATATTTCCTTTATTGCTATTTATCCCTATACCCTGCATCAAATCAGCGTTTGATGAAGCTGAATGGATGTTGATTCGTAAAATATTTTTTTGTTTATCTTTCAAATTTAAATATTTTTCATCATAAATAATATCTTCGATGATTTTACTTTTACCTGTACCTGGCACTCCTTTAAAAAGAAGATTTTTATATAAAAATTCGTATTTTATTTCATCTGTTACAAAAGTATATTTAGTATCTTTTTTTATGTTGTCATCATTAAATATTTTTTTTGATGATTCTTT
>CBEUND010000070.1:0-10274 GCA_965544395.1 uncultured bacterium | reverse complement strand
CTATGTAAGAGTGCAAGGTCAATAACTAATCGCAATATCTTTTGAGAAGGTCTGCATAAGCATCTATGCGTCTATCTCTCAAAAATGGCCAAATATCACGCACCTCTTTTGTACGAGTATGCTCTATTGTCGCATAGAGTATCGTCTCCGAAGCACTATCAGCTTGTGCTACGATCTCACCTTGTGTGCCACACACAAAGCTACTTCCCCAAAAACGAATACCTTGGATTATATTAGAGTTATCAGGCTCAAAACCAACACGATTGCAAGAGATGACAGGGATAGCATTGGCTATAGCATGTGACCTTTGGATAGTGATCCAACTCTCTCTTTGTCTCTTTTTCTCCTCTTTTTCATCTGCATCAAACCAACCTATAGCAGTAGGGTATATCAAGATTTCTGCCCCTTTGAGTGTCATGATGCGTGCCGCTTCAGGATACCACTGATCCCAACATATCAGCACCCCCAATCTCCCCACACTTGTATCTATAGGTTCAAACCCTTGATCGCCTGGAGTAAAATAAAACTTTTCATAAAATCCAGGGTCATCAGGGATATGCATCTTTCTATATCTTCCTGCTACTGTGCCATCTTTTTCAAAGACTACGGCAGTATTGTGATACAAACCTGCTGCCCTCTGTTCAAACAAAGAAGTGACAAGTACTACCCCATGTTGCTTTGCTACTGCTCCCCAAAAGAGCAGATCACTCTTGTAGCTCTGTGCATATGAAAAAAAGTGTGTATCTTCACTTTGACAGAAGTACTTATCTTGGTGTAACTCTTGAAGCACAATAAGCTGAGCACCTTTAGATGCAGCCTCTTCTATCATACTACAACTCTTCTCTATTGTATGCTCTCGATCTTCATGATATCGCTGTTGTATTAATGCAACCTTCATACTCTTACCCTTTACTATTTATCCTTAATCTCTATTATGCTATAGAATCACTTATTATAGGATTAACGCTCCTCTTAGCATATTTTAGATAAAATATATGTAATTATAGTAAAGGGTAGAGAAATGAGCGATTATAGTGCCAAAAATATCAAAGTCCTGAAGGGGCTAGAAGCCGTCAGGAAAAGACCAGGGATGTATATTGGTGATACATCTATCAAGGGGCTTCATCATCTCGTCTATGAAGTAGTAGACAACTCTATAGATGAAGCAATGGCTGGTTTTTGTGATACGATCAAAGTGACACTTACCAAAGATGGATCTGCTATCGTCGAAGATAATGGGCGAGGTATACCTGTAGCATTGCATCCTACAGAGAAGATATCTGCTGCTACAGTGGTCATGACTGTACTGCATGCAGGGGGCAAGTTTGACAAAGATACTTATAAAGTATCAGGGGGTCTACACGGAGTAGGTGTATCGGTTGTCAATGCCCTCTCCAAAGATCTCAAGCTCACTATCCATCGTGATGGTGAAGTACATCAACAAGAGTTCAAAAAAGGTATCCCACAAGAGCCTTTGACAGTCACAGGCAAAGCTCGCAAAAAGGGAACCAAGATAGAGTTTTGGGCGGATGAGACTATCTTTACAGAGGGTACGACTTTTCAAAAAGATATCTTGATGAAACGCTTCAAAGAACTCGCTTATCTCAATCCAAAAATCAAAATAGAGTTCAAAGACCAAAGAGATAATACACATGAAGTGTTCCATTTTGGGGGAGGTATCAAGCAGTTTGTGGAAGATATGAATACCAAAGAGCCTCTCACTACAGCACAATTTTTTCAAGGCAAAGCCGATGATATAGAGATAGATATCGCACTCATGTACTGCAATGCTGATAGTGAAAAATCACTCTCTTTTGTCAACAATATCAAGACAGCAGAGGGTGGTACGCATGAAGCGGGATTTAGAGCAGGGCTTACTCGCTCTGTGGCTTCCTATATAAGCAAAAATGCCAATGCCAAAGAGAAAGGTATCAAAATCACTGGGGATGACTGCAAAGAGGGGCTGATCGCTATCGTCTCTGTACGCGTACCTGAGCCACAATTTGAGGGACAAACCAAAGGCAAGCTAGGCTCTAGCTATGTGCGACCACTTGTGCATAAATTTTTCTCTGAAAATTTCAACAAATATCTCGAAGAGAATCCCATAGAAGCCAAAGCCATTATGGCACAAGTACTCTTAGCAGCAAGAGGACGAGATGCAGCCAAAAGAGCCAAAGACCTCGTCAAACGCAAAGACTCCATGAGTATCGGTACACTGCCTGGGAAATTGGCTGATTGTCAGAGCAAAGACCCTGCTCTTTCAGAGATATATCTCGTCGAAGGGGACTCTGCTGGTGGTTCTGCCAAGCAAGGGAGAGATAGAGTATTCCAAGCGATACTTCCACTCAAAGGAAAGATACTCAATGTCGAAAAGGCTCGCCTAGAGAGGATACTCAAATCAGACGAGATCAAAAATATGATCACAGCTATGGGCTGTGGTATAGGTGATGAGTTCAATGAAGAGAAACTCAGATACCACAAGATCATCATCATGACCGATGCAGATGTTGATGGGAGTCACATACAGACACTTCTGATGACATTTTTCTTCCGATTTTTGCAACCTGTTGTCGAGAAAGGTTATCTCTACCTCGCACAGCCACCGCTCTATAGATACAAAAAAGGTAAAAATGAGAGATATCTCAAAGATGACAAAGCACTCAATGACTTCCTCATCGAAAATGGTATCTCTGTAGTGGAGAGTGAAACTATGGGTGGCAATGACCTCATAGAACTCTTCAAGATGGTAGCTTACTACAAGATGACACTCAAAGAGATAGAGAAGCGGTTTGCTCTGCCTGAAGTAATCCGTCATATGATAGAGAACCCTGATATCATAGGTAGAGACAATAGTGAACTCTCCAAAACTATCAAAGCATTTATTGGCAATTTGGGATACAATATCCTCAGTGAAACGATCAATGATGAAAAGATACATCTCTTTGTCCAAACCAATGATGGACTAGAGGAGCTCATCGTAGATGATATACTCTTCACCAATCCTCACTATAATGAAGCGATGCATATATATCAAAAGATAGATGAGAGGAGCACAGATGAGTTTAGGGATAAAGATCTACTAGAGATACTAGAAGAGATTGACAAGACAGCCAAAAAAGGTGCATATATCCAACGATACAAAGGTCTAGGTGAAATGAACCCAGAGCAGTTGTGGGAGACTACCATGAACCCTGAAGATCGTAGATTGTTGCGTGTGACTATAGATGACAATGAGGCAGCGAGTGATACCTTTGTACTCTTCATGGGTGACGAAGTAGAGCCTAGACGAAACTATATCGAAACACATGCCAAAGATGTAAAGCATTTGGATGTCTGATGCTAATATCTGCTAGAGAAGAGAGAGCTAGACGGTTTAAACTAGCACTCCGTGCTGGTATGCCAATACTTGCATTTGTCTCATTACTCTTCTATACGACATTTTCACGAGAGAGACCGATAACCCTCTCTATAGAGAACGCTCTCTTGATGGCTGGGCTAGTATTTATTATAGTCTATTTTATCTATTTCTTACTCGAACTAGATGTCAAAGAGACGCTATTAGATAATATCACAGAGGGTTTTCACCAAGTAGCATTCAACGAAAAACTACGCAAGAAAAAACCAAAAACTGTAGCTATACTACTCATCAATAATTTAGCAACTATCAATGAAAACTATGGAGTCAATGCCACAAACTCTCTTCTTCATACACTAGTGGCAAGGCTCAATAACAATATCTATGCACATGGTATCAACGAGAGTTGGATAGGCAGAAGCAGTGGTGCAGAGTTTCTCATCGCACTCGATGTGGAGAGTAACTTTGCACAAACTATGATAGAAGATTTTATCGAAGAGAACCAAACTATAGAGACTATCGAGCTTGATTATCGTTTTGCTGTGATATGCAATAGAGAGTCTAACCCAGAACATACCATCGCACAGCTTCGTGATGAGCTCTCCTCTCAAGAGCTCAAGGAGAGTGAAGAGAAATCTATCGTCAAAGATACTACGCAGCTTTCATATCTCGAACACTCGATCACAAAAGCATTGAGAGAAGAGTCCCTCAACTTCTATTTTCGTCCACTCTACAATATCCAAAAGGATACTATAGATAGCTACGAAATCTCTATCAAGCTCCAATCCAACGATGGCAAAGAGATTTTACCTAGAGATTTCTTACCTGTGATCAATCGCCTTGGATTAGGTCGGACTTATGATTTAGCAATCTTCAGACATGTATTAGAGGTGGCGATGCTCACAGATGATCATATCTCTTATAGTTTCAACCTCTCTCCTTTTTCTCTGCGAGATAGAGACTTTTTGGAGAAGATATTTACTTTGCTAGAAGAGAAAGAGTTGGATGCGAAGAGATTGATCATCCAACTCTATGAAAGAAAAACCCACCACAATCTTGGCAAATACCTCAAAACACTCTCCAAGATACGAGCAACAGGGATCCGTATATGTGTAGACAATTTCGGATCATCCAACTCATCTTTGGAGTATATGAAATATTTCAAATTTGATATGGTACAGTTTGATCGAGACTTTGTCACACATCTTGACAAATCTACCAATCGTTCTGTCTTGAAATCACTCATAGAGATGTCAAAAGAGATGCAAGTAACCACTATAGCAAAGTGGGTAGACAATGATACACAAAAGATTGAACTCAAACAGTTGGGAGTAGACTATCTGCAGGGATTTGGTGTAGGTAAACAATTCACTGAGCGAGAACTCATACAATATTATAACTAAAGGAATACAATGAAATATGGCGAACAAGAGGTCAAAGAGTTTGATATCAATGCAAAAGAGCACTATTGGGAAAATAAACACAAAAAGCGTTATCTTATCAATATAGATTTACCAGAGTTTATGTCCAAATGCCCCCGCTCAGGATATCCAGATTTTGCTACTATCAAACTCTCATATATTCCATCAAAAAAGGTCATAGAGCTCAAGGCACTCAAGATCTATATCAATACCTTTGCTCATAGATATATTTCACATGAAGACTCTGCCAATGAGATATATGACACTCTCTATAAAAAGCTCAAACCAAAATGGATGAAAGTCACTGCTGACTACAATCCAAGAGGTAATGTCCATACTATTATTGAGATAGATAGCGACAAAGTTTAGCTAGGAGAGACTAATAACTCCCTTTTCTTCTCAAGACAGTATCAATCGTTTTGAGTAAAATAATGATATCTAAATCTACAGACCAGTTGCGTACATACCACACATCCAATTGTACTCGCTCATCATAGGTGATATCGTTACGACCGCTCACTTGCCAAAGTCCAGTAATGCCTGGATGAACTTCTGAAAAATAGTGAAAATACTCTCCATATTTTTTGATCTCATCTTGGACTATAGGACGCGGTCCTACAAGTGACATCTCTCCCCTCAGGACATTATAGAGTTGAGGAAGCTCATCGAGGGATGTCTTTCGTAAAAAAGCTCCAATAGAGGTAATCCTCGGATCAACCTTGAGTTTATGTTCACTCTCCCACTCTGCCTTTGCTTTGGGATCTCTCTTTAGAAGTTCTTGGAGTGCTTTATCCGCATCGACTCTCATAGTTCTAAACTTATATATAGAGAACTCTTTGCCACCTTTTCCTACGCGTTTTTGAGTAAAAATAGGATTGGCTTTTGTTTTGATAAGTAGCAAAAGGTAGATAATGATCAAAATAGGTATAATAGCTATCGTGATGCTCAGAGCCAATGTAAAATCAAAACTATACTTGATAGCTCTGTCCAAAGGGTGAAGGAGATTGTTTTTGAGACTAAAGGCTACCCCTTTGTGGGTAATAGAGCTTATAATCTCTGCATTGATAAGTGGTGCATTACTTAGCTTGGGTAAGACAATGATACGATTAAATCGTTGTTGCAACATCTCTAACGAAGAGAAAGTCTCATCCATAGTTGCAGACTCTATTGCGACAATAACACCATGAAAGTCATGATGTTTGCCTATCTCAATAATCTCTTTCTCTACTTCTATAGAATTTTGAGAGATTATTTTTCTTTTGATTCTAAATCCGAAAGTCTCCTCTTCGCAAAACCAACTACGCACCGTCTCTAAACCTTTTGTATCGCATATGACCAATATATCCTCTTGAAGCCAAGGGAGTTGCAATAACTTTCGCTTGAGAAAATAGATATAGAGTGGTAAAAGAAGATTGAATAAAAAGTAGAGTACCACGATGAAACGAGAGTACTCTTTGCCCTGTTTGGAGATAAAAAGTATAGAAAAGATAGCGATAAGTGCTAGTGTATCTGCTTTGAGAATCTTTAGAGACTCAGTAGAGCTAGCCATTCGGTTGCCAAAGAGTCCAAACAGTAGAAAGAAAAATCCATACACCCCAATAAACCAATAGTAGTGACCTAGAGGATGCGAGCCGATATCTCTGATAAAATATGTCGCCGTCGTATGTGATACCAAAAGATTTATGAACAATAAAACCAAATAGAGTGAAGCCATAGTGACAAAGTAACGCATCAACTATCTCTCCTCTTGCCTGTGAATAGTCGCCCTATCATACCCAAGCCTTTGACGAGGAGATTTTCACCCTCTATATTGACGACATTTAACTCTAATACTCGGTATCTATGGTGCAGTATCCAGACATTGAAAAGCCGTTCACCGAGAAAACCAAAGACTCGTTTTTGATACGCATTTCGTTTGGATATATCTATCCGCTCCTCTAATGCAAAGAGGATAGGAAAGAGCCACTCACAATATTGCACAAAGAGTCTGCTAGGCATTACAAACATATTGTAAAGATGCAAAAATCGCTGCTTCATAATAGCATCAAATGCATGCACATATGGTGGTGAAAGCTCTATTATTACTTCACGGAGCTTTTGTAAATCTTCTTCATAGTGTGCATGGCTATAGTGAGAGTAGACACTCTGTATATAGTAGTTTCGTCTTTTTGGCACGATGATATCATGGGCTAGGAGGATCTCTTCAACTGCTTCACTCTCTAGTATCCCTACTTCTCCAAACTTCAAATCTCCTGCAAAATAGCGTCTATAGTGTACCAATCCTATATATTTATACTCATCTATAGAGCCATTTTTCCATGCCCAGTAGAGAGCAGTGAGTTCACAGTAACTCTCATTTTTGAGAGAGATATTATCACCCTTATTATCCACAAGATACCCAAAATCACTCTCACCTCTAGCAACACCCACTTGTATAGGAGCATAGAGAGAGTCATCTGGAAACTCATACTGCTTATGTGTAGCTACCAGTACTCTAGCTAAACGCATGACAACTCCTCATATATCTGTAATGCTCTAGCGACTATATCATCCATATCATAATAGCGATACTCTGCAAGTCTCCCTAACAAAAGGAGATTATCCACTCTACTTGCTAGCTCTTTGTAGTGCTGATAGATCACTCTACTCTCGTCTGTAGGGATAGGATAGTAGGGGATATTTTGACCTCTTTTATAGGCTTGTGGATACTCTTTGAGGATAGTTGTTTGGCTACTTTTGGTGGGGTGGATATATTTGAACTCTGTGATGCGAGTGTAGTCATGTTCATTAGGATAGTTGACCACTGCACCCTCTTGGTAATACTCTCTATCGAGCACTTCAAACTCTAATCGTAGTGAACGGTAAGGCAGCTTTCCTAGCGAGTAGCCAAAAAGTTCATCTACCATACCTGTAAATACTACCTTGCCTGCAAATGGCTCACCATCCAAATATACTCTATCTCCTTTGATAGCAATCCTATCGAGTGCCTCTTCTCCTAAAGAGATTGAGATATTGGGGTGATTGAGCATCGCTTCAAAGAGTTTGGTATAGCCCTCCACAGGGATGGCTTGGTGTTTGTCTTGAAAATAGCGAGTATCATAACTCGTCAACACAGGCACTCTCGCCAAAACAGCTGGGTCTATCTCGTCTGCTCCTATACCCCACTGCTTGGCTGTATAGTTGACAAATATCTTCTCAAAGACGAAATCCCCCAAAGCTTTGAGGTCACTATCTTCCGCTTGACGAAGCTCCATCACTGAAACCTTTTGATCCTCTCCATACTGTTCTATGAGTTTGGCTTTGAGAGCGTCTGCTTTTTGTGTATCAAAAACTTGGTAGAGGGTCGTGAAACTAAAAGGTATAGCGATATTCACCCCATCTACATGGGCTATAACTTCATGCATATACTCCTGCCACTCCCCAAAGCTCTGAAGATACTCAAACGCCTGTGTATTATCCGTATGGAAGAGATGCGGACCATAGCGGTGCACTATCACCCCACTACTATCCACTGCATCATAGCAGTTGCCACCTATGTGATCTCTTCGTTCTATGATATGCACTCGGCTATTTTTCTGCGTTGCCAACCGTTCTGCGAGTACAGAGCCTGCATAGCCTGCACCTATTATAAGATAATCATACATATTTAACCTTTTGGTAGATTTTTTCTACTATATTATGAGATAAATTATAGGGTTTCATGGCTTTGGGTAAGGTTGCTAGCACTCTTTTCGTAGCTCGATGGCAAAGGCAATATGCTATCCAACGCTTCATTTATAATCTTCTTTCCTCGAATAAACGCCTCATCATCCATCTCAAAAGACTCATCATTGAGACAAACAAACCTAAATCTTCTCTCTTTTAGAAGATTTGCAATCTCTTGGATATTATCAATATTTTGCAAATTTCTTATAATAAAATCTTTTTCATTATGTGGCACAAAACGACCGCTCACCAAATGCCAATATCGAAACAGATATGCCGTTATTCCACTCCTATCTCTAAATCTTTGAGAGATTGTCAACTCTATCTCATCTTTGCAAGCAAGAGTAGCTTCTTGCCATACACTCTTTAGAAATGGCTGTGCTTGGTGATAGTGTTCAAAATAGTGGTATTTGCTAAATAGATTGGATATACGATTTTTAATATTGGAAAAGATACTATATCTATCGTTATAGTAGAGTTCTCTATACTTTTGAATACTCTCTTTTTTGGAAAAGTGACGATTGATCAATGCAACATTGTTATTGAGATTATAACGCCATGCTACATTTGAAAAAAAATTATAATATACCCATCCCCTCCTAGGTATTGTCTGTACTAGATAGTCTCTAGGTTTCCCATCTATAAACATTCGCTCTTTTTCTGTAGGCTGTAGTACCAGCATGTCATCATTGAAATATATAAACTGTTCACTCAAATCATCTATATTCAGAAAATTAAACTCAATAGAGTTGGAGTTAAATGTAGGAAGAGCAGATTTATCTTCAAATATATCATCATGTGTCACAATATGAAGTTTGGGGTTATTGGTATCCATCCATTTTGGTAAATGTCCATAAGTTACAAAGTGTATCTTGCGTATCCAAGGCATAAACTCCTCTATACCACGGAATATATACCGCAGAGTATCCCAATCTCTAAACTTTGGCAAAGAAGCTTCATCTCCAGAATCTGCTACCTTGTATTGCATTAGCTCTTTTTGCCAACTTGGATCTGCACCATCTACCCAAGTGATGATCGCATCAATTTTGTTTTTCATAAGTCCTCAATTATCTATTGTAAATATTTTTAGAAAGCCATATTTTGACTCTTTTTATATTCTCATTTGATAGATGAGACTTTATATACTCTTTGAGCTTTAATATCAAATATTTTTTGGTACTAAAATATTTATTTTTGGAAGGCTCATACATATTTGAAATTCTTTTTTTTTCCAAAAATGACTCACTATATTTGGTAGATGCTCCAAACATATCGTAATTAGCCACAATTACATCCACATAAGTAAATGTTAACTTTTGCATATATAGCTTATAAAATAAATCATAATCAGCACATATGCTATATTGTAAATCATATCCTAGTTTTTGTAAATACTTAGTCCGAGTAAAAGATGACTGGTGCGAAAATGGTAATCCCTGATAGATACTATCAAGTGACTTACTCGGAAAAATTACTTTATGTCTGGAGTCATATATATTCTGTGCATTACCATACACGACAGCACTATTTTTATAATCAACTTGCTTAAAAATATCTTGTATAGTATCTTTATTATAAAAACTATCCCCAGCATTCATAAAATTGATATAATCTCCCGTAGCTAGAGATATCCCCTTGTTCATAGCATCATATATCCCCCCATCTCCCTCACTCACCCAGTAATCTATCTGTTCTTCATACTTCTTGATGATATCTACCGTAGCATCACTAGAGCCACCATCTACGATGATATACTCTACATTATCATAGCTTTGGTTTATGACACTCTGGAT
>CBEUND010000069.1:0-10377 GCA_965544395.1 uncultured bacterium | reverse complement strand
CCCAAATCTGTGGACTTTGTCAGTGTCGATTCAAGCTCTTGGAGGAACCGCTCTCTAGGGATCTCTCTAGCTCCCAAGCTTAGGAGGTGATCGTTTTTGACTTGACAATCTATGAAGTCGTATCCTCTGGAGATGAGTGTGTCGCTGAGGGCTTTGAAGGCTACTTTGGAGGCGTTGCTTCGTAGAGAAAACATAGATTCACCGAAAAAGGCTCTACCTATCGCTAAACCATAGAGACCCCCTACGAGTTCACCATCGAGCATCACCTCTACACTATGTGCATAGCCCATGTTGTGGAGTTCTCTATATGCCTCTTGCATCTCTGCTAAGAGCCAACTGCCGTTTTGTCCCTCTCTAGGGACGGTGCCACAGTAGCGGATGACTTGGGCAAAATCGTGGTCAAATGTGACAGTAAAACCACCGTTTCTCAAAACCCTACGAAAGGATTTGCTCACCTTGAACTGCTCTGGGTAGAGTACCATCCTAGGATTGGGTGACCACCAGAGTATGGGGTCATCAGCACTATACCATGGGAAGATCCCTTTGCGATAGGCTGTAAGGAGTCTATTGGGTGAGAGGTCACCGCCAAAGGCGAGTAGACCCTCATCGGCTGCATACCTAGGGTTTGGGAATGTGAAGTCTTGTCGTAGAGGTGGGATGATACAATCTTCATCAAAGATAGATGCCACGCTAATTCCCTGTAAATTTAAAGGATAGTTGCTCTTCCTTGAACCCTACTTTGACCAAGCCACCTTTTTGGAGTGAACCAAAGAGTATCTCATCTGTGAGTCTCTCTTTGATCTGCTCATCTATTACTCTAGCGATGTGTCTGGCTCCATACTTCTCATCATGCCCCTCTTTTGCCAAGTAGACTTTCGCATCTTTGGTGGCTGTGATGACGATCTTTTTGTCACGCATTTGGTCGTTGAGTTTCTCTATCTCTCTATCTACGATCACTACGAGATTTTCTATAGATAAGGCATTGAAGTGTACAGTAGCACTCAGACGGTTTCTAAACTCAGGAGTAAAGAAATCCTTGAGGGCATTCTCCGTCTTGCTTGATCTGTCCTTGGTGAAGCCCATGACATTTGCCTCTTTGGTTCCGATGTTGGAAGTCATGATGAGGATGACATTTTTGAAGTCACTCACCATGCCGTTGTTGTCGGTGAGTTTGGCTCCATCCATCACTTGCAAGAGGATATTCATGATATCTGGGTGGGCTTTTTCTATCTCATCGAGCAGTAGGACTGTATGAGGGTGCTTTTTGATCATCTCTGTGAGGAGTCCACCCTGCTCATACCCTACATACCCTGGAGGTGCTCCTATGAGTCTGCTGATAGCGTGTTTCTCCATATACTCACTCATATCTATCCGCTCGAAATGTACATGCATACTCTCAGCCAACTCCATAGCGAGTGCTGTCTTGCCGACCCCTGTAGGCCCCACAAAGAGGAAACTCCCTATAGGTGAGTTTGGTTTATTGAGTCCTGCGTAGGAGCGTTTGATCGATTGCACGAGTGCGTCTATGGCGTGGTCTTGTCCTATGATCTTGTCCGTGAGGTCGCCGCTTAGTGTGCGGAGTTTCTGTGTATCCTCTGTACCTATGACTGATGATGGGAGTTTGAGCATCACTGAGACAGACTCCTCTATATCTTGGGGCGTGACTGTGATACCCTCTTTGCCACGGAGCATGAAGTGTGCACCCACTTCATCTATGATATCCATCGCCTTATCAGGGAGAAATCTATCATGCAAGTATCGTACGGATATATCAACCGCTCTTTGCAACGCTTCATCACTAAAAGAGATAGAGTGGTACTCTTCATATTTATGTTTGATCCCTTGGAGGATGAGCATCGTATCTTCTACGCTTGGCTCATCGACATCTATCTTGGCAAATCTCCTTGAGAGGGCTTTGTCTTTGTCGAAAAAGTTACGATACTCTGCAAAAGTAGTCGCCCCTATACATTTGATCTCACCTCGTGCGAGGGCTGGTTTGAGGATATTGGCTGCATCCATACTCCCACCGCTTGTGCTTCCTGCCCCTACCATCGTATGTATCTCATCTATGAAAAGGATAGCTTTCTCCACTGCTTGGAGCTCTTTTAATATTCCCTTGAGCCGCTTTTCAAAATCACCCCTATATTTGGTGCCTGCTATCAATGCTCCCATATCGAGTGCAAAGAGTTTGGAGTCTTTGAGGATATCTGGGACGGCATCTTCGGATATCTTGAGAGCTAACCCCTCTGCGATAGCTGTCTTACCAACCCCTGCTTCGCCTACGAGGAGGGGATTGTTCTTTTTCCTACGGCAGAGGGTCTGCATGACTCGCTCGACTTCAGCTTCTCTACCTATGATAGGGTCTATCTTGCCTGTAGTAGAGAGTTCGACGAGTTCATAAGTAAACTGGTCGAGTAGACTATCGGGCTTCTCCTCTTCTATATCAGGAGTAGGAGTATCTACGCTTTGGTGCGATATCGCCTCTAAGATATCAAGACGATCTAAGCCCTCATTTCGCATCAAATAGACAGCATAGGTTTGCTTTTGGAGAAATATCGCTGCCAACATATCACCTATAGATGCCTCTTTGCGTCCAGAGCTATGTATCTGTACCATCATATCCTTGAACGCTTCGGAGAGAGCTATAGTCTCCAATGGCTCTACTGCTTCATCGAGTGATGGGATATTCCGTTCTATATGTTTGACGATCTCATTGGAGAGTTTGTCTGGGTCTACATCAAGCGTCTGGAGTGTATATCTGCCCTCTTTGCTCTGGAGTATAGCCCAAAACACATGTTCAAGCGTGAGATACTCATGGTTATGCTCTTTGGCATATTGAGCCGACTTTTTAAATACTTCATCAAGTGCTAAACTTATCATTCAACTATCCTTCTCTAAAGTTGCCAAGAGTGGAAACTCGTTTTGTTTTGCAAGTTGCTTAACTTGTGCCACTTTGGTTTGTGCTATCTCAAAACTATAAACTCCGCAGATAGCTTTGCCTTTTTTGTGTACTTGTATCATGATATATTCTGCTTCTTGTAGGGTTTTGTGAAATATCTTCATCAATATATCTACGACAAAATCCATGCTCGTGTAGTCGTCGTTGTGCAATAACACACGAAACATCTCTGGCTCTTTGAGCTCCAAGGAGCTCTCTACACCCTCTTTTATATTTGGCAAGTTATTCCTTTATTCCTATATATAACATAATTTTGTTAAAAAATAATTGTATAAATAGTGTAGCATTTGACGCTTAAAAGTTAGGATATATTGTCATATATATTAAAATTATCTCCAATAATATTACTTTTTATATCAATATTATGTTACACTTATGAAACAATCAGGAGGATTCCATCAAAACATTGTATTTAATACGCCATGCAAAATCGAAGTGGAGCAATGGAAAGCTTCAGGATTTTGAGAGAGGCTTGAGCAACAGAGGAGCAAAAGATCTTAAAGTGATGAGCTCTTATGCTGCATTACGACAGATCAAACCAGATCTTATACTCTCTAGCTTGGCACTACGAGCACAGCTTACAGCAGATAGTTTAGCAGAAAAATTAGAGTATAAAGAGCGTATACACTATATGCATGAACTCTATATGGTGCGACCTGAAACTTTGATCAATATCTTAGGTCTTCAAGATAATCAATATGATAGTATCTTCATGGTAGGACACAATCCAGAGTTGACAGAGTTGGCAAATGAACTACTCAAAGATAATATCCCTAAACTTCCTACACTTGCTATCTTGGCAATCAAATTAGATATAGAGAGTTGGGGTGATATAGAAGGAACTTATGGTGAAGTGGATTTTTTTGTCTATCCAAAGCAATTTCGCTACTATATGCCTAGAGCAATGCAAAAAGAGTTACAGCTATAGAGATGTAGCTGTAACTAAGGAAAATTATTGGAAAATATTGAAGAAAAAATTAAAAAATTAGCAAAAAAATATTCTGATAATTTAAAATCTAAAATAGATAATAGAATGAAAGAGATGAAGGAAGATGACAAATCTCATCACTTGATTTATCAAGTTCTAGAAATATCTGATAGCGAAGGACATCTCATAGATTTATATCAAAATAAAGGACGATTTTTATATAAATATGCAGGTTCATTTTTAGAAGAAGCTACAAAATTATGTTTCTTAGAGAAGTTTCCTAATTCAGCAACAACAAAAATACCAAATACATTAGGTCAAAGACCTAAAACATTTGAGATTGATTGCTTGGAGGGAAATAATGCTATTGAAATAAAATGGCGAGATGCCACAACTGATGGTGACCACATTACAAAAGAACATACTAGAATCGAAGTGATCCATCAAGCAGGTTATCAGCCAATAAGAGTTATGTTTTATTATCCAAATAGAACACAAGCTATGAAAATACAAAATACTTTAGAAACATTATATAAAGGCATTGGTGGAGAATATTATTATGGTGATAGTGCATGGGAATATGTAAAAGATAGAACAACAATTGACTTGAAAAATATTTTAGAAAAAATTGCAAAAGAAAACTCTGGAGATTAAAGATAATGGAGAGAGTTTTACAAGGGGATTGTTTAGATATATTACCAAGCTTTGAATCTGAAAGTATAGATTTGATCTATTTAGATCCACCATTTTTTACAAATACAATCCAAAAACTAAAAACAAGAGATGGAAGCAAAGAGTTTTCATATAGTGATATATGGAAAAGTCATGAAGAGTATGCAGGATTTTTATATAAAAGGCTAAAAGAGCTAAAAAGAGTTTTAAAAAGTAATGGAAGTATATTTGTCCATTGTGATAAGAACTCTACACATATTATAAAAGCTTTATTGGATGATATTTTTGGTTTGAAACAATTTCAATCTGAAATTATTTGGTATTATAAAAGATGGTCAAATGCAAAAAAAGGACTGTTGCCATCGCATCAAACCATCTATTTCTACTCTAAAACTAAGGACTTTAAATTTAAAACAATTTATAATGATTATTCAGAAACAACAAATATAGACCAAATACTCCAAAAACGAGCAAGAGGTAAAAATGGCAAAACAGTCTATGCAAAAGATGAAAATGGAAATACGATAAACAGTGATGTAAAAAAAGGTGTTCCTCTGAATGATGTTTGGGAAATACCATACTTAAACCCAAAAGCAAAAGAGAGAGTAGGGTATCCCACGCAAAAGCCTATTTTACTCTTAGAAAGAATTATTGACATCGCTTCCAATGAGGGAGATACAATACTTGACCCTTTTTGTGGAAGTGGCACAACTTTAGTTGCTGGAAAATTAAATAATAGAAAAGTTATAGGTATTGATAAGTCAGAAGAAGCAATCAACCTTACAAAATCAAGATTAGATAATCCAATAAAAAGTGAATCTAATTTATTAAAAAAAGGTAAAAAAGCATATCAAAATGTCAATAGTTTAGTTGACAAATTATTATATGACATTGACTATGTTCCAGTTCAAAGAAATAGTGGTATTGATGCCATATTAAAAACAACATATCAAGAGCGTCCAATACTTATTCGTATTCAAAAAGAAAATGAAACAATAGAAGATGCTATCAAATCATTAAATAAAGCTGTAAAAATCAAAGATTCAAAAAAGTCATTTTTAATCAGAACAAATGATATCAAATCTTTATTTGAGCATGACAATGAAAACAGTAGTATCGAAATTGTAAATTCAACTATTTATGAATTAAATAGACTTTTAAATAAGGCTACCCCAAGGGAAACTGCTAACAGATCAGAGGAACTCGAGAAGTTATCTACGCCCATTACCATGCCAATGCAAAAAGAGTTACAGCTATAGAGATGTAGCTGTAGCTTTGGGAGTCTTCCCGATAATATTAGAGTTCTGCCATCTCTGCAGACATGTTTTTGGAAGTCTTTTCGATAATCATCTTCGCTAAAGCGACATTCCCATCATCTCTAAAGATAGCAAACACATTGAGTTTGGAGAAGCTATCTCCTGCTTGACTGCCAGCACTATTGATGAGAAAAACATGCCCATCATAAGTTTTTGTTTCGACAAAAGAGGCATCTGAAAAACCTATATCGAGTGAAGATTCGGATATCATTCTAAAAGCGTCATTAAAGATACTTGCCGAGTATGCGATATCGACACCTGTGTTTTCTGCATCCATATAGAGTGTCTCACCAGCAAAATTGAGTACCGCGGAGCCTAGGTAGCCATTGACTGACCTAAGTTTCTTCATTGATTGTTCAAAATTTATCATCTCTACCCCTATTAACTGTTTTGTAATTTTAACATAGCATCATTAAATGTTGCAAGTGATGCACCTTGTGAAGCCAAAAACTCTTCAAGGACTTTCAGAGATGCATCTATGCCACCACTCTCTTCTTCTTTAAGAAGCTTCGCGTAGAGTAGCTCTATAGTAGCTCTTGCAGCTGCATTCATAGTCTTTCTCGTGGATACATAGTTTCTGAAAGAGCCATCAGGATTAGTCGCGACTCTGACATGTGCATAGACCCAATAGAAACTCCCATCTTTTGTGAGGTTTTTCACAAAGATATAGGTATCTTGACCGCTTTTGAGATGATCCCAAAGTACTTTAAATATAACCTTTGGCATATCGGGATGACGGATCATAGAGTGTGGTTTATCTATCAACTCGCTCTGTGTATATCCAGCTATCTTGAAGAAGATAGGATTGGCATATGTGATATCTCCCGCTTCATTGCCCTTTGAGACAATGATGTCAATATCTCTTACTTCTATTTCTGTGTCTGTAGGTGTTGTCCCCATTATATCCCCTTGTATATAAGTTCAACAAATATAGTACCTATTTAACCATTAATTAATAATTAAAAGATAGAATATCAGATTAAAATATTATATTAGCCGCAATAAATCATTGATTCCTTGAGAACTTTTTGTGATTAGGGCTTACTCAAACAATCAAATAGGTGGGAGAATGGGAAATAAAAATGAGATAGTTGATATCCTCGCACTCACTATGGAGCAGATATCAGATGCTCAGCATATAAGAGATATCTATAGCATAGTAGCTGAACTGCTAAAGAGATTGACTCAATCAGAGTATGCCGCATTTTTTCTTTTCGATAGAGAGAGTCAACACCTTGTCAAGGAGGGGGATGTCTCTTTCGATATCCCCATGATCAAACCAAAAGGTCTCTTGGGTAAAAGTTTTTTGACAAAAGAGATTGGAATATACAACTATATGGCAAGTGAAAAGCATTATGTTCAAAAGGTTGACAACCCTAGAGAACAACGACTGCGTTCACAACTCATCGTCCCAATCATTGACGATGGCAATCTTGTGGGAATGGTAAGAGTCTGTAGATCTATTTACTCCAACAAACACTTCTCTTCTTCAGAGGTGGAGACTATAGAGGCACTCGACGATTTTTTGATAGAAGTCGCAAAAAAATTAACCCAAGGGGAAGAAGATCACTACACGATATCTCTCAATACTGATAAGTTAGACAAAAATATAAAGAAAATTGGAGAAGAGCAGAGTCAAAATAAAGATATCAATAGTACGATGCTCTTTCTTGCTAATACCGTACACGACATCAGAACCCCCTCCAACAGTCTCTATGGATTTTTAGAAATATTGGGCGAGTATATAGAAGATCATAGGCTCAAAGAGTTTATAGAAAATGCAAAAGAGAGTGCTTCTTTTATCAATACTCTTACAGACTCTATTCTCCAACAGGTCAAAGAGACGCATGAGATCAGTACATCTAAACCACAAATAGTCAATAGTATCAAATTTTTTGCTCAAATTGGAGATCTCTTCTCTGCAAATATGTACAAAAAAGAGATCTCTTACACAGTATATCTCTGTCCAGATCTTCCTAAAGAGATACGCATTGATACACTTAAAGTCAAGAGAGTTGTAGTCAATCTCATAGGGAATGCCTATAAGTTCACTCCATCGGGAGAAATTATCAATTTCTCTGTCCGTTGCAACAAAGAGAGACAAGAGATGGTCATCTCTGTGGAAGATACAGGATTGGGGATAAGCAAAAGTCGTCAAAAGGATATATTCAAATCCTTTGAGCAAGCGGAGGAGGATACTTCACAACACTTCGGTGGGACAGGACTAGGACTGGCTATCTCTGCTAAATATGTGCAAGATATGGGTGGTAAGTTAGAGCTTGAGAGTGTATTGGATGAGGGGAGTAACTTCTCTTTCAATCTACCCATAGAGAAGATTACCCCTGACGCTTCGCAAGAGAGAGTCTATGGGTTAAAATCTAAGATATTGATTCTTACTGATGAGAGTGACAACTACCATGTCCAGGATATCAAAGAGCGGTTAGTCGATTTTGGGATAGATGAGAAGAGTATCACTGTCTCAAATCAATTTTCAGATGAGATTACACACCTTTTTTGCTTTCAACATAAGATCGCACCAGAAGTTATCGACAAAGCTAAAGAGTTAGATATCAGATATATCCTTGTAGAAGAGAAGCTCTTTTCTCTAAGTCAAGATAGCGTTTATGCTTCGCATCCTATGATGTCTATCAATACATACTATGGTTCAAAAATATATGCTCTCATCTATAGTGGTACAAAGATGAAGATACTTCTCGCAGATGATAATAAAATTAATATTGTACTACTCAAAGCTATGCTAGAGACAGAGTATTGTACCATAGATGTATCCTTAGATGGGTTAGAGACACTTGATAAACTCAAACAAGCCCAAGAGAACAAAGACCCTTATAATATAATATTTTTGGATGACAATATGCCAAATCTATCGGGTTCTGAACTATTGGCAACTTATAGAGAGATAGAGAAGAGTGACAACTTTAAACCTCTGTTTGCAGTCTCGATAACAGGCGATCCAAATATGAGTGAAGAGAAGAAGAAGCTCTATAGTCTCAAGATGAATAAACCATTCAAAAAAGAGGATGTCAGAGCAGCCGTCAAATTGGCAAAAGGATAAATGAGTTAGTAAAATAGTTTCAAAATAAACTTTTTAGTGTTTATGGGGTAAAATCATAAAAACTAAAAGGAAATACTATTAGTATATTAGAAATTTATAATCCTTCAAAATCATACAATGTAATTGAATTATTCGCAGGTGCTGGTGGTTTAGCTTTAGGACTTGAAAAAGCTGGTTTTGAAACAAAACTGGCAGTAGAGATAAATAAATGGGCTTCAAAAACATTACTTAAAAATAGACCAAATTGGAATGTTGTACAAAAAGATATTCAAGAGTTAACAAAAGAAGGTATAAAAAACTATTTAAAAAGTAATGAAGAGATAGATTTATTATCAGGTGGTTATCCTTGTCAATCATTTAGTTATGCAGGTAAAAAACTAGGATTGGAAGATACTAGAGGTACACTCTTTTATGAATTTGCAGAAGTTTTAAAAGAGATTCAACCCAAAATGTTTTTAGCCGAAAATGTAAAAGGTTTAGCAACGCACGATAAAGGTAAAACATTACAAGTGATGATTGATGTATTTGAAGAAGTCGGTTATTTTGTAAAATATAAAGTATTAAATTCATTGGATTATGGTGTTGCACAAAAAAGACAAAGAATTGTAATAATAGGAATGAGAAAAGATATTAAAAAAAAAATTGGTGTAGATTATACCTTCCCCAAACCACATAAAAAGCAACTCGTATTAAAAGATATTTTAAAAGATGTTCCCTCTTCACCATGTGCTTCATACAATGAAAAGAAAAAAGAAGTTTTAAAACATGTAAGACCTGGTGGTTGTTGGAGAGATTTACCTGATGATATTGCAAGAGAATACATGAAAACTACTTATTTTATGGGTGGAGGAAGAACTGGAATAGCAAGAAGATTATCTTGGGAAGAACCAGGGTTGACTGTACTCTGTACACCAGCACAGAAACAAACAGAAAGATGTCATCCTGATGAATTGAGACCATTTAGCATTAGAGAAAATGCGAGAATTCAATCGTTTCCAGATGATTGGGTTTTTGAGGGTTCAATGGCAGAACAATATAAACAAATTGGTAATGCAGTTCCTGTCAATTTAGCTAAAGAGGTGGGAGTCTCTATCATAAAATATTTAGATAAATTAAAAAAGGTAAAAAGAATGAGAGCATATAATTTGAATTTTATAAACGATATAGATCTATTTAACCATGTTAAAGAAACAATAGAAAAGTATAGATTTAGAATTAGTCTAAAAGAGTTTAATAAAAATTTAATTGACCCTATTAAATTGACATTTGATTCTAAAGTTTATGGAAAAACTATTGAAGAAATTATTGACTTAGAAACAGTAAGACAAATGGATAAATCAAATAGTAATAATATTGGATATTTTCAACAGAATATTTTTAAATATATTCATTATAAAAATACGCAAGAGACAAATTGGAGTGTACC
>CBEUND010000068.1:0-10828 GCA_965544395.1 uncultured bacterium | reverse complement strand
ACAGGTAGGGTGGATGAAATCCACCACAGAAATGGTGGGATACTCCCACCCTACCCATTTGCAGCATACTTAAATAACCAATCCATACTATAAATGCGTAAGCTCAAATAATAACAAGGATATTATAAATTATGAATATTGCAATACTATTTGGTGGTTCTAGTTTTGAACATGAGATAAGCATCGTAAGTGCGATTACGATCAAAAAAGTTTTAAAAAAGAGTCAAATTTCTTATCTCTTTTTGGATAAAGATCGAAACTTTTATCTCATAGAAGAGAAGAGTATGAACTCCAAACTCTTTAGCTCAGGTGAATACAAAAAAAGTAAAACGATACAACTCAAGCAGGGTAGTTTTAGTGTAGATGCACTTTTTGGTAGTAAAGATATCTCTGTAGATGTAGTACTCAATCTTATCCATGGAAGAGATGGAGAGGATGGGAAGATCGCATCATTGATGGAGTTTTATGGACTCCCTTTCATTTCGCCTCGTATAGAAGCCTCTGTATTGAGCTATAATAAACTCTACACAAAACTCTACGCAGAGAGTGTAGGAGTCAAGAGTGTACCCTATCAACATCTCTCTAAAAATGACCGTAGAGAACTCACACTTGACTACCCTGTCATCATCAAGCCCGTACGACTAGGGAGTAGTATAGGTGTCAGTATAGTAAAGAGTGCTGATGATTTGGAATATGCCTTAGATGTTGCTTTTGAATTTGATACAGACTTGATCATCGAACCCTTTATAGATGGAGTCAAAGAGTACAATCTTGCTGGTTGCAAGAGCGATAGCTGGGAACTCTCCATCATAGAAGAGCCTCAAAAAGAGGAGTTTTTAGATTTTGAAAAAAAATATATGGATTTTTCACGAGATAGTCAAGTCCATCAAGCAGATATAGATCCAAACTTACAAGCGAAGATAAGTGAGAGTTTCCAAAAGATTTACGATCCACTCTTCTTAGGTAGCATCATACGATGTGATTTTTTTGTCATTGATGGCGAACTCTTTCTCAATGAGATCAACCCTATACCAGGCTCTATGGCAAACTATCTTTTTGATGATTTTGAAGCGATGCTAGAGCGATTGGCTCGCAACCTTCCAAAAGAGAAAAAGATACAAATTGATTACCAATATATCCACTCGATACAAAGTGCAAAAGGAAAAGCGTAGTTTAGGGTTTGGAGTATCATAATATAATTCCAAAAGTTATTTTGTTATAATGTGGATATCATACTAATAAGGGAGAGTGATATGAAAAATGTACTATTTTTATTGGCTAGTGTCAGTCTATTGACAGCAGGTGAAATGGCGATTGATAGTCGCACAGGCTTGACTTGGCAAGATAATCGTTTCGTGGAGTCAGAAAGCGTTACCTATGCACAAGCAGAAAAATTATGTAAAGAGTTACGATTGGGTAACCATAATGATTGGCGTATACCTACGATAAGAGAATTGCACTCTATCGTTGACTATAAAAAATATGACCCTGCTCTATTAGATGGTTTTAGTATAGGAGTCTCCAATTACTATTGGTCTTCAACACAATATATGGGTGATCCAGATAAAGTATGGGGTATCAATTTTAAAGATGGGGTAGTCGATGCAAATGGCAAAGCATACGATCGTCGTGTCCGTTGTGTACGAACGACAAAGAGTTAAAACCATTCAATCTTCTCTTCTTGTGATTTGTATATAATCTATGCAAAACTCAAGAAAAGATATATCATGTGTTGAAATGAAACATATTTACTTATTCTAAGCTTAAACATAGCTATTTCTTTGAGGTACTTATCCCTTAAGCTTTTTCTACATAAAATCATTTTATAATGCACCGTTTAGTCTACTATATGATAGACTATTAGCAATTTTTACAAGGGGGTATTGCATGCAATCAAACGCTGCATTGGAATATGATTATTCCGTAGCAAAATTGTTTACTTATACAGCAATTTTGTTTGGATTTTTAGGTATGCTCATTGGTACGCTTATCGCGTCTCAAATGGCATTTCCGGAACTCAACTATATGTTGGGTGAATATGGTACATTCTCACGATTGAGACCTATGCACACCAATATAGTTATATTTGGATTTACAGTGAGTGGTGTCTTTGCGACATTTTATTATGTTGGACAGAGAGTACTCAAAGTCTCTATGGCAGAATCAAAGTTTTTGATGGTCATTGGTAAGATTCACTTTTGGCTCTATCTTGTAGGGGTACTCATAGGAGTTGCTACGCTACTCATGGGCTATAGCCAATCAAAAGAGTATGCACAACTTGAATGGCCAATAGATGTCGTTATCGTTATCGTTTGGGTACTTTGGGGTATTTCAATCTTTGGTCTTATTGGGATCAGAAGAGAAAAAACACTCTACATTTCATTATGGTACTACATCGCTACATTCTTAGGTGTGGCGATGCTCTATCTCTTCAATAATATGGCAGTTCCTACATACTTTGTTACAGATGGCTTAGGTAGTTTTATGCACTCAGTATCTATGTATTCAGGTACAAATGATGCTCTTGTACAGTGGTGGTGGGGGCATAATGCTGTGGCATTTGTATTTACTGTGCCTATCGTTGCTATGATATATTATTTCCTTCCAAAAGAGTCTGGTCAAGCTATCTACTCATATAAACTCTCACTTCTCTCTTTCTGGGGATTGATGTTTGTCTATCTATGGGCTGGATCTCACCATCTTCTCTACTCTACTGTTCCTGACTGGATGCAAACTATGGGATCAGTCTTCTCAGTGGTTCTTATCCTTCCATCTTGGGGTTCGGCGATCAACATGCTCCTCACTATGAAGGGTGAGTGGAATCAGTTGACAGAAAATCCATTGATCAAATTCATGGTACTAGCATCTACATTCTACATGCTCTCTACACTTGAAGGTCCTATCCAAGCGATCAAATCAGTCAATGCTATTGCGCACTTTACAGATTGGATTCCTGGACATGTTCACGATGGTGTACTCGGATGGGTTGCATTTATGATTATGTCAGGACTCTTCCATATGGCTCCTAGAATGTTCAAAAGAGAGATCTACTCCAAAAAACTTGTGGAGACACAATTCTGGATTCAAACTACAGCTGTTGTACTCTACTTCACATCTATGTGGATTGCAGGTATAACACAAGGTATGATGTGGAGAGCAGTGGATGAGTATGGTAACTTGATGTATTCATTTATTGATACTGTTGCTGTACTTCACCCTTACTATACGATCAGAGCTCTTGCGGGTGTACTTTATGTCACAGGATTTGCAATGTTCGCGTACAATATGATAAAAACTATGTCTTCATCAAGAGAACTCTCTGAAGAGCCACAGTTTAGATCACCTATGGCATAAGGAGGTAGATTATTATGTTTCATTGGTTAGAAAAAAATCCATTCTTCTTCTCCGTAGGAGTATTTGTAGTTATCGCATTTGCAGGTCTTATTGAGATCTTGCCAAACTTTGCAGAAGCGTCACGACCTATAACAGGACTCAAGCCCTATACAGTTCTTCAGTTAGCTGGGAAAGAGGTCTATAAAAAAGAGTCATGTATCGCTTGTCACTCACAATTGATCAGACCATTCAAATCTGAAACTGATAGATATGGTCAAGTATCACTCTCAGGGGAGTATGCGTATGATAGACCATTCCTTTGGGGTTCCAAAAGAACTGGTCCAGATCTTCACCGTGTAGGAAACTACCGTACAACTGATTGGCACGAGAACCATATGTGGGATCCAAAATCAGTTGTACCTCAATCAATCATGCCAGCATATAAACATATGTTTACAAATATTGCAGATATAGAGACAGCATACGCAGAAGCTGTCACAGTCAAAAAAGTATTTGGTACACCATATGGTGATGAGTTCAAAGGCACTAAAGCTGCTTGGGAAGCAAAGAAACAAAAAGTATTGGCTGATGCAAAACTTATCGCAGCAGATATGAAAAACAAAGATGTGAAAGATGCCGTCGCAAATGGGAAAATTCCTGAGATTGTTGCATTGATAGCATATTTGAATAGATTGAAATAAGAGGGTAGAGAGTGGATATTAGAAATATACAAGGCTTTGCCAATCTTTTTATGACCATCTTTTTGGTCATCGTGCTATATGGGTATATTATCCACCTCTATAGAAGTGAAAAAAAGGGTGAGCAGGATTATGAGAAATATGGGAATATAGCACTAGATGATGAAATCACTAGTACTCCCATAGATGATGGTTCTACCACCAAAAGCAAAAACGAGGAGCGAAATAGATGAATTTGATGATAAAAGGGCTTATCTTTGGAGCACTACTTATAGGTGCTACATTTGCAATGGTTACATCGCTTAATATCGATCTAAGTGATCCGATCAATATAATCACGCTGGTTGGTGCAGTTGCTATTGCAAGCTTGACTATAGGTGTCTCTATCAAGTATATCAATCAGATGAAGACAGATACAGCAACAGGTGAGCTTGTTGATGAAAATTGGGATGGTATCGGTGAGTATCAAAATGAACTTCCTTCAGGATGGGCATTTTCATTTTTAGGTACTATCATTTGGGCTCTATGGTATTGGACAATAGGATATCCTGTCAATGCATTTAGCCAAATAGGTCAATATAATGAAGAGGTTCAAGCATATCAAAAGAAGTTTGAAAACAAATATAAAAAAGCTGATGCTGCTACACTCCAAGAGATGGGTGAATCTATCTTTTTGGTACAGTGTGCACCTTGTCATGGTGAGACTGGTGATGGACTCTCTGGAAAAGCACAAAACTTTTCAGCTCGTATGAGCAAAGATGAGATTTTGAAGACTATCGCTAATGGTCAAGACAAGCTCAAGTATCCAATGGGTGCAATGCCAGCTGGTATGGCAAGCGGTGCTGATGCCGAAGCGATTGCAGAGTATGTCCATGGGGGCATGAAGGGCGAAGCTCCTGCTTCATTTGCTGTCTGTGCAGGATGTCATGGTGCTGATGGTAAAGGAAATGGTGGTACAGCTCCAAATATAGCTGACTATGATCTTACTCTTATTGAGCATGTACTCCAAAATGGAAAAAAAGGTGCTATAGGTGCTATGCCATCATTCAAAGGTAGATTGACCAAAGTGCAACAAAAAGCATTGGCAACTTATCTACATTCATTAGAGAATTAGGAGTAATATATGTCAACAGAAAATACAAATAGAGCTATATTTGGACTCCACGGAGTGACTGGTATGCTGATAGCTACAGCATTATTATTGAGTATAGGTGTAGGTTTAACAGCTTGGGCTATTAATGTCCAACAAGGAAGTGCTACCAATTTCTATAATCCAGCACCTATCTTGGATATCAATAATCTCAAAGCAAACAGCGTAGATAATGCAAAATTTGCATTTCAAGATGCTAAAAAATAAAGGATAACAAATGATATCAATTATGGATAAGGTATTGGGTTGGGGTATGGTTGTTACAGCTATATATACCCTATGGGCTGTTTTGACAGCAAATCACCTTTTCGTAGGTTAATTACATGACAAAAGCAAGAGTAGGGTTCACCCTACTTGCTTTGTTACTTCCATTTCTACTACACGCAACACACTTCACAAAAAATGATTTACTCAACAAAGAAGCTTCTAAAATAATAGAAGATATTGGTAGTGAATTATTTGCCAAAACTGGCATCAATGCTTATGCTATTGCAACAAATGAACACTTCCCTGAAGCTTTTAATTTGGTAGAGTATAGTAGAAAATATGAGAGTAATATGAGCAAGCCGTTTGTTATTTTGATCTTTGCACCCAATGCTTTGATCACAGCCAAATCAAAAGAGAGAGGCAGAGTTGGTCTCATCACATCTTCTGATGAGTTGAAGCAGCTCTACAGTGCTTCTGATATAAAAGATGCTACCATAGATGTAGTAGCAACCAAAGATAAAAATACCAAAAAAGATAAATACGCTATTGGTGTTGTCCAAGGATATTCAGAGTTAGCCGATCAAATTGCCACGACAAAAGGCATAAAGATGACTACCACCATCCCCAATGATACTAAAGTCATCATTCATTACTTGCAATATTTAGTTTTTTTGGGTAGTATATTTGTTCTATGGATCTTTTTGATAAGACCAATTTATATAAGGATAAAACATGGAACAAAATAGCAAAAAGAGTTATTGGCCACATATGATTATGGGCTTTTTGATGCTCGCCATTGTATTGGGCTACTGGACTATCAAAGCTACATCATCTATGCCCGTACAAGAGACCAATGACTATATGATGAAGTATCAATTGTCTGATATACATATCAACAAAATATTAGAGAGCAAAAAAGAGTTTGACAAAAAGTACACTATTGCTTTGCAAAATGTCAAGATGATTGTAGTCACAGACAATATCAATAGCAAGCGTATCCAAGGTGACAAAGTCAAACTGCAAAGTGGAAAAAATAGTTTCACCTATTTGATCACAGATAAAGCGGGCAACCCTGTAAGTGATCTCAATGCTAGCTTTTTGTTGACTCGTCCACACACTACTGTAGATGATCAAATGATTGAGGTAGTCAAAGGGGTCGATGGTAGATATACTACACCTCAGATTGATATAACAAAAGCAGGCAGATATACCCTACAGTTTCGAGCAAAAGCTCCCGAAGGGACAGGATATACTTCCCATGAGGCATACTTAAAAGTAGAGAAATAACAATTAGCAAATATGTTTATGGTTGCTCCTTGGGGTAGCCTAAACATATTTTGCTATACTCTTCTTATGAAAAAATTATTAATCTTCCCCACTTCGCGTATCTTGCGTAAAATCTCCAATGAGTATAAAGAGATAGAAGGATTTCTCCCTACTCTGATGCGTATGGATGAGTTTGAACAGCGAGTTATTCTCATCCCTGATAGAGTCATGGTCGATCCCCTACAGAGGGTCTTACTCCTCAAAGAGGCTTCAAACTTTAAGAGTTTTGAAAAATTGAAATTCAATCGTGAGCTAGTACGCTTCTTCACAAAAAGTGATGCTCTATTCAAATTTTTTGAAGAGTTAGCGCAAGAATCTGTAGATCTTTTATCTTTGAGTGAAGCAGATGCTTACGCAGAGTTTGGAGAAGATTTGGAAGTGTTGGAGTTACTTTTTGATAGATATAAGACGATACTAGAAGAGCGAGGTTTCACCGATAAAGCATTTATACCACAGAGCTATAGTCTCAATCTCGGCTTCCTTGATGGCTACGAACAGATAGAGATACACTTAGAGGGGTATTTAAGTCACTATGAATTACAGTTGATCGAGAAGATAGCAGCTATCAAACCACTCAATATCCACTATGTTACGAGTAAATTTAATCAAAAGATGGTAGAGAGATTTAATAGCTATGGCATACAGCTTCCCCAAAATAGTAAAGTTAATTTTGATTTTAGCAATAAAATAATTGTAACTTCTCAAACAAATAACTGCTCTATAGATGCCCAAGTATTACAAGTAGAAGAGCGATTTGAACAGATCAGTGTCGCTTTTGCTCAGATAGAAAAGTATATACAAAAGGGGGTTAAGGCAGAGCATATCGTACTCGTTTTGCCTGATGAATCACTCAAAGAGAGTATCGCGCTCTATGATAGACAACACAATCTCAATTTTGCTATGGGATTTGACTATAAACAAAAAAGTGCCTACAAAAAGCTTGAAGCACTCTACAACTATTGGCAAACTTATGAACCCACCGATCGCTTCATACTCAAAAGATATGCAATTGATTTAGATAAAGTAGATAAAATAACTTCTCGTGAAGAGAGTGATATAGAGTCATTTTTCATGATGCTAAACTCTCTTGATATCCTCGATTGTCCACTCTGGAATAGAGATGATTTATCTAACAATAAGACTCCTTGGAGTGAAAGTGTCTATGAAAAACAGTTGCATTGTATGAAGATTTTTCGAGGAGAGAAATTCTCTTATAAAAGCTGGCTCTTCTTATGGATGCAGTCTCTCTCTGATATTACGATAGATGATGTCAAGGGTGGCAAAGTGACTGTGATGGGGCTACTAGAGACAAGAGGTGTCTTCTTTGATGCAGTCATTATAGTGGATTTCAATGAAGGAGTCGTCCCTGCTACGACATCCAAAGATCAATTTCTCAACTCATCTGTCAGAGCCTTTGCAGGTTTGCCAACACAATTAGATAGAGAAGCCCTACAAAAGCAGTACTACAAGCGTCTTTTGGAGCAATCTAGCTATGCTACTATACTCTATCATACCAGTGACAACAAACTCCCTTCAAAATTTCTCTATGAGTTGGGATTGACAAACTCTACAACAGTGTCTGCCCAGCTCTCACTCCTCTATAGTGAACCTACACAGATAGTCATCAGTGATGACCCTTTGGTAGAGAATTTCGATGCGAGTAAGATAGTCTGGTCAGCATCAAAACTCAAAGTCTATCTTGAGTGCAAAAGAAAGTACTACTACAAATATATCAAAAATTTCAAAACCCCCAAAGATGATGAACGGAATGAAGGCTCCTTTATGCACCTTTTGCTAGAGCATCTCTACGCAGAAAAAGATCACTATAGTGATATAGATGAGTTGAAAAAAACACTCGATCGCCTACTGAGTCAACTTATACAAGAGAGCGATGCCAAAAGTGAATATGAGCGACTTCTCTACAAAGAGAGACTTCAAGGGTTCTTATATGCCCAGTTGAGACATTTTGAAGCAGGGTGGAGAGTTGTACTACGAGAGCATGAGATATCAGGTGAGATAGGTGGATTACGCTTTAAAGGTATAGTCGACCGTATAGATCAAAATAGCACGGATACATTGGTCATTGATTATAAGAGTGGTTCGATCAAAGAGGCAAACAAAAGTAAAAACTTGGAGAGTTTGACAGATTTTCAAATGAGTATCTATGATGCTCTCCTCTCTTCTAAGTTTCAAAATCTTCGGTTGGTCTTTATGCTTATTGTCGAAGATGGAAAGATTGAAGAGATTGTAAAGCTAGAGGAGAAAAACAGGATTTTATTGGAGCATATCAATGAACTCAAAGAGACAAAAGAGTTTGTAGCGAATCGATGTGAAGAGCTACACCGATGCAAATATTGCGAATATATGCTACTATGCGAGAGAGGGGATTATCTCTAGCACCGACTCAAAGAGCTTTCTATTATGATAAAATATTTTTCTTTGAAATCTCAGCATGCGGGTTTATGATTGACAAGAAACCATAGAGTCTCTTCTCTCTCATTTGTAGCAGCTTTTCGCCTACGAAAGTAGTCTGATATATCAAAATCTTTTTGACCATACTGCTCTTTATACTCTTCGATAAAGTCATTATATTGGTGCTCTAAAATAGCTGTAATTTTATAAGTAACCTTCTCATAATAGCCTCCATCCTCTTGCAACTCACTTCTGCTTATCTCTGTCAAATTTATACCACCATATCTTTGTGTAGCTTTTTGTGTGATATTCATCTCCAGATGTGTACGCATTGAGGCTATGGTATGCTCTAACTGCTTGATATTTATATCTTTTTCTTTTATCACAATCGCATCTGATTGTCCATATCCCCATCCTCCATCAAGAGCTATATCCATATCAAAAATAGACTTGACGATATCTTCTATACTCTCTTCACTCTCAAAGTAAAATAGTTTTTTTGACATATTGTTCCTATCAGTTAAATTAATTTATCTCTATACGATAGTATCAAAATGAGAATTAAAAGTTGTTTAGGCTATAATTTATAGTAATATAAGGAGATTATTATGAAGAGTTTATTTTATATTATAGTAGTTTTTATTTGTGTGTCTGATACTCTTTTTGCATCCACAATAAAACTGATAAAACCCAATCAAGCTATTCGTCTCATAGGCAAAAGTAATGTAGTGTTCGTATCATCTGATACTAAGAAGGAGTATGAACAAGAGCATATTGTCAATGCATTAAATATCTATATGAACCCAAAATATTTGAACAAAAGACTCTCCTGCCCCCCACTCTACTACTGTCCAGAAGATATGCACAAATACTTAGAAAAAAAGGGTATAAATAGCAATCAAACACTTATTGTATATGAGAGAAAATTAGATGCAAATGCGACAGGTGTATATAGTTTTTTAGAGAGTTTTGGTTTTGAAGAGATATACCTCTTGGATGGAGGACTCAATGCTATCAAATCTCTCGATCCAAATCAAAAACTTTTCAACACATTATACGATGAGTATATTTCTCTCAAAGAGCAAATTGCTATTGCAAAAAAGTCGCATGAGACAAAAAAAGAGCAGAGTCTCACTTCAGATACAGAAGGAATATTCGCCAAGATGCGTATCATCAAACCCAATCTTCTCATCAGAGGTGGTGATGAAAAAATCATCAATAAGGGTAGTCTCAAACTCAGTGATTTGAAAATCAATCTGACATATATTACAGATAGTTATGATGTCAAAAGAGCATCCGAAGATATACAAAAAGATGCCAATAAAAGTCAATACATTATCATCGATGCTCGTAGCACAGCAGAGTTTCAAGGAAGAAAAAAGCTAGAAGGAATCGTCCGTAGTGGTCATATCCCAGGTGCGATACATATTGCATCTACAGAAATTACCGATTTTATAAACAGAAGAAGCTTTCAAACTATAGAGAGAATGCAGAAAATATTTGATCAAGAAAATATCAAAAAAGATACAACCATATACACTTACTCCAATTATGGCATAGGTCGTGGTGCACATATAGCAGCTGCTTTGAGACTACTTGGCTATAAAAATGTGAAGATCTTTACAGGTGGTTGGAGTAGCTGGGGTAATGATACAAGCCTAGCAATCGTAAAAGAAGATACAATCTAAGGAAAACCCAAAGA
>CBEUND010000067.1:0-11001 GCA_965544395.1 uncultured bacterium | reverse complement strand
ACAAATGAGGAAGACACCACTCAAGATGAAGATGCTCAAAGTACAGAGCAAGACTCTAATAGTGATGGGTATAGTGATCAAGAGGAGCTTGATTTCTCCAATATAGACTCTGATGAAGATAGCTCTCAAAATGAAGAGAGTAACAGTTCGGATAATGGACCAGCATTTGATGAAGTATTTGAAGATAGCTCGAATGAGACTACAAACTCAGATGAGGATATCTTACCAACAAATTCTACATCTGATAGTGAAAGTAGTAATACTTCAAGTAGCGACTCTGCAAGTTATGATTCTAATTCAAGTAGTAGTCAAACAGATTCTAGTAGTGATGATTCTAGTTCTAGTAGTAGCGATTCTAGTTCAAGTGGAGATTATGCACCTGCCACAGATACAACAGTTGGTATGACTCCAACAGAAGAGCCACCTGTAATCTAATCAAAGAGGAGAGATTTTCTCCTCCTTGGGTTAGCCTATATTGAAGTATTAGTGTTGGTATGCTACTGGTTTATATCCATTTTGTATAAGGTGTGTGATACCTCCTTGGAGATTGATCACATGATATTTTAAGTCATTTGATAAAAATTGACTTACCATAGAAGTACGACTCCCAGTACGGCATATGATAGCGAACTCTTTTTGCGTATCGACTGCTTTATTGAGTTTGGCGATAAACTCCTTTGCATTATATGCACCTCGTTCATCAAAGAATGTAATAGTAGCAGAGCCTTTTATGATACCTGTCTCTTTCCACTCTGTTGGAGTTCTGATGTCAACGATAGGTATATTTTTATCGAGAAATGCTTGTGATACGACTATATCTTTGACTTCTGATAAGAGCAGAGAGTTCAATAATATGAAAACCAAGATTGCTTTTTTCATTGTTATCCTTTATTTGTATTGAACCCGAATTATATAGTATATTTTGTTTAATTCTCGTTGTTACTCTCTATTTTTTCTATCTTTTGCATAACAATCTCAAGATACTCTGAAAACCTTTGAATGATGAGATAGCTCTCTTCACTATTGATATCTATAGTCTTTATAAGATAAGATATAGTATCTTCAAGTGTAGTTGCACATATATTTGCAGAAGCTTTTCTTACACTCTCTAGTAACTCTATTGCTCTACTGCGACGATTTATTTTGAGTAGTGCTTTGATCTTCAAGTCAGAACTTTTTGCTACTACTTTAAACTCTTCAAATCTTTTTTTATCTTCACATAAAGTAAATTTTGTATCTTTCAAATCATAATAATTTTTTCCATTATCAATAATAATAGGTCTCTCTTTGTTTTTGAGAGGAACAATATCTTTTGAGAGCGTAGCTTTTGCTTTTGGTGTTATGTTATTCTTCAACACTCTATAGAGTTCGTGCGGAACAATGGGTTTAGTGATATGATCAATGAAACTCTTTTTTTTCAGCTCCTCTAGTGATTCAGGAGAGTCATCTGTCAGAAGAGCTACTTTGGGTATATTGGCATATCGACTACTCTGTTCAATCTCAGTGATTACCTCAATATCTCTTGCTAATAAAGGTTGAACATCCATCAGTATCATATCCAAATCTATCAACTTCTTGCTCAAAGAGAGTCCCTCTTCAGCACTTTGTGTCATTGTTAGCTTGATACCTGTATCTTCGAGCATTGTTTGTATGCTATTTTGTATGATTGTCTTATACTCTATCAATAGTATATGACTTCCTGATAAATTTTGAATCTCCTTTTTTGTTAATATCTCTTTAGCATCTTTCCCGTGTTCATCTCCATAGAGACTTACAATCATATCAAAAATCATTTTTTGTGTATAGGGTTTGTATATTTTGCTATCTATCTGCATAGAGTTGTTGACATTTCTATTTTGTTGGAGTATATTATCTTCTATGAGGATGATTTTTGCAGTAGTATCAGACATAAAAGCCTCATCCTCTATTTGAGTCATAAAGTTTCTATCCATACATATGATATCAAAGCTTGTATCTTCCAAAAAGAGTCTATTGGCCTCTTGTAAATCAAAAGAGATTTTTGTATCATAGCGAAAGTATTGGAGCATTTGTGCAAGTGCCAGAGAGGATTTGGGATTAGTATCTACGATAAGGACTTTTTTGGACATAAGTGATTTGGATGGGAGGCGATAGCTCCGTTCATTTACCTGTTGCGTCACTATAGAGAATATAAATCGACTTCCGACTCCATATTGACTCTTTATACGGATAGTGCCACCCATCATTTTGACAATATCTTTGGCTATACCTAGGCTACTTTTTTTCTCTCGTTTTTCTTGTTTTAAAATATTTTTTTGTTTATCTTTTGTAAGACCAATACCATGATCTACTACTTCAAAAATAAGTAATTTATCTTTTTTGGGGAGAGGAGACATTTTGACTTTGAGTATAATATCACCACTCTGTGTATATGTAACTGCATTGGTCATCAATATCATCAGGACTTGACTAAGCCTCAATGGATCACCTTTGATGATCGCTGGTACATTGTTATTGATATCAAATATGACTGTCAATCCCTTTTGATATGCTTTGGCTACTATAGTGGTAGAGATATTGTCAAAAATATTGTTAATATTGAACTCTATATCCTCTAGTACGATTTCATTACTCTCACTCATAGATATCTCTTCTATATTTTTTGCAAGTGCAAAGATATGACCTCCACTATTTTTAATTTTTTCGAGATAGCCCTTCTTTTTTTTATTGAGAGTAACATCACATGTCATTTTGACTAAATCCTCAATAGCTTCAGCAGACATTTTAATATTTTTGGAGAGTGTATGGATGATTTTATTTTGATTTTGTCTACTATCATCTGACTCATTGAGGAGTTTTTGAAGCGACTCTATCTCTTTTTCATTATTTATATTTTTTTGTTTTTCATAGATATGGCTAGCAACTTTTTGTAAGGTCTGATAGAGGTGTTTAAATGTCAAAGGTTTTGGAAGAAAATAGTAAATACCTAAATCGATCAGATGTGTCAAAACTTCTACTTGATTATATCCAGAATTTACTATGATAAGTTGCTCTTGGTTAAGTCGCAGCATCTCTTTGCTCATCGCAACACCACTCAGAGTAGGCAACTTTAGATCAGTTAAAACAATATCGACATAGTTCCCATGCTCGTTATAATATTGTATATATTGTTTGAGTCCCTCTTCACCATTGAGAGCTATAGAGACAGTACCAAAGATCATCTCCAAAGTCTCTTCGGTATGTTTTCGTATCGCTTTATCATCTTCTATATAGAGGATAGAGAGTGTTCGGCAAAAACTTAGTATATCGTCTGCATGTTCTAATCTATTATTGTTTTTCATGACTATTACCTCTTATCTATTAGTTTATAATATCACAAATATGTTTAACTCATCTCCTTATCTTTTAGGAATAGATTGACTCCCTTGATAACTCTATAGGCTATCCATAGCCATACGATGGTCATAACTAATCCACCTATCCATACTAAGAGTAACACAAAACCTATGAGCATACCAGCCAGACCAAACCAGAAAGTTTTGATCTGCCATTGTAAGTGAGATTGTTCTACACTGCCGATACTCTCATCGTATTTGAGATATGCGATAAAAGCAGAGATGAGTAGAGATATACCACCTGTAAAGAGGGTCAAAAATTGCAAGAGATATATAGCCCATACATACTTTTTGAGATCTTGATACTCCTCTTTAGCTGTTTGCACTATGTATCCTAGTGTAAGAAGTGTCTGACAGTAGTAAAGTAGAGAGAGATACCATACTCATTGGCTGCTGCTATCACTTCCTCATCACGGATAGATCCACCTGGTTCAATGATCGCTTTGACACCAGCAGAAGCAGCGGCATCTATAGAGTCACGGAATGGGAAAAATGCTTCACTTGCCATCGCTGCACCGCTCACATCTATATCCATCTCTGCTGCCTTTTTCAATGCACATTGAGCTGCATCTACACGGCTTGTCATACCCATACCTACAGCAACCATAGCAGAGTCTTTGACATAGACAACACAGTTGGACTTGGTGAGTCCTGCTACTTTCCATGCAATTTCGAGATCTTTCATCTCTTGTTGATTTGCTATGAGTTCTGATTTGAGGTGAGCGTTATGGACTTCGTTGTCACAGATACAGTCAGAGTTTTGATAAACAAACCCACCATCTACATGTTTGAAGTCATGACTATCTTTGCTCATTACGAGTTTGGTTCCGCCTTGGGCAAAGAGTTTGAGTCTTTTTTTCTTCTCAAATACTTCGAGTGCCTCAGGTTCAAAATCAGCAGCCATGACGACTTCGAGGAATATCTCATTCATCTTTTCAGCCAACTCTTTGGTGACGATACCATTGACTGCTACTACACCACCAAACGCAGAGACAGGATCACACTTGAGAGCCTCTGTATAGGAGTCGAGTAGTCTCTCTTTGATAGCAAAGCCACATGGATTGCCATGTTTGACGATACAGACGGCATTCTCATCACTAAAGCTAGAGGCGATTTTCAATGCCCCATTGACATCAGTGATATTATTGAAGCTCGCTTCGCCTTTGAGCTGTTTGAAGTTGTCAGTAAAGTGGCTATCAAACTCATACAATGCACCATCTTGGTGAGGGTTTTCACCATAACGAGTTTGGAATGTTTTTTTGCCAGTGATGAATTGATATGTACCAAAGCCACTATTGAATCTGCCATTCATATAGTTAGCTATCATCGCATCATAGGCTGCCGTATGTTCAAATGCTTTGATCATCAAATCTCTTCTGAACTCTAGCGTATTTTCGCCACTCTTGAGGGTATCCAATACAGCTGCGTAGTCGTTGGCATCTGTCACGATAAGTACATCATTGAAGTTTTTGGCTGCACTTCGTACCATAGTAGGACCACCGATATCTATATTTTCTATAATTTCATCGAAATCGTTTGTGCGTTCTATCGTCTCTTTGAATGGATAGAGGTTGACACATACGAGGTCGATACCCTCTACACCTAGCTCTTTGGCTTGAGCTACATGGGCTTCATCACCCCTCTTGTGTAGGATACCACCATGGACAAATGGGTTGAGTGTCTTGACTCTTCCCTCAAAACACTCAGGGAATTTGGTTACTTCGTCTATCTCGATAACTTTGACTCCTGCTTCGTTGAGTTTTTTGTATGTTCCACCTGTAGAGATGATATCCCAACCCATTGCTTCTAGTCCTTGAGCAAACTCTACTATACCCGCTTTGTCGCTTACACTTAATAATGCTCTCATATCTATTGTTACCCTTTGTTTAATTAATGTTGTTTTGTATTTGTAATATTCGTTGGGTTCGGGGAACCCGACCTACGCGTATCAATTTGGATTATATGCTACATATTGGTAGGTTTGGCACTGCCAAACGATAAAAAGATTATCCAAATCGTTTGGTGCTACCAAACCTACAGATAGTAGGGTGGGAGGATCCCACCAAATGATGATACAGAAACCTACTTGCTTACTCTCATCTCCACTGATGCCCCATGTGCGGTCAATCCTTCTCTCTTCGCGATCAAAGCACAAGCCTCACCCAACTCATCTATCCCCTGTTGACTCATAGAGATGATAGATGATTTTTTGAGGAAGTGATCGACACTCAGAGGTGAATAGAACTTCGCTGTACCGCCTGTAGGGAGTGTGTGGTTTGGACCTGCTATATAGTCTCCTATAGGTTCAGGTGTATTCTCTCCGAGAAATATCGCTCCAGCATGTTTGATCACGGGAAGTAGCTCCATAGGGTTACTCGTCATCACTTCTAAGTGTTCTGGTGCTATCTCATTCATCAGCTCTATCGCTTCGTCCATAGTAGAGGTGACGATGATTGCCCCTCGCTCCTCTATCGATTTGCGTGCTATTGTTTCACGAGTGAGTTGACTTAAAAACTCTTCTACTTTGTCACTCACCTTATTAGCCAACTCCATATCTGTAGTGATGAGTATAGAGCTTGCCATCTCATCATGCTCTGCTTGGGAGAGGAGATCCATCGCTATATAATTCTCTTTTGCAGTAGCATCAGCCAATATCCCTATCTCACTAGGACCTGCGATCATATCTATATTAACTTCACCATAGACGAGTTTTTTGGCAGTAGCAACAAAGATATTACCAGGCCCCGTAATGACATCTACTTTGGGGATCGTCTCTGTACCATATGCCATAGCACCGATTGCAGAGGCTCCACCTACTTTGTAGAGACTGCTTATTTTGCAGAGGTGACAAGCCGCAAGGAGGAGTTCATTGATCGCATCATCAGGAGTAGGTGTACAGACTACTATCTCTTCAACCCCAGCGACGATAGCAGGGATAGCATTCATCAGTAGTGAGCTAGGGTAGGCTGCTTTGCCCCCTGGGATATAGAGACCAGCTCGATCGACAGCAGTTACTTTCTGCCCCAATATAGAGCCGTTTTTCTCAAAATCCAGCCAAGTTTTGGGCATGAGTTTTTGGTGATAACTCTCTATACGATCATATGCCAAGTGCAACGCATTACGCAGTGTATCATCTATGGAGTCATATGCCTTACGCATATCCTCCATAGATACGAGTAGCTCCTCGTCACTGCTAGGAGTCCATCGGTCAAACTTGCCTATCTGTGCTTTGAGTGCAGCGTTGCCATCGTCTTTGATCTCTTTGAGGAGAGTATTGACTATCGAGGTCACCCCCTCCATATCCATCTGCCCCCGCTCCAACAACTCAGCAAAATTTGCATCGAAGTTCTCATCGCTATTTACATATATCTTCATCTATATTTTCCTACTAAAAAGTTATAGCACTATTTTATCTAAAATTTCTTTACCCATCTATCTCTTCAGGTAACTCCAGTGCATCTATATGTACGATGGCTAGTACGCCATCTATAGTCTTCTCTCTCCTTTTCAAAGTAAAACAATAATATATCAAATTAAACTAAAAGTTACTTTTATTTTTAAATAAGCAATATTTAGATATAAACTACTTTAATATACATGATTAAATATAAAATGTTGTCATATATATGTCAAATTAAGGGTAGAGTGTAAAGTATGAGAATATTGACGATAGGTATGGATGATGAATATGTTAAGAGACTTGAAAAAGAGTTAGAAAATTATTTTATCTGCATATTAGATAATGCAAAAGATTTATATGATGCAACAAATTTCACTGATTTTAGGCACTATGAGTTAGTGATTTTGGTAGATGAGGGTGTACGCTTTTCATTGGAGAGATATGTCAATGAAGTAAAAAAGAAAAAGAGTGAAACAAAAATTATTGTTTTGACTGATAATGTTTTTCAACAGGTTACACACTTTAAACTTGGTGCTGATGATGTGATCTATAACCACTGTAGTGAGCCAGACTTGGTAGCTGCGAGAGTACTTGCCAATATGAGACAACTTTTTGGTACGAAAGTAGATATAGGAAAATTAGTGATAGATATCGCTAATAAAAAAATAGAGTATGATGAGAAGATAGTCTCCTTGAATGGAAAGACTTTTGATATACTTGCCTATTTGGCTCTACGAAAACAGAGAGTTTTTTCAAAAGATGAAATCATCAATGCACTTTGGGAAGAGCCAGAGTATGTGAGCGATAATACTGTAGAGGTAGCTATAAACCAAATTAGAAAGAGATTGAAGAGTATTTTAGGTTTTCAAGTCATTCACACGGTGCGTCGTAGAGGTTATAAATTTTCATATTGATCTATAAGGAACCTCCCCAAGCTATTTGGGTGTTTATCTCCTTGGGGTAACCTTTAGCGGTAGCCTTAGCCTATCAATTTGCCTTTTTTCTTGATTTGTGCATCCATTATCTCTATCTCTCTTGCACCAGATACTACTATCTCAGGATCTAAACTATAGTCAAGTGTTGTGTCATGTCCCTCGTAGTCGATTGAGTTGAGGATTACTTTCATCGCTTCAAATCGAGCTTTTTGTTTATCATTGGAGCGGATCACAGTCCATGGAGCATTGTGTGAATGCGTCTTTTTGATCATCTCATATTTTGTGCGTGTGAAGTCATCCCATCTATCTTGAGCTTGCATGTCAATTTCACTCAATTTCCACTGTCTGAGAGGGTCTGTTTTTCGTCTCTCAAATCTTCGTGCTTGTTCATCTTTTGTGACTGAGAAGTAGAGTTTGATTAGGGTGATGCCTTGTCTTGTCAAATCTTTTTCAAAGCCTTTGACTCCTTTCATGAAGTCGTCATACTCTTTGGTTGTACAAAAACCAAAAACAGACTCAACCATAGCTCTACTGTACCAACTCCTATCAAATAATACTATTTCGCCTGCTCTAGGAAAATGAGATATATATTTTTGGTAGTACCACTGACCCTTCTGCTCTTCTGTGGGCTTGCCTAAGGCTACGATACGATAGTGTTTTTCATTCATATATCGTGTCACCCTACGAATAGTTCCGCCTTTTCCTGCAGCGTCACGACCCTCAAAGAGTATAATCATCTTTTGCTTTGTCTCTTCCAAATGTTTTTGGAGTTTGATGAGTTCTGCTTGATATGGCTTGAGGATTTTTTCATCTTTTCGTCTTTGCATTATCTTGCTAGTAAACTCTTTTTCTGCATTATGTTCTTTATATGATGCTATGAGTTCCTCAAGAGATACTAAGTTTCCATCTATTTCAAACTCGTGTTGATTTTGTTCCATATTATCTACTTCCTACTATTTCAAAATTTTGACAGCACTATTGATACGACTCTAAACCATCTAAAAATTTTTCTGCTAGAGAAGCGATAGTGTAGGCTTGATCTGTACCATTGATACAGCGTCTTGCTCTGACGAAGTCAGTTTTATGTTCATTGATGTAGTCAGAGATTTTTCGTCCTGTAAATGTCCCTGTCTTAAAACCATGCACAAGTACAAAGAGTGCAACATTTGGTCGCATCGCTATATCAGGGTCATGTACCATATCTACACCTATGATACCAGAGTATTTTTTGTAATTGTTTTTCCAAGTGAGTTGCACAAAACCCCTCCCATAGTAGGGATAGTATCTTAAGTGTCTTTTCCTCCAACCTTCGCTGAGCCAATAGGCTTCTCTAATTGGTTTGAATGTCCTATTAGTTTCCCACTCAGTTGTTGCGAGTACATAGGCTATCTGTGTATCTAGTGATATACCTTGGGCTCTACACTCATAGATGATAGCATCTATAGTCCCCTCTTTGGTAGAAAAATCGTGTTCTACGCCATGATTTGAGATGGCATCGATACTCTTTTGGAGTTGAGCCACAGATTCGTCATCTATGATGTCTGGATGTCCGAAAGATACATCGGTCTTAAATTCACTCCAAGCATTTCTTGTTTTGGGACCTATAAGACCATCTATGTCACCGACAGGATATGCCAATATCTTCAAGGCTTTTTGTAGCTCTTTGAGTTCTTTTTTACTCAATTGGCTTAGTGGGATAGGCTCTGTGATCACTGATAACTTTTCAAGTATCATAATAATATCTCCTTATGAAGTAAAGTCGATTATTATAACATAAATATGGGTATATCTCATGAGAGAATATCATAAAAAATAAGAAGTAGAATAGAGTGGTAACATAATATCCTTGGTTACGCTATAATTATATATAAATTTGTAGAAGGATAATCTCTTATGTATACAAACCAACTCAAAGCCCTTAAGAGAGCAGGGCGTTTTCGTCAGCGGAGGCTTTTTGATACAGATTTGGTAGATATGGCTTCCAATGACTATCTAGGACTCACACAAAAGAAAAAACAGCTCAAAAAAGCACTCAATATGGTAGAGAATTATAGTACCATTGCACCCAAGGCAAGTATGCTAGTCAACGGCTACCACCCTATACATCAACTCTTTGAAGAACACTTAGCATCGCTCAATGGCTTTGCTGAGGGTTTAGTCGTAGGGAGTGGATTTCTGGCAAATATGTCACTTATAGAGGCTCTAGTACGCAAAGGAGATATACTTTTTATGGATGCGGAGTATCATGCTAGTGGCGTAATGGCATCAGGGCTTTTGGGCGATAGGGTAGTTTTTTTTGAACACAACAATGCCAATGATCTTAGAGAGAAGTTAGAGAAATATACTTATAAGAGAAGTATAGTGGCTATAGAGGGAGTCTACTCTATGAGTGGAGAGCTTTGCAGTAGAGCGATATTTGATGTCGTAGATGCTTATAGTTCGTTGTTGATAGTCGATGAGGCTCATAGCTCAGGAGTAGTCGGTGAGAGATTATTAGGGATTTTTGAACACTACGGCATCACGCCACAAGCTCATCATATCAAGATGGGAACTCTAGGCAAAGCGTATGGAAGTTATGGAGCATATATATTGGCGAGTGCCGAGGTAGTCTCTTTTTTGGAAAATCGTGCAAAACCCATCATATACTCTACAGCACCCTCTGTGATAGATACCGCTCTTGCTCTTGTCAATATAGAGTCGATAGTCAAACACTCGCAGAAGTATCGTCACAAGATAGATAAACGCATAGCTCTCATCCAAGAGATATTAGGTATAAAGTCACATTCTCTTATCATCCCTATTAGACAATCGAGCAATCAACAAGCCATGAAGCTCCAACAAAAGCTCATAGAGCGAGGCTTTCTTATAGGTGCTATACGACAGCCTACAGTAGATGTACCGATTATCAGGCTTATTCCAAGAGTAGGGGTGAGTTGTCAGCAACTTCAAGAGGTCTTAGCATATATAAAAGAGGAGATACAGCATGAGTCATGAAAGAGGGTGCTATTGTAGCGAACGAAATAACCCAAAGATGAAGGAGTACTTTGCTGACATGCCCGATGGTTATTGTGGTTTTTGTGATGTGTGTGGCAAAGCAGGGCATATGCGAGCACATCCGAGATCACCTACTACAGGTAGTTGGTGTGATGAACACTACGATGACTTGCTATCATATCGTATATTTACACTCAATGATATCATCCCTCTTTTGCTTTTCGTAGTGTTGCTAGGGATTGCTATTGCTGTAGTTGTGAACGCTTGATAAATCTAGCATTCACTAGCACTATGTTTA
>CBEUND010000066.1:0-11014 GCA_965544395.1 uncultured bacterium | reverse complement strand
GAAAGAAGTTGCAAGCTCTGGAAGCATCTTTATATCCTATTAAGCGTTTGGCAATGCCAAACCTACAAAATGCGTAAGGTCAGTTAATAATTGATAGCGACTCTATAGGTAGGATCATCCTCTTCATAGCTACAGTGTGGTCCTGCAGCTTTGAGGGTCTTTTTACAATCTTCGCTGAGATGTCTTAGGGTGAGCTGTTTGCCTCTTTCTTTGTATTTGCGTGTGAGAGAGTCTATCGCTTCTACGCCTGATGCATCCATCACTCTCGCATTTTTGAAATCTATGATCACCTTCTCTGGGTCGTCATCTACGGTAAAGTTTTCAAAGAAGTTCGTCACAGAGGCGAAAAAGAGAGGCCCCTCTAAGAGATATATCTTTGTACCATCCTCTTCTACATGTGTCCGTGCAAATATCTTGGCATGTTTCCAAGCAAAAACTAAAGCAGAGATAATGACTCCTGAGATAACAGCTACAGCAAGGTCAAAAAAGATAGTGATAAGAGTCACTACCACCATCACAAAAGCATCACTCTTTGGCATATATTTGAGGTGGCTAGCACTACTCCACTCAAATGTCCCGATACTCACCATAAACATGATACCTACGAGTACAGAGATTGGAATGGCATTGAGTATATCTGTAAGGGTAGCGACTAATAGTATCAAACCGATAGCAGCGGTAACACCAGAGAGCCTGCCGAGACCACCTGAAGTGTAGTTGATGATGGATTGTCCTACCATCGCACATCCAGGCATACCACCGAAGCATCCACATGCTATATTTCCTGTGCCTTGAGCGATGCACTCTTTGTTGCCTGAACCTCTCGTACCACTCATCTCATCAAGTACAGAGAGTGTCAGTAGTGACTCTATCAGACCTACAAGTGCCACGATCACAGCGTATGGAAGCACCAAGAGGATAGCATCGATGCTCAAAAGTGTATCTGGTACATGCCAAGATGGGAGTTGTCCCTTGAACTGTGAGAGGTCAGTCAAACTCCCTACGGTAATAGTGTCGATTTGACCAAAGTAGACTACTAGAGTGAGAGTGATGATAGCTACGAGACCTGCTGGGATTGCCTTGGTATATTTGGGCAAAAAATACATAATAAGCATCGTAGCAAAGACGAGGAGGTACATCACTATTCCCTGATCTTTGAAAAATTTGAATTGAGCCGTAGCGATGACGATAGCCAATCCATTGACAAAGCCATACATAGCAGGTTGCGGTACGAGACGGATAAACTTCCCTAGCTTCAGCACCCCTGCCAAGACTTGCAAGAGACCCGCCATGACAGCGGTGAGTGTAATGTATTGCAGTATCTCAAATGCCAACGCATCTCCTGTGATACCTTTGGCTTGAAGCATAGTGTTGACCTCTAGGCTCAACCCTACCAAGACCACAGCCACAGAACCTGTAGCACCAGATATCATCCCTGGTTTTCCACCTATGAGTGCAGTGACAAGCCCCAATATAAAGGCTGCATAGAGTCCCACGATAGGACTCACATTGGCGATAAATGAAAAAGCAATAGCCTCAGGTACGAGTGCTACAGCGACTACTAGACCCGATAAAATGTCGTTTTTTATATTGTCTGTTTTATAATTAGATATATTGAACAATGAAACTCCTTCTGATTGTTAGGTTAGTCTTGATAAATAAGTCAAATAGGATTTTAACATAATATTTCCTAAAACATTCCCTAGCTTTCTCTATACCCCTGGAGCTTTCCACATAGATGTGAGGAGCCCTCTATCTACCAATTTGAGTTGCTCCTTATATATCTCTTGCCACTGCTCTTGTATCTCTTTGTATCTGGGGTAGTTTTGGGGATCTGGTTCTACTCTTCGCTCCCATTTGACAAGCTCTTTGGCCACTTCATGGATATCACGATAGATACCTGCTCCTATACCTGCCATCATAGCACCCCCTAGAGAAGTAGCCTCTTTGACGACTGGTATATTGATCTGCTTGCCTGTGACATCTGCCAATATCTGTGACCATAGTCTCCCTTGGCTTGCACCTCCAGCAAAAGTGAGACTCTCACTCTGTACGCCAGAAAAGGATGATATACTCTCTAAATTGATAGCTGAGACGATCGCAGCATTCTCTTCCAAACTTCTAAACATACTTGCTTTATTGCATTTTGTAGCATCAAGAGAGAGGTTGAGAAAAGATGGGCTTGCATGGTACCACGCTCCATACTTCATGGCATCTGAAAATATCGGTACTACACCATATGCACCTAGGGGTACTCTACTCGCCATCTCTTCGAGTAATTCATAAGTATCTATCCCTCGCTTGGATGCTTCGAGCTTCTCCATATCACAAAAGGCATCTCGAAACCAACGCATAATCAATCCAGAGAAAAAGCTAATCCCCTCTGCTTGTGAAATACCATCAATAACATGAGGGTTGATACGGAGTCGCATATCCCTAGGTGGAGTGGTTGATGCATCTATATTGACCACTTGTTGCCAAAAACTTCCACCCAATATAGCACTCTCTCCTCGATGTACTACGCCTAAGCCAGCAGAGCCGAGCTGTACATCACCTCCACCCATCACTACTCTACACCCTATAGCTAAACCAGTCTCAGCACTCGCTTGAGCAGTTACTTCACCTATCACTTCCCCTGATTCGTAGACAGGTGGGAAGATATCATCTTTGATACCTACTCTCCTCGCTTGTGAAGGATCCCACTCTCGCTTGGCGAGAGAGAAGATCCCTGTAGTCCCTGCATTGGATGGCTCAGTAGCGATGACATTTGAGAGTTTTGCCAATACCCAATCACTGATCATAGAGAGTATAGCAACCTTCTCATAGAGTGCGGGGCGGTTATTTTTGAGCCACAAGAGTCGAGGCAAAGCCCCGAGAGCAAAAGTCTGCCCAGATGAGGCATAAAATGCTTCTTCTATAGTGGGAAACTGCTCTTTGAGCCTTTTGACTTCATCGGAAGCTCTTGAGTCTACATTGGCAACTCCCCATAACTCTTTGCCCTCTTTATCATAGACTATGATCCCCTCACGCATCGATGAAGCAGAGACAGCTACTATCTCTTGGGGTTCTATATGGGCTTTGGAGATAGCCTCTTGGATACACTTGGATGCTATACGCCAATTGTGGTCAAAATCAAAGCTCATAGAGTTTGGGACTCCATCCTCTACGAGATGTTCCCACTCGTGCTGTCCTATGGAGATTTGTCTCCCCTCTTCATCGAAAATCACTGCTCGAACACTTCCTGTACCTGCATCAACAGTCATAAGATATGCCATGTTTACTCTCCTCTCTTTTTGAAAATCTTAACATAAAAGAGAATTATAATATCTAAAAATGTGTAGATACTTAGCACTTGACTAAATATTGCTACTTTAGTAATACTATTCATAAGATTTTATTTTTCTTCTGCGTATAATAGCAGGAACTTATTGTAACAAAAGGAGTCTTCGTGAATATTCATGAGTATCAGGCAAAACAAATCTTTGCTAAATATGGTGTGCCAACACCTAGAGGTATTATCGCAAATACACCAGATCAAGCAGCAACAAATGCAGCTGAACTCGGTGGTGATGTATGGGTTGTAAAAGCACAAATCCATGCAGGTGGGAGAGGTCTTGGTGGTGGTGTGAAACTTGCTAAATCAATCGATGAAGTCAGAGAACTTGCTACAGAGATACTTGGTATGACACTTGTCACACACCAAACAGGTCCTGAGGGTAAATTGGTACAAAAAGTTTATATCGAAGAGGGTGCAGATATTGCAGATGAACTCTATCTCTCTGTCGTTCTTGACCGTGCTGCTGAGATGCCTATCATTATGGCTTCTACTGAAGGTGGTATGGATATCGAAACAGTAGCCCATGATACACCAGAAAAGATCATCAAAATAGCTGTAGATCCAGCCTTTGGTTTCCAAGGTTTCCACGGTAGAAAGCTTGTATTTGGTTTGGGTATCACAGACAAAAACGAACAGAAAAAAATGATCAAATTTGCAAAATCTCTTTATGATGTCTATATGGAAAATGATGCAGAGATGATAGAGATCAATCCACTTATCAAAACAGTTTCAGGAGATTTCCTCGCACTCGATGGCAAAATGGGCTTTGATGACTCTGCTCTTGGAAGACATCCAGAGATTGAAGATATGAGAGATATTAGCGAAGAAGATCCAGATGAGAGAGATGCGAGTAGATATGGTCTCAGCTATATCGCTCTTGATGGTGAGATAGGTTGTATGGTTAATGGTGCAGGACTTGCTATGGGTACTATGGATACTATCAACTATATGGGTGGAACACCTGCAAACTTCCTTGATGTTGGTGGCTCTGCCAATGCCGAAACGGTAGCAAAAGGATTTGAAATTATCCTCAAAAACCCTAATGTCAAAGCAATCTTTGTCAATATCTTTGGTGGTATCGTACGATGTGATAGAATTGCAAATGGTATCTTAGAGGCTACAAAAATGGTAGATGTAAATGTACCAGTAGTAGTGAGACTCGATGGTACAAATGCACCAGAAGCAGCAGAGATTTTGAGAAATGCCAATATAGATAATGTTATCGCAGCAACAGACCTAGGTGATGGTGCATCTAAAGCCGTAGCCGCAGCCAAAGGAGACTAAGTGAAAAGGTTGTCATTTGGCAATATTACACCAGAGGAACTTTTGGAGTTCTTTGAGTTGTCTCAAAGTGAACATAAACTACTCTTAGATATTGATGGTATTGAGATACCAAAAGATATAAAAGATAAATTTGTAAACTTAATCGCAGACAACGAGATGGAACTTGATAGATATTTGGAAGAAGAGCTAAAGATGTTATTTATAGCTCCTATTTTGAATGCTATCTCTTTTCAGTGTAATGGGGTGAAAGTGTGGCTAGAGCGAGAGTTATCTTTTGAGAGAGATAATCTCTCTATCTATGGTAAAACCGACTTTATGTTAGCAAAAGGTTGGATAAAACCAGAAAAACCACTCTTTTTTATCCAAGAGTACAAAAAAAGTATTCCAAATGGTGACCCTAAATGGCAACTATTAGCAGAAATGCTTGTCGCTCTCGAACAATCAGAAGATACAGATGAGATTTTAGGTTCTTATATCTTTGGTCGATATTGGTATTTTATAAAGTTATCAAAAGTAGATAATAGATATATATTTTCTATATCAGAGAGTTATGATAGCTTGAAAATTGTTGATTTAGAAGTGATATACAAAAACTTACAAGCGATTAAACAGTTATATTGTAAAGAGTGATAATAGAAATTTTTCATTCAAGACAAATAGATGAGTAAAAGAAAAATATAAAAAAGGTAAATAGATGAGTATTTTAATAAACAAAGATACAAAAGTAATCGTACAAGGTTTTACAGGTAAAGAGGGAACATTCCATGCAGAGCAGTGCTTGGAGTATGGTACACAAATCGTAGGTGGTGTAACACCAAACAAAGGCGGTCAAGAGCATCTTGGTAAACCAGTATTTAATACAGTGGCTCAGGCAGTAGCGGCTACAGGTGCTACTGTAAGTATGATATTTGTACCCCCTGCATTTGTGGGTGATGCAGTAATGGAAGCAGCTGTATCTGGCATAGAACTTGCAGTTATTATCACAGAGGGTGCTCCTGTGCGTGATATGCAAGCAGCCAAAGCATGTGCTACCAAAAATGGTATGATGACTATCGGACCAAACTGCCCAGGTATCATCACAGCTGATGAGTGCAAGATAGGCATCATGCCTGGGGCTATCTTCAAAAAAGGCAATGTCGGACTCATCTCTAAATCTGGTACACTCACTTATGAAGGAGCAAACCAAGTATGTAATGAGGGCTATGGTATCACAACAGCAGTAGGTATCGGTGGTGACCCTATCATCGGTCTTAGCTACAAACAACTCCTTCAAATGTTCCAAGATGATGCAGAGACTGAAGCTATCGTAATGATTGGTGAGATTGGTGGGGATCTGGAGATACAAGCAGCAGCATTTATCAAAGAGAATATTACTAAACCAGTTGTAGCATTTATCGCAGGTCAAACAGCTCCAGCAGGGAAAAGAATGGGACACGCAGGTGCTATTATCTCTGGAAGTGCAGGTACAGCCAAAGAAAAAATGGATGCCCTCCAAGCAGCGGGTGTCAAAGTAGTCGTCTCTCCAGCAGAGATAGGTAAAGCAGTCAAAGAGGTATTGAGCTAATCCCTTGATGCAGGGGTGTTGTCAAGAGACAGTACCCTACACAAATTTAAACTTCTCTTTAGTTTTTCGACTCTTTAGTTTCCTTGTTCTTTCCCCTTGAATGTTCTCTCTAGCATCTTAAAAGGCAACATCAAGACATCTTTGATAGGGCTTATTTTCGATTTTGGTTTATCAAGTGTACCGCCTATATGAAGACCCACAGTCATAATACTCCTATTTTTCCCTGTCAATATATATCCCACAATAGGTAAACTACTGATCAATTTTCCCATTGGTTTGGCTGTCTGTATAGCTAAATCTACATCGATATCTTTGGTTTTCAAATCTACAACACCATCTCCTGATATCGTCGCAGAGTCACCCTCTATCAAGACAGAATCAAAAAATAATTTTTCTCCTTTTATTATACTAAACTTGACCACCCCTTGTTTGATTTTAAATCCTTTATTGTTAAATCCAGGAGAGTGGAAGGTTGCTAATGCAGGGAGTGTATTGATAAATGCTAAGAGATTATTATATGCTTCAAAATCTCTCATCAAGCCACCATCAAGCAATATAGTTCCTTTCATGTTCTCCCCAAGTACACCTGAAAAATCGACAGAGTATCTCCCACCTTGAAGCCCTTTGAAATTGATAAGGGGATGCAACATCTTGTCGTGAATACTTGTTGCTTTGATCTCTAATCTCTCTCCTCTTCGTGTTACAGTCACTCTATCTGTTCCTAAGTGTCCTCTGAAGTGGAAGTTACCATTTGGCAAGAGACCAAGCTCATATTTGTCTGTCACAAGCGTATGCTTATTATATTTGAGTAGACTTTTTGTCGCTACGACTTTCATCCTCTTTGTAAGAGATTTTCCATCCTTTTTTGGATTGGTTGTATCAGACATTTCCAAATACTTTTTCAAATCAAAATTGAGATTATTTATCTTTGTGATGGATCGCTTGCTATCATATATAAGATGCCTATCAAATGCTTTGAGTAGTAGGGCATCATCTGAGAAACTCCCCTCTATAGGTACTTGTGCATAGCATACAGAATCCGTATCATAAAAGAAACACCCCTCTCTCTTGATTACTCCTTGAAAGTGGAATTTCTTATAATCTTTTGTATCTATAGTTAAATAACCTCCATCTATATCTATAGGCAGATTAGTGAAGCTTTTACTTATCTTGTTGAGATCTTTCATACGAATAAACATTGAGTTGTTATTGTCATAGATATTGATCGTTGTCTTGAGTGTAGGAAGTGTGATTTTTGTACTCTTCTTGAAGCTAAGTTTTACAGGGACTTTACTCTTTTTGAGTGCCATGAAACTCTTTTTATCTTCTCCTAGTTTGAGACTTTTGACATTGAGTGTGAGGTTAGCGTGCTGTTTCTTGATATCTACTGTACCATCTATAGTAGCATCCAAAGATTTATCCTTGAGTAGGACTCTCTTGAGAGTGACGATATTTTTTTTGATATTTACATCACCACCTGCGACAGGGAAATCAGCCTTACCTACAGAGACAATTCCTCTCTTGAGCAGAAAATTACTAGCAAAGGTCAACTCTTTTGTATGGAGGTTCAGAGTAAGTGTGAGGTTTGAGTTGATTGTAGAGTGCTTTGCGTATATAGGCATAGCAATACCGTATGCCTTGAGTATTTTGTGGATCTCTTTATCTAATTTGGAATTAAAAACCAAATTGATAGTAAGCATTGGTTTTGTAAACTTGGCTAAATCTCGAATAGAGACTCTGCTTCCACTTAAACTTTTTTTTCCATAAAGAGGTTTTAGCAAATTCAAGTAGAGATTCCCATCTTTGAAAATGAGTGCAATCTCTTGTGCTTTCACAGGTTTGACTCCCTCTTGAAAATAGATTGTAGCATCTTTTAGTGTTGCTTTGGCTACCATCTTATCGAGCATCAAATCGACACTATTTTCATCAAATCGACCAGTACCTTTAAGAGTAGAGATCTGATAGCTTTTGGCTTGAACTTTATCGGTAATCCAACTACTAACACTCTTGGAGAGTCCAAATTTCTCTATCAAAGGCTTGAGTTCCTTAAATCTATTGGATTTCAATACATAAAAAAATCTATCCTTTTGTTTATTGGCAGCAAGCCCTACCTTGATATCTCTATAGTATGCATCGCCATGTATCAAACCTACATCTTGTTTATAATTGTAGACTATCTTCCCAGAAAAACGCACATCATATCTCTTTATATAAAGGAGATCTACCACTGCTTGCAATTGGGATCCTACACGCTCGATCTGATGTGATGCTATCTCAAACTCATCTGTTGCCATGTACAATATCTTATCTGTAAAAAGAAGTGTATAGTGTTCATTTTTGAAATTCACCTCTTTCAATTGAATATATTCAAAAAAATCTAAAATTCTTTTTACTTTCTCTAAAATCCTCTCTACATCAAAATCTTTTTGTTTTTTTGTTTTTGGAATTTCAACTTTATCCACTTCAAGGATGAATTTTTTATTGAGTTTTAGATATAATCCCTCGATATTAAAAGAGGCGATCTTTAGGTGACTAATAGAAATCCCGCCCTTTAAAAAAACAAAAAGGGTAACAAAAATGACAACAGAGACAAAAAGAAAATTTCGTATCTTTGTGTGGGTTGCAAATATAGTTCTTTTCATCTCAATCTCTTTTATATATTATATATCTATGCCTGTGAAAAGTACATCCACTATCTTCATCCCACAAGGCTCTGTAAATAATATTATAACACAGCTCACCAAAAGAGGCTTTAGTGTAAGTGCAATTGATAAATATATTCTTGTTTTGATGGGAAAACCCCAATCAGGATGGATCGATATTGGTCAGACAAATCTCAATAGAATAGACTTTTTGCATAGATTGGTAACAGCAAAAGCACAAATGGTCAAAATCACGCTCATACCTGGCGAAACCACTCCAATTTTTCTACAAAACATAGGAAAACAGCTCAACTTAGAGCCAAAAAAGCTACAGCAATACTTGGATGAATTTGCAAGTTACAAAGAGGCTGGCATCTATGCCAATACCTATTATGTCCCTTATGGTATCCAAGAGAGGCACTTGATTCGCTTCTTAGTATCACAAACGGATAGAGAGTATCGTGACATTGCTTACAAGATTTATGGAACTTACAATAAGAAAAAGTGGAATCATATACTCACGATAGCTTCCATCATCCAAAAAGAAGCTGCCAACAGCAAAGAGATGCCACTCGTCTCATCTGTGATTTACAATCGCCTCAAAAAAAAGATGCCTCTACAGATGGATGGTTCACTCAACTATGGAGTATACTCCCATGTCAAAGTTACACATGAGAGAATCAAAAATGATACAAGCGATTTCAATACTTATAAACACAAAGGTCTCCCACCCTACCCTATCTGTTCTGTCTCATTTCAAGCGATCCTAGGAGCTATCAAACCTGCTGAGACAAATTATCTCTATTTTATGAAAAATAGATACAATACTCACAACTTCAGTAGCTCTTACAAACAACATAGAAAATATGTGAATAATGCACGCTAAGGCTAGTCCTGCAAACGATTGCCTTGTCTATGAAAAACCTCATAAAGCTATTTGGGTGTTTATCTCCTTGGGGTAGCCTAACCATCACGCAGTTTTTGAAAATCTTCAAGCTCAAACAAAACAAGATTGGTATCTTGAGAGCTTAGTAACTCATTTGAAAAACCATTTTTAGAGAAGAGTGCAAAAGTATCAACCCTAATCCCTGAGTGTATCGCTTTCTCTTTGAGTTTATTGAGTTCGTTTTTACATACTTTTCGACCTCTATATTTGCACTCACCCAATACTATTTTACCACTTTGAGTGATAGCCAAGAGATCAAACTCACTATACCTATCCCAAAAGCTACTACAACTTACTATAGGATCAAATTTCGCATAGTGGCGTTGCAAAAGAGTGTTGGAGAGTTGTTCAAAATTATAACTCACCAATCTATCGTTGTGTTTCCTATAGTTATTGATAAACTTCTCTATCTCTCCTCTTCGTATCTCGTCTCTATATGGCTCGACAAAACCAAACCAAAAGCGAAAAAATGTCGCAACAAATCTCACTTTTGGTTGTATACGATAAGATCGGAGATTTTTTTTGATTTTCTGTTTTGGATAAATCTTGAGTGGCTTTTCACGAGACTTTTCGATCCATACTATACCTAGATCAATCAAATGCAAAAGGATATCATGACCTACTCTCTCATTGAGTTTTGCACGCTTGAAGATATTGAAGATCTTTCCATCACCTCTTGCTACTGCCATCAAAAAATTACGATATGGAGGCTCCAAAAGATATGATGGAGCTATATTTGACTCATATAATTCTATATTTGGTAGAAAGCTATCAATAATAATCGTATCTATATCATCAAAAAAATCCATATCAAACTGGGTAACAACACCACCAAAAAAAGCAAAGAAGTCTAAGGCTTGCTCTATCTCAAGATAACTATGATGATTGTAAAAATTTTGAAAATCTAATTTGATGTTGCCTCATTTTTAAACATAAGATGATAATTATTGATATACTTTAACATATTTTCGATACAATTTAAGTAAATAGCATCTAATATTCAATTATGAAAAACTTACAAATGCCACAAGATTAAACTTTGATAACAAACGCATCATCGCATTGGCAAACTATATAAACAATGAGAAGAGCATAGATACCGTTTTTGCTTTTATATATCTTATGCTCTACCATAAGAACTCCACTCAAGACTCCATCTCAATATCAAAGACTTTTATGTGTATCCTCATGCATGTCATTCCATCCTAACTTACCACCACCGATGAGATGAAAATGTAAAT
>CBEUND010000065.1:0-11050 GCA_965544395.1 uncultured bacterium | reverse complement strand
GCGATTTATCTCATGGCAGGTATGGTAGGATGGACACTTTTTGCGGAGATTGTAGATGCATCTCTCAATGTCTTTATAACAAATGCCAATCTACTCAAAAAGATGGCATTTCCAAAATTGACACTTCCTCTGATAGTGATAGGCAATAGTTTGGTCAATTTTGTTCTCTTGTTAGTTGCTATGTTTGTAGTTTTTACATTTTTGGGGCATGTCGCATTTTCTGCTATTTTATGGCTTCCTCTTTTGATTTTGATTACGCTCGGTCTTGCTGTAGGTATAGGGTTGACACTTGGTATACTCAATGTATTTATGCGTGATATAGGACAAGTGATGACCATAGTCTTGCAATTTTGGTTTTGGCTGACACCTGTTGTCTATACGCTCTCTATAGTACCCAAGGAGTACCATTCACTCTTTTTTATCAATCCTATGGCAGGTATCATTGAGGGATATCACAATATATTAGCCTATAATAAAGCACCCGATCTCTCACTTCTGCTCTACCCAACTATAGTTGCAGTAGTAGCTTTGGTCGCTGCACTCTTTTTGTTTAAAAAAGCCAATGAAGATATGACGGATGTACTATGAATAATATACTCAAAGTAGAAGAGATTAGCAAAACATTTCGTGACTATGGAAGTGAATGGAAGCGAATACTTACTTGGTTTGGTCTAAAGTTTGCTTTCAAAGAAGAACACCATATATTGAAAGATATTAGTTTTGATATTGCAGCAGGTGAAGCCATAGGCATCATAGGTCAAAATGGTGCAGGGAAAAGTACACTACTCAAGATCATTACAGGTACACTGAGACCTTCTAAGGGTTCTGTAGAAGTGGTTGGTAGGATATCTTCCATATTAGAGTTGGGTATGGGTTTTCATCCTGATTTGACTGGTCGACAAAATGTCTATCACTCCTCTGGATTGATGGGCTTTACTAAAGAGCAGGTAGATGCAGTGATTGGTGATGTTGAAGCATTTGCAGAGATTGGAGAGTACTTTGATCAACCTACTCGTACATACTCTAGTGGTATGCAGGTGAGAGTAGCTTTTGCTGTAGTGACAGCTTATAGACCAGAGATACTCATCATAGATGAAGCTCTCTCTGTAGGAGATGCATATTTCCAGCACAAGAGTTTCAGTCGTATTCGAGATTTTCAAGAGCAGGGTACTACACTCCTATTGGTTTCTCATGATAGAGGAGCAATACAAGCTATATGTGATAGAGCTATCTTGATAGAGCAAGGTTCAGTGATCAGGGATGGAGATCCTGAAGAGGTCTTTGACTACTATAATGCACTTATATCTCTGAAAGAAAATAGCAAGATCGACCAATCCAAAGATGAGAGTGGCATAGTCCAAACTATATCTGGCACTGGCGAAGTGAAGATGAAGAGTATCACTCTCTATAGTGACGAAGGTGAGCAGGTAGAGTATATATCTGTAGGTGACAAGGTCACTTTGAAGATAGAGGTAGAGGCTTTTAGCGATGTGCCACAGTTGGTAGCAGGGTATATGATCAAAGATAGATTAGGGCAAGTGATCTATGGTACAAACACATATCACTATAAACATATCATTCAAGATATCAAAAAAGGTGATATATTGGAGTATAGCTTTGCATTTGAAGCAAATTTGGGTGTGGGGTCTTACTCTATTGCGATTGCATTGCATTCACATGATACACATCTCTCTACCAATTATGAGTGGAGAGATCATGCGTTGATCTTCAATGTAGTCAATAGAGAGTGTGAAGAGTTTGTAGGGATCAATTGGATGCCACCGAAAGTGGAGATCAAGAATGTCTGATGAAAATTTCTACCGAGCTTTTGAAGATCGCCATAGAGGTTCTAGAGCGACGATCAAGCATAGATTAGAGAGTTATCTTGCTTTCGTACGACCACTCCAGCTCTATTATCCTCAAGCCAAAGCTATAGATATAGGCTGTGGTCGAGGGGAGTGGTTAGAACTACTCAAAGAGAATGGTTTGCAGGGTAGAGGTATAGATATTGATGCTGGTATGTTAAATGTGAGTCGTGCGTATGGCTTGGATGTAGAGCAGGGTGATGGTATAGCTCTTCTTGCATCATTAGCTAGCCAGAGTGTTTTAGTGATTACTGCGTTTCATGTTGTTGAGCATATCTCTTTTGAGCAGTTACAAGAGTTGACAAAAGAGGCACTACGAGTCTTGCAACCAGGTGGTTTACTTATATTGGAGACACCCAATCCAGAGAATATCAAAGTCGCTTCGGAGAATTTCTATCTTGATCCTACACATTTAAAACCAATACCATCTGCACTCCTCTCTTTTGTGACAGAGTATCATGGCTTTACTCGTAGTAAAATAGTTCGACTCCAAGAGCAAGAGGGCTTGTCTGATCAGCTCTATGCAAATATACGGCATATTATCGAAGGGGTTAGTCCTGATTATGCTATAGTAGCTCAAAAAGATGCTCCATCAGATATACTCTCTTGTGTAGATGATATCTTCGCCCAAAAATTTGGACTCTCATTTGTAGAGCTCTCTGAGAAGTTTGAAGTTTGGATGCAACATACCCAAAAAGATATAGAATATACTCAAAATAGTACAACAAGAGATATAGATAAAACTTGGGCGCATGTCGATAGAGTAAAAGCGTATGCTGATATGATTTTACAAAAGCAACAAGAGGACAATCACAATACTTGGACACATGCAGAGAGTATAGCAAAGAGATTGCAAGCAAAGCAACAAGAGGACAATCACAACACTTTTCAATTGGCGGTAGAAGCATTAAGAAGAGTAGAAGTAGTCGAAAATAACTATAACTTGATGTTGCAAAGCACTTCATGGAAGATCACAAAACCACTACGGCTCTTGAGTAGTATGACACAATGGTTTGTGCGTGGCACGCTCTCTTGGATCACACTTGCCAAGGGGAGTAGACCAAGAAGAGCGTATGATGCCATTTTTGCTACAGATATGCCATTGCCTCAAGTGCAAACAGAAGAACCAAAAGAAGAGCGTCAAGAAGAGTATCAAGAAGAGAGCTTCGAGAGTTATCAAGAAGACACTCCTCCCTATAGATCTATCAGACCAAGAACAAAAGAGATTTACCATGCGTTCAAAAGAGTGAAAAGAGAGGAGAGTTGATGCGAATAGTTATTGATATCCAAGGAGCTCAAGGTATGAGTAGGCGCAGAGGTATCGGCAGATATACTCGATCATTTGTCAAATCTTTTCTTGAAAAGAGTAGAGAGCATGAAGTCTATCTTTTGGTCAATGCTTTCTTTTTTGAAGCTGCTAAAGAGTTGATAGAGCTCTTTGAAGCCTATCTCCCCCAACAGAATTTTATCACATTTTATGCCCCACAAGATGTAGATGAACTCAACTACCAAAATGAGTGGAGAGTAAAAGCATCAGAGATGATGCGAGAGAAGCTTATTGAGGATTTGCATGTCGATTATCTGCTGATCACTTCACTCTTTGAGGGTGGGCTTGATAACTCTGTCACATCTATAGGCAATTATAGTACAAATATACCTACTGCAGTGATATTTTATGATTTGATACCACTCATTAGCTCCGATAAGTTTTTGGCTGAAGAGCCGATGAGAAGATGGTATGAGCGGAAGCTAGAGTCTCTCAAGAGAGCAAATCTACTCCTCTCTATATCAGAGTCAGCCAAACAAGAAGCGATAGAGTATATCGATTTTGATCCTCATAAAATTACGAATATCTCATCTGCGACAGATACTTCATTTGATCTCTCTTTGGTATCTGAAGATATAAAAGAGAAGTATGGTATCACAAGAGCCTTTTTGATGCATACGAGTGCCTATGAGGAGAGGAAAAACTTTGAGGGGCTTATAGAAGCATTTGCGCTCCTCCCTGAAGAGCTTAGAAGCAATTACCAACTTGTTTTGGTATGCAAACTCAAAGATGATCAAAGAGAGAGGCTTGCTTCACTTGCCAAGGATTATGGCTTAGAGGATGATGCAGTGATATTGACAGGGTTTGTCGTAGATGCCGACTTGATATCTCTCTACACTGCTGCGACTCTCTTTGTCTTTCCCTCTTTGCATGAAGGTTTTGGTTTGCCTATCTTGGAGGCTATGTATTGTGGTACACCTGCTATCGGATCAAACACTACGAGCATACCAGAAGTGATAGGGCGAGAGGATGCACTCTTTGACCCTACAAAACCGTTACGAATAGCAGAGAAGATAGAAGAGGTACTAACGCATAAAGATCTCTTAGAGAGTTTGAGAGAGCATGGAAAATCCCAATATCAGAAGTTTAGTTGGGATAGCGTAGCTCTCAGAGCTCTACAAGCTATAGAAGAGTCACATACCCAAAAGAGTACGAAGAGCCTCAATAGCCAAGATATCTATAGAGAAACTTCACTATTGATCGATGCGATAGGGGCTATGGATTGTGAGCAAATTGCCAATGAGCATGATTTGCAAATGGCTGCTACTGCTATAGCCAAAAATGAACAATCCATTCGTAGACTTTTGGCATATCCAGAGCATAGCAAGAGATTGCAATGGAGAGTAGAGGGACCCTTCGATAGCTCTTATAGTTTGGCACTTCTCAATAGAGAGAGTGCTTTGGCACTCGATCAGCTCGGGCATGATGTCGCACTCTACTCCACAGAGGGACCAGGAGATTTCGATCCTGATCCCTCTTTTTTGGCAGCAAATCCAAAGATCGCGCAACTCTACAAAAGATCAGAGACGATCGCTCAAGAGGATGCAGATGTAAGTAGTAGAAATCTCTATCCACCGAGAGTAGAAGATATGCACTCAAAGTGCAATATGCTCCATCACTATGCATGGGAAGAGTCGGGATTTCCTTGGGAGTGGGTTGAAAACTTCAACCAACACTTAGATGGCATGAGCACTCTCTCTACACATGTACAAAAGATAATGATAGATAATGGTGTCGATATCCCTCTATCCGTCTCTGGCTGTGGAGTAGACCATTGGGAGCGTATCACACCTGATAGCGACTACAAAGTAGAGACAAAAGCTTTCTCCTTTTTGCATGTCTCTTCATGTTTTCCACGCAAAGGCGTAGATATACTCCTCAAAGCATATGGCAAAGCATTCAAGAGCAGTGATGCTGTCAGCTTAGTCATCAAAACCTTTGCCAATCCACACAATGAAGTGCATCTATGGCTAGAGAGAGAACAAAAAGCAAACCGAGACTATCCAGAGGTGATCATCATAGAGGATGATCTCAGTGATGCTCAGCTCAAAGCACTCTATATGCACTCTGATGTACTCGTAGGACCGAGTAGAGCAGAGGGCTTTGGTTTGCCTTTTGCTGAAGCTATGCTCTCTGATCTTCCTGTGATCACTACTGCTTGGGGTGGTCAGCTTGATTTTTGTAGTGATGAGACTGCATGGTTGGTGGATTATGAGTTTACAAAAGCTCAGACACATTTTGAGCTTTTTGACTCTGTGTGGGCTGAGCCTTCACCACTCCACTTAGCCAAACAAATGCGACAACTCTATGCCCTTCCAAAAGAGCAACGCATAGCCAAGTCCCAACATGCTCGTCGTTTGCTTTTGGAAAAGTTCAAGTGGCGTGATGTAGCTGAAAGGCTGGTTGTGACATCTTTAGATATAGAGTCATCCAAAAAGCTTAGAGAACCTAAGGTAGGGTGGATCACGACTTGGAATACAAAGTGCGGTATCGCTACATACTCTCAACACCTTATCGAGAAGATGCCACGAGATGTGGAGATATTAGCAGCCTATACAGAACAACTCACGAGAGAGGATGCTACAAATGTCACGCGATGTTGGGAGACAGGAGATGGTGCGAAGCTTGATGCATTAGAAGCTACTATTGAGCAATTGGGATTGGATACTTTGGTTATTCAATTCAACTATAGCTTTTTTGATTTTGACAACTTTGGACGCTTTTTACAACAGCAGTCAGAGCAAGGTCGTACAGTGATTGTGATGATGCACGCTACGATAGATGCTGCGATCATCCCACACAAAAAGCTCAGTATGCTTCTAGCACCATTGCGTGAAGCGACGCGTCTTTTGGTGCATAGCCACAACGATCTCAATAGACTCAAATCGTATGGATTAGTAGAGAATGTAGCGCTCTTTCCCCATGGGATACTCGATTTTGATGGTGGTCAGACGACCAACAATAGCTCTTTTACTCTTGCAAGTTATGGTTTCTTTTTGCCTCACAAAGGACTCTTGGAGCTTATAGAAGCAGTGCATATCTTAGTATCACGAGGTTTGGATATCAACTTCAAGATGATCAATGCAGAGTATCCCGTAGCCCTCTCAGCAGAACTTATAGCCAAGGCAAGAGCAAAGATAGAAGCGTTTGGACTCTCTCAACGAGTAGAGTTGGTGACAGAGTTTTTATCCGATGAGAAGTCGCTAGAGTATCTCTCATCTAGTGATCTCATACTCTTTGCATATCAAGATACAGGAGAGTCTGCTAGTGGTGCTGTGCGGTATGGGTTGGCTTCCAACAGACCAGTAGCAGTCACACCGCTAAAGATATTTGATGATGTCAAAGAGATAGTATCCCAGCTTCCAGGCTGCACTCCTACAGAAATAGCCGATGGTGTAGCCCAGCTCATCACAGAGATAAGCGATGAGACAGAAGCGATACAACAACTCCAAAAGGGTGCAAAAAGATGGAGAGAACTCCATAGATACTCACTCCTATCGAAGCGGTTGAGCAATATCATCAAAGCCTCTTGGATCTATAACAACGACAAGAGTATTTGGTAATCTCTATGCATGGTGCATTGTACAAGAGTGCATCTCTCCTCTTTTTCTTACTGCTGGTAACTTCACTGCTATCGCCTCATCCTGTAGGTATGGCAGACAATGGAGACTATATCAAGAGTATGCGAGAGGTCGGTATAGCACATATGCCCCATCTGCACCATTGGGAGCTACTCTTCAACTACTTGAGAGTAGACTATCTCTCTACTGATGCGAGCTTTTTCCCGCAGACACTTACACAACTTTTTATCATCCTCTCCAAGGGTATCAATAGGCTTTTTTGCTCAGATGGTCACTACAGTATCATATCACTGAGTATACTCTATATCCTCCTCTATACGATACTCTTTTATCTTTTCATCCGCTATGCACTTGATGGTATAGCCTCTACTCTTTGGTTGCAGATACTCTTTGTAGCACTCTCTTTGTATCTCTTGAAAGATATCGCCTTTACTGCCTACTTCAACTCATTTTACAATGAGAGTATCTCTATCCTCGCCTCTTTGGCTTTTGTAGTGGCACTGCTCAAACGAAATGTTGCACCACCTCTTCTCCTGCTCTCCTTGCTCCTCTTATCTTTCGCCAAGGTACAAAATATCACTCTCTTGCTCCTTCTCCCACTGCTCATATATCTCTACTCCCCAAAGATAGAGAAGAGGCTCATAGCTGCTACACTCCTTGTGCTTGTTGTGGTTTTTTCTCTCAACCCCAAAGCAGAGCAGGAGAGCAAGATACCCAATATCTACAATAGCCTCTTTTATGGTTTGCTCAAAAACGCTACACCGCAAGAGGCAGAAGAGATACTCCGCTCTATACCACTAGAGCCAAGTGACTATATGGAGTTTGTAGGGAGTGGGTATTGGCCCCATGGTGGAGAGAAGTTGCAAAAGAGAAGCGATGCTTACAAGAGACTCTTTGCTCAAGTAGACCATGCCCGCATCATACGACTCTACCTTCAGCACCCTGCACTTCTGATGAGAAATATCACCTATGGTATCAACTATCTCATGCTCAACTCCATACAACCAAACTATCTAGGCAACTTCACACAAGAGGCATCAAAGATCAAAGTAGTAGCTACGACTCTTTTGGGGAGTATCGTTGCAAAACTCTATGTTTTTGTATATATCATCGCTCTACTCTTCTCACTACTGCTGCTAAAGTATAGAGATAGATCAGAGATGACTCCCCTCCATAGAGCACTCCTCTCTTTGACTTTTATATTGCCTTTTATCTTTGGTACCAATATGGTAGGAGATGGTTTTTTTGAGTTTATTCGTCATAGTTTGACTTTTTATTATCTGATAGTGTTGCTTTTTCTTGTGGAGTTTCTCGCTTTGTTGGAGTACTTTTCACCCAAGCCTTTGGCTCAAAACCACTCCTATTGAGATCGGCTATCATCTGTTTGGTTCGTATCACTCTTCCGCTATTGGTGAGGTGGTATTTTGTATTGAAGTAGAATTGATCATCATACATATACTCATAGGGGTCGCCCACATACTCCCACCCTCTTTTGCGTACCTCTTGAAGAAGATGGCTATAGAAAGCATGCTCTTTGCTATCTTCTTTGTAGCTTCTATCCCACATGAGTGTGCTTGGCATAAAAACCACTTTGACACCTCTAGCACTACACCACGAGACAAACTCCTCTAGGTAGCTCCACCCTATCGCTTCTCTATCAAAATCTTTGGCAAATTTCACAGGATGGTTGATATGCTCTCTTTGGAGCTCATCGAGATAGGCTGCTCTGTAGCGAAGCTCTGTCTCATTTTGGTCTCCATGTGCATCTATATGTAGAGCAGTGTAGAGTCCTTTGGTGATAGGTGCTTGGCTATCATCCATGTAGCCTCTCCATACTCTCTCAAAAGAGATATGCCATGCGATATAGAGTTGCTCTTGCAAAGAGAGTTGGAAGAAGAGGTGAGGCACTCTTGAGAGGATGAAGTCTATCATCTGCACACCAGCTTTGCCATCATAAGAGTAGAGTGGATACTCCAAAGGGATGATCACGATGTCGTGTGGGTTGATGACTCTGCGTGCCATAGAGAGTATGGTAGGTAGCCCTATGCCTGCATTGACACCATCGTTGAGTACGGGCATATCATACGCTCTTGAGAGCATCTTGCTATCTACCCCAAAGAGGGCATTGGAGCCTGCGACTATGACGATCTTTGGGCGCTCTATCTCTTGGGAGATATGCTCTTTTTTTTGGTATGCATCCCATACCCACTGTGACATGAGGGTGGGCTGCCCCATCTGCATCCAGAGAGATACTCCCCAACCCAAGAGCAGCAAGAGCGATGCGATGAGATAACTATATAAAAACTTCATGACACTATCCTAAAAGTTGAAATAGACAAAAGATTGCGCAGGGGCTTGTGCCATCATCTTGAGTGCTATGGTACCCAAAAGAGCGGCAAATAGGGCATATCTAGGGGTGAGTCTCTCTGTGCTTTTGTAGTGCGACAGTGTCATGGAGTTGGGGAAGAACCACACAAGAGCGACCCCTGCTATGAGGAGATAGAGATGACTGTGTGTAGTATCCCAACTACCTGTGAAGTCAAAGAGTCTCTCATAGTAGTGCCACGCAGAGCTAGGGTCATCAGCTCGGAAGAGTACCCACAAGAGTGAGACAAGCAAGAAGGTGACCAAGATAGCAAGCGGTCGAGGTAGATGCCACCGTGGGAAGTGGTGATCTACCAAGTGTGCCAAAGCGAGCCAAACCCCATGGAGTACTCCCCAAAGCACAAATGTCCACCCAGCACCATGCCATATACCGCCTAGCGTCATCGTGATGATGAGGTTGGAGACTGCTCTATACTCTCCTACTCTGTTGCCTCCTAGGGGTATATAGATGTAGTCTCGAAGGAAGTTGGAGAGTGTGATATGCCACCTCCGCCAAAAGTCTATGATATCAACTGCTCTATAGGGTGAGTCGAAGTTGATAGGTAGTACAAAGCCAAAGAGCAGAGCGAGCCCTAGAGCCATATCGGTATACCCACTAAAGTCAAAGTAGAGAGCGAGGCTATAGCTGACTATCCCCTCCCATGCTTGCAGTGTAGTGAGGCTCTCTATATGCCCAAAGGCATGGTTGGCTATAGGGAAGAGCATATCTGCTATGACTATCTTTTTGAAGAGTCCTAAGCAGAAGAGAAATATCCCTTTTTCTATAGAAATCCACTCGACCCTTTTCGTCACTCCCTCTTTGAGCTGTGCTACGATCTGCTTGTAGTGTACGATAGGTCCAGCGATGAGCTGCGGGAAAAAACTCACAAAGAAGAGATACTCCTCAAAAGAGCCCATCTCGACCTCCTCTCTATAGATATCGACCAAAAAGGCTATCTGCTGAAAGGTATAGAAGGATATAGCCAGAGGGAGTATCACAGGCGTATCACTCAGATCCAAAAAATAGCTATATTTGAAGTCTGTGAGAAGTGCGAGATCGAGTAAGATAGCTACTACTAGTGTAGCTTTGCGATGATAGTTGCGGAAGATCAAATATGCAAAGCTATAGTTGACTACGATAGATCCAAGAAGTATCACAAGATACTCGACCCCTGATTGGGCATAGAAGATCAAAGAGGCAAAGATCAAAAAGCCTAGACGGTATCTATACCCTAGAGAGTAGTAGAGTAGCACAGTAGGCAGTAGAAAGAGTAAGATAAATGAGTACGAGTTAAATAGCATCTAATTCCTCTATAAATGAGTGTGAAATGAGTGTGAAAGTTGCCCCAATATATACTCAATATTAGGATAAAATCATCCTCTCATTATAGTCAAAATTGATTAAAAGCCAATATATCTCTATATTTATGTTGACTTATTTTAAAAAAAATAGTACAATATGCTCAAGTGTTGTATGCGTACACTTATAAACACAATTTAACTAAGGAGATTACTATGGCAGTAACAAACACGCAAGTCACGGAATTATATGTAGCATATTTTATGAGAGCACCAGATGCGGCTGGTCTTAAATATTGGGTAGAAGAGTCAGGATTGAGCATCGAGAAGATCTCAAAAAGTTTTTTTGACCAAGAGGAGACACTCAAAAAATATCCAGAGAGTATGGATACAGCTACTTTTATCAAAACTATCTACAACAATGTATTTGGTAGAGATGCAGAGACAGCAGGTGCTGTATACTGGGCTGAACAATTAAATTCGGGTGCTGTTGCTAGAGCTGACATGATCATGGCAGTTGTCAACGGTGCAATCGATACAGAGACTACAAAAGATGCAACAATGCTCAAAAACAAAACAGCTGTAGGTGTGCATTTTGCAGAGAGTGGTCTCAA
>CBEUND010000064.1:0-11862 GCA_965544395.1 uncultured bacterium | reverse complement strand
CGATAGTGCTGTGTGGTTTGGCTGTGTGGTGCGTGGAGATGTCCACTCCATCACTATAGGGGAGAGAAGTAATATCCAAGATCTCTCTATGATTCATGTCACACACCATAAAAAAGAGGATATGAGTGATGGCAATCCAACTATCATCGGCAACGATGTCACAGTAGGACATAGAGTCATGCTGCATGGATGTACTATAGAGGATGCTTGTCTGATCGGTATGAGTGCCACGATACTTGATGGTGCTATCATAGGCAAAGAGTCTATAGTAGGAGCAGGTAGTCTTGTGACGAAAAACAAAGTATTTCCACCAAGATCACTCATCATGGGCAGTCCAGCTAAGGTTGTCAGAGAGCTTACAGATGCGGAAGTTGCAGAGCTTTATGCATCTGCGACACGCTATGTAGCATTCAAAAACGAATACTCCTAAGAAGATTATTGTGCAAAAAATTCTCTCAAAATCACTCTTGGATATCTTCAGTCCTATGGTATTGGGATTTATTTTGAAGGTAGGCATAGGCTCTATACTCTTATGGGTTCTTCTACTTTGGGCATCATGGGATCTCTATGAAGCTATCATCGCCTCGTACCTCTCAAAGATACCTTTTGTAGGGGAGTGGGAGTGGGTAGAGACGAGTGGCTCTTTGGTCATCGCATTGATTGTGGGTTATATGTTGATCATCATCACTATCTCTATAGCTACTTCACTCTTTAGTGAACCTATACTTATAGCATTAGCACAAAAACACTATCCCAATCAACCTCCCATAGGTGGAGCCAATATCGCTATGTCTACCTATATCAGTCTCAAAGCAAGTGTAGTTTTTATTCTCTTGTTTTTGATCACATTTCCCCTGATATTTGTACCTATTATCGGACAAGTGTGGATGCTCTGGCTCTGGTCTATCCTCATCAAAGAACCCAACACTTATGATGTGGGTGCACTCTTTATCGCTGACAAAAGCCAGCTCAAAGCCAAAGATATCAAGTCAGGAGCGATTGCTATGATCGCTTCTTTATTCAACTATATCCCATTTCTCAATATATTTGCAGCACTTTTTGGGCAGATACTCTTTTTGCATACGATACTCTCCAAGGTAGAAGAGTAGTCACATGAAACTTTTCTCAATGGTTAAAAGAGATATTTACATAAATTATAATTTATTTTTAGGTATACTACAACAATATAGAGAGATAGAGGAGTCAATATGAAGAGTCAAAAGAGAAGTGCATTTACAATGATAGAGTTAGTTTTTGTAATAGTTGTCATCGGTATCTTATCAGCTATTGCTATACCAAAGTTTGCCGCCACAAGGGATGATGCTATTATGTCAAAGGCGAGGACAACCCTTGCATCGGTGAGGAGTTCTCTCTCTACAGAGAGACAAAAGCGGATACTTCGAGGAGATTTCACAGATATTAGTGATCTTGGGAATGCGACTGTAGCCTTTGGTAATTTTGATGATAATGCTTCAAATCCTATCTTGCAATATCCAGTCAAAAACTGTGCAGCAAATAAAAAAGGGTGCTGGAGTAGAACAAACAGTACTACATATGTTTTCAAAAAACCAAATGGAAGTAGTGCAACATTTACTCTGAGTAAAAACCGCTTAAATGGCGATTTTTAAGTCTCAAATAAGTGATACACTACTATGAGGTAGCCCTCCTCAAGTCAAGTGCTCCTATCTTGACATACGCTTCTAGCGTAGAGTTACAACTCGGTTTGCTTATCCTAGTGCCTCTTAAAGGTAGGGAGCAAAAGGGTATTGTAGTTGCATCTGTAGAACAACCATCATTTGATACATATCGTATTATCAAGAGTTTGGATAAGCACTATCCACAAGAGTATATGAGTATTGCTTCATTTATATCACAATACTACTTCTCCTCATTGGGCGAAGCACTTGCTCTTTTCCTCCCCTTTACCACCCATCATACTACTCATAGCTCTGCTATCGCCCTGCACTCCCCTATGCTCACTCTCCAACAGCAACAAGCATATCAAGCATTATTAAAAAATGATAAAAGTTTACTGTTTGGAGTGACAGGCTCTGGTAAGACTGAGATATTTATCGCTCTTATGTCACAAATGCTCCTAGAGGGCAAAAGTTCTATCTTTTTGATGCCTGAAATATCACTCACTCCACAGATGGAGAAGCGTCTTCGTGTATACTTTGGCGATCAATTGGCAATGTGGCACTCCAAAATCACCAAAAAGAAAAAAGCACAAATAATAGATGCTATCTATAGTGGCGAAGTCAAGATCGTAGCAGGAGCAAGGTCGGCACTCTTTGCTCCCCTCCGAGATATAGGATTGATCATCGTAGATGAAGAGCATGATGATAGCTACAAATCAATGACAAGACCCCGATACCATGCACGAGATGTAGCGATACTCATGGGTGATAAGATAGATGCTAAAGTACTTTTGGCAAGTGCTACACCAAGCATAAGCTCCTATAGTAAATATCCTGTCGTCAAACTTGACAAAGCTTACAAAGAACAAAAAAAATCTTATCACTTTCGAGGTGGTACTACCCTCACTTCACAAATGATCAATCTCATTCGTAAAAATTTTGAGAGAGGTGAGCAGAGTCTTCTTTTTCTTCCGACAAGAGGAAACTTCAAATACCTCTATTGTGAACGATGTGGCAAAACGCATCTCTGCCCTTACTGCTCTGTAGGGATGACACTGCACCAATATAACAAACATCTCAAGTGCCACTACTGTGGCTATAGTGAGCAGATAGTAGAGAGCTGTAGCTACTGTGGTCATCATCCACTCAAGAGTGAACGGATGGGGACAGTAGAAGCGATGGAGATGATCCAAGAGCAGATACCTGCTATAAAAATAGAGCAGTTTGACAAAGATAGTATCACTTCTGCCAAGAGACTCAAAGATGCACTCCAACGATTTGAAACCCAAGAGAGTCACCTCCTACTAGGTACACAGATGCTTAGTAAAGGGCATGATTATGCCAATATCACACTCTCTATCATACTCGGTCTTGACTATATACTCGGTCTTGCTGACTATCGTGCGAAAGAGAAAGCTGTCAGTCTCATGGTGCAGATAGCAGGTCGTTCAGGAAGAGCCAAGGCAGCTACAGTCGTCATCCAGAGTAACCACAAAGAGATACTAGAGCCTTATCTTGATAATTATGAGCAGTTTATCCTCGATGAATTGGCATTTACCAAAGATCTCTATCCTCCATTTGTATCACTCGCTCGTATACTGATAGCTGACAAAAATCAAAAAAAAGCGATGGATTTGACAGAAGTGTTGCTCAAAAAACTTCAAAAATTTTCAGAGATAGAGATAGTAGGGAGTGGGAAAGCACCCATAGAGAAAATAGCAAACAGATATAGGTACCATATACTCTTGCGTGCAAAAAAGCGTACTCCCCTACTCCAAGCACTCCATAGTATCAACCAAAGAGCCATAGAGATAGATATGGATCCTGTAGAGTTTGCTTAGAGTCCTGCCTCTTGTATCGCTTCCATCTGTGCATGTGCAATGAGTGGATCGATCACAAGTTTGAGATTACCATTGTTGGTGATATCATCAAGTGAATAGAGTGTGAGTCCTATACGGTGGTCTGTGAGGCGATTTTGTGGATAGTTGTAAGTTCTGATCTTCTCTGATCTATCCCCTGAACCTACTTGAAGTTTCCTCTGACTTGAAGTCTCATCAAGCTGTTTTTGGAGTTCTGCTTCATAGACTCTTGCTTTGAGGACTTTCATCGCTTTATCTCTATTTTTGTGTTGTGATTTTTCATCTTGGATAGCGACGACTATACCTGTAGGGATATGCGTGAGTCGTACTGCTGAATCCGTAGTGTTGACTGATTGTCCACCACATCCACTAGAGCGATAGACATCCATTTTGACCTCATTTGGCTTGATATCTACTTCGACATCATCTACTTCTGGGATGATCGCCACAGTGATCGCTGAAGTGTGTACTCGTCCTTGTGTCTCTGTATCTGGAACTCTCTGCACACGGTGTGTACCTGCTTCATACTTGAGCTTGGAGTAGACACCCTCCCCTTTGATCTGAGCTATCAGCTCTTTGTATCCACCAGCTGTTCCCTCATTCGAGCTTACAAGTTCGACCTTCCAGCCTACCTGCTCTGCATATCGTACATACATCTTGAAGATATCTGCGACAAACAGAGCACTCTCATCACCGCCAGCCCCTGCTCTGAGTTCCAAAAAGATATTTTTATCATCATTTTTATCTGTAGGAATCATGAGGATTTTGATCTCCTCTTCGAGGAGGGGAAGTTGTGGTTCGAGTTCACTCAGCTCCTCTTTTGCAAGTGCACCAAGCTCTGCATCACCGAGAAGTTCTCTGTTCTCTTCTATGGCATCAAATATATCTATATACTCTTGGGCCTTCTGCACAAGTGTATTGAGTGATGATTGCTCTTTACCCAATTCGGTCATTTTTTTGATATCAGATGCTATATCTGGAGTACTCAATAGAGTATTGATTTCGTCGTATCGGTCTATAAAAGGTTGCAGTTTTTCTTTAAACATGGATTCTCCCATATATCAGTTGAATTATGTGGATATCTTTGTAGATTCTAAGGAGATAAGCTATCTATTGCTTGTTTTAGATTGTACAAAGTTGTAGAGTTAGGCTACCCCAAGGTGAGATACTCCCACCATTGAAGTCTGATAAATTGCTAGCTCTGTAGAGAGTCGATAGAGCTACGCTGCTTCTATTGCATTGACCATTTTATGAAGGCGACTTACTTTTCTTGCTGCTGCTGCTTTTTTGAGGAAACCTCTGCTCACCATTGAGTGGATCTGCTTATTAGCTACTTTGAATGCCTCTTGTGCTGCTGCTTTATCGTTCGCTTCTACTGCTGAATGCACTGCTTTTACGATATTTTTGATTCTCGTTCTATAATATCTATTTCTCTCAGTCTTTACTGCTGTTTGTAAGATACGCTTTTTTGCTGATTTGTTATTAGCCATTGTGCCAATCCTTTTGATGTGTTTCTCCATATATGCTAAGTCATATATCTTAGAGTGTAAATTAGTTTGCGGATAATATCTAAAAATATATTAAAAGACAATTAATCCATGACAAAAACCGATACAATTAGATACTCTCTATACTTCCAACAACTTTTCCGACAATAGTAAGCTCCTCAGAGGGAAGTATCTCAGGTGAATATGTTGTGTTGTCTGATATAAGTTCTATCATCCCATCAGCTCTTTTACGAATTCTTTTGATGAAGAGACCAGCATTTGTAGAAGCTATAAAGATACCATCTTTGCTGATGTCTGTTTGCTCTCTATCTATGAAGACTATAGAACCATCTGCAAGTGTCGGCTCCATAGACTCACCATCGACATGAATCATCTCTAAATTATGATCAACTCTTCCTGATATATTTTGAATGATCTTCTCATCTACTGTAATCAACTCATAGTTTTCATCAAAGACCTCTGCCCCACCCCCTGCACTTGCACGCAATTGAGCAAAGTATCGTAGTTGAAAAAACTTGTTTGTCTCCTCTATCAGCATCTCTATAGGCTGATCAAAAAAGAGCCAATTGATACTGAGCTTCTTAGTAGCACAAAAATCCATCAACTCTTTATAGGGGATGGAACCTCGTTTCTTCATCGTAGCAAAAGAGGTTTGTGTGATACCTAAGGCATTTGCTACATCTTTATCATATACTTTCCCACCAATTTTGTTAGTAGATAGGACATCTTTTAACTTTTCAATAATCTCAGTAAACTCAACCATCTCATTCTCCTTCTATTTATTAGTCATATTGTACCATTTGTATATTAAAATATTTCAATATGAAATAAATATGATGCAGTAATTAGTCATATTGTATACTATTGCTATCTAAAATCTAGGAGTTCAGATGAGTTTTACAACAGATAGAGTAATAATCGATGAAGCTGTCAATATGGGATGTAAAACGATTGCAGAGTTTGCACTCTATCTCAAGCTACGAAGCCAACTACTGCATTGGGAGCAGAAGCGATATCTACATGCTCACAAGATAAGAGATAAGAAAGTTATATAAGCTACTCTATTTGAAGAGATCTGCAAGTGCTGTAGTATCTGTAGTCTTCTCTGGCTCTTTGGAGTCATGTCCACTTCCCTCACTCGGTCGTGCAGAGACACCTTCGACTTCATTTAATTCTATAGTATATCCTGTCAACATAGAGGCGAGACGAATATTAATACCACTCTTTCCTATGGCTTTTGCTTTTTGGTCACCTGTGATATTGATAATAGCTTTTTTCTTATCTTCTATTTTGATATTTTGCGTAATCGCTGGACTCAATGCTCTTGTGATAAAAATCTCTGGAATTGGAGAGTACTCTATACAATCTATATTTTCACCATTGAGCTCATCACTCACTGCATTGATACGGACACCCTTGACACCTACAGCTGCGCCTATTGGATCTATGTTGATCTGATCACATTTGAGGGCTATTTTGGCTCTAGCCCCAGGGATTCTAGCAGAAGAGACCACTTCAACCACTCCATCATCAATTTCAGGAACTTCTCTTGCCATCAACGCTTCTAAAAACTTCGGTGCAGTTCTTGAGAGCTCTAAAAACATTCCTAATTGTGGATCAACGCTGACAAATCGAAGGAGTGCTTTGATAGTATCACCTCGTCTAAACTTCTCACCTTTGATCCGATTTCTTTGGCTAAGAATACCTTTGAGCTCTCCTATCTCTACGAAAGTATTGCCCTCTTCATCGACTCTATTGACTGTACCTATCATCACAGAACCTACCATAGCTTTATATTTTTCAAAGAGATCTTGCTCTATGCGTCTTTGGACATGATACTCCAACTCACGGAAGAGATTGGCTGCAGCAGTACGACCATGATCTTCGAGTACAAAGCTTGAACGAAGTTCATCCCCAAGCTCTATCTCTGGATCGTACTCTTTGGCTTCACTTATCGGCATAAAACTATCTGCCAACTCTTCGAGCTTTGCATCATCATCTGCAACAACTGTGATGACTTTAAAGACTTCATAATCTCTTGTATCCATGTTGATGATGACTTCAAATGTACTCTCTTGAGATGATAACTTCTTTGCTGTATTGATCACAGCTTCTTTAAAGGCTTGAAGTGCATTCTCTTCAGAGATACTCTTTTCATGTGCTATTGCTTCAATGATATCTAATATTTTTTCCATTGTTGATCCTTTATATATAATGCGTTGTGATAACCTTCATTCATCACAGTATAGCTACGAGTAGTAACAAAAACAGTATATCCAGCGAGTATGATTGGGTTATTTTGGAGAATAATATTATATCTAATCATAGCTTTACAGAAAATGAAGTATAATAAATAAATGATCAAAGGACAATATCAATGAAATTAAAGCTAGCAAGAACAACACTCAAAGCAAAACCTAAAACTATAGATATCAAAAAAGTTGAAGAGGAGTTATCCAAAAAATCTATCTTCTATTTCGACAAAGATAATTCACACAAAGATATGATTGAACTCATAGAATATTTTGAAGCAAAAGAGTACTCTGTCTATATGCGAGAGGTGAAGTATGGATTGGATGACAATGAGTATATCTATGAGGTGCATATAGTACAGTAGTCTCCTCTCCACCTACACTCCAAAATAAACTTACAAAGTTGATAATAATGAAAAAACTTTTTATAGAAACGCTTGGCTGTGCGATGAATAGCCGAGATAGCGAACACATGATAGCTGAGCTCAATAGCAAAGAGTCGTATCAGCTCACCTCCACCGTAGAAGATGCAGACCTCATCATCATCAACACTTGCTCTGTACGAGAGAAACCTGTCGCCAAACTCTTCTCAGAGATAGGTGTCTTCAAAAAGAGACGCAAAGAGGGAGCCAAGATAGGCGTGACAGGCTGTACCGCTTCGCATCTAGGTAGAGATATCATCAAGAGAGCTCCTATAGTGGACTTCGTACTCGGTGCGAGAAATGTCTCCAAGATCAACGAAGTAGTCAACAGCAAACATGCCGTAGAGATAGATATTGATTATGATGAGAGTAGCTATGACTTCGCCGAGTATAGAACCAACCCATTCAAAGCGATGGTCAATATCTCTATAGGGTGTGACAAGAGTTGCTCTTTTTGTATCGTCCCTGCGACGAGAGGTGATGAGATATCTATCCCGAGTGAACTTATCGTGCAAGAGATCAGCAAAGCAGCCTCCACAGGAGCCAAAGAGGTGATGCTCCTAGGACAAAATGTCAACAATTATGGGCGACGATTTAGCAGTGATGAGCAGTGTGATTTTGTAGAGTTACTACAAAAAATCTCTGCTATAGATGGACTAGAGCGGATACGCTTCACTTCGCCTCACCCTTTGCATATGGATGATGCTTTTTTAGAAGAGTTCGCCTCCAATCCAAAGATATGCAAGCAGATACATGTACCCCTACAGAGTGGTTCTACTTCACTGCTCAAAGCGATGAAGCGAGGCTATAGCAAAGAGTGGTTTCTCAATCGCTGTGCCAAGATACGAGAGCTTGTCCCACATGCTACGATCTCTACAGATATTATAGTAGGCTTTCCAGGTGAGAGTGATGCGGATTTTGAAGATACGATGGATGTACTCGAAGAGGTTCGTTTCGATCAACTCTTTTCATTCAAATATTCACCACGACCTCATACCCCAGCTGCAACCTACACAGAGCAAGTCAATCCTACTGTAGCTTCAGCACGCTTGAGTAGACTTCAAGCAAGGCATACAGAGATCCTCGATGAGATCATGGATAAACAACTCGATACTCTCCACCAAGTCTACTTCGATGAACTCAAAGCCAATGGACGCATAGCAGGTCGCTCTGATGATGGTAAACTCGTTTTTGTAGAGGGGAGTGAAGAGTTACTAGGCAAAATAGTAAATGTCCGCATCACCAAAACTTCGCGTGGTGCTTTGGATGGCGTGGTGATTTAATCGTATGAAAAAAGATATCACAACTAAAGAGACTATCAAAACTATCACAGAAGATATCGCAAAATATATACTACAACTCAATGTCAAAGATATAGAGTTCGTAGACAAAGAACTCACAAGAGATGATGAGCATAGACTAGGAAAATATATGCTTATACTAGAGACGCTCTCTACCAATAGAGACCTCAAAGAGAAATTAAAGGAGGCAGAAGAGATGTTACGAGATATCAAATATGAAGATTTACCAAGCTACGAGATAGGTATGGAAAAGGGCATGGAGAGAGGTATGGAAAGAGGATTTTCCAAGGGAGTCACACAAGGCAAGATAGATGGAGTGATAGATACAGCTATTACTATGATAACGAAGTTTAAGCTGTCTGCAGAGGATGTGGCTAAGGAACTCAATATATCTATAGATGAACTCAAAAAACACTTAAACAGTAAGTAACTGATGGTATTCATTGAGAACTATTTAAGCATATTCCAAATAGGTAGGGTGGGGAAATCCTACCATTGCAGTAGCGGATTGCACCTATCTTATCTATCTGTACAACCTCAAACCTATACTCACAATAAAATGTGCAATATATTGATACCCTATGAAAAATAGACTCTATAAGATAGCTACACCTTTAGTAGCATTGATACTCTATATCGTCATGAAACTGCTTTGGTTTACAAATCGTAGAGAAATTCACTACCTCACACCTATCACAGATGAGCAACACATCATAGCATGTTGGCACTCTGACTTGCTCATGATACCTATCTATAGAGAGATTCATCCTCACCACAAAGCTTCTGCTATCATCTCCCAACACAAAGATGGTGAGATAGTTGCTAAAGTGCTTCGATACCTCTCTATCGATTCTCTGCGTGGTTCGAGTAGACGAGGAGCCAAAAAGGTGCTACTAGAGGCATTTCGATCGCTCAAAGAGGGGCAAGAGATACAACTCTCTCCAGATGGTCCCAAAGGTCCAAGGTATCATATCCATGATGGTGTGATAGCCTTGGCATCTCGTGGTCATCTACCGATCATGATCATAGGGTATAAAGCGAGTCGCTATTGGCAACTAAAAAGTTGGGATAAGTTTGTCATCCCCAAGCCCTTTGGGAAGATAGACTTTTATATACAGAGTCTCTCTATAGAGGGTCTCTCATCCACAGAAGCCAAAGAGCAGCTCAGAGCCAAGATGCTCGAATATGCACTACCTTAGGAGTCCAAGTGTCCACATATGCACAAGAGTTAAAGAGCGACTTTCTAGCCTATCTGCGTGATATCAGAGGCTATCCCAAAACCACAATCACTACCTATGAGATAGCTCTGCGTCAAGCACTAGAAGTGAGTGAATTTTTTGAGGATGGTGCGAGATGGGTATTTGACATCACTCCCTTTCGACTCAAAATAAGACGAAACCACAAAAAAACCATAGCCAAAAAACTCAGTGCTATCCACTCCTTCGTCTCTTATCTAAGGAAACAGAGAGATATGGAGATCAAACTCCTCTCTGATGAAGCGATCAAGGCACCCAAAACACTACCAAAACCTATAGAACAAGAACATATCGAAGAGATATTGACAACTGCTACACTGCAAGAGCGACTCATTATCGAGATGCTCTACAGTTTGGGACTTCGTATCAGTGAGCTCGCGAGTGTCAAGCTCACTGATATACAAACGAACTGGATTACTATCTTTGGCAAAGGAGGCAATCAGCGTCAACTCCCACTCCTCCCTGCTGTTGCATCTACTATAGAAAGCTATAGAGATCACTACCATCCCAAACTCTATCTCTTTGAGAAGAGTGGCTCTGCGATGAACCAAGCACAGCTACGATATATCATGAGCAAATGCTTTAAAACCAAAGGCATCAAAGCAACTCCCCACCAACTCCGTCACTCTTTTGCGACGGATCTTCTCAATAATGGTGCAAGGATCAGTGATGTGAGTGAACTTCTAGGGCATAGCACGATGGTGAGTACACAGATATATACCAAACTAGCAGATAGTAAAAAACTCAGAGAGTACCTAGGGGCACATCCCTTGGCAAAGAGAGAAGAGTAAGGAGAACTCTATGCACTACCAACATATCAAAGCCATTGTCCACGATACCCACAAAAGCGAACAAAATCCACCCTATTTTATGGGTTCTGCTCTGCGAGGAGCGTTTGGGTATGCACTCAAAAAAGTCGTCTGTATCAATCCATCGTATGAGTGCAAGGGGTGTTTTGCTTCTACTACTTGTCTCTATCATGACTTTTATGAAGTAGATAATAGTTATCATAGCTATCGTTTTGAGACTGCACTTGGGAGTAGAACATATAGCTTTGACCTCTATCTTTTTGAGAAGAGTTGCGATAAATTGCCTTATGTGATGAGTGCACTACACAAGATGCTCACAGAGGTGGGATTGACACGAGATACTCTGAAGTTTAAGCACTTCACTATAGAGGTCAATGGGAGTCAAGTCTATGATGGAGTAAAATTTGCACTCGATAAGGTTCAGCCCCATCACTTCGACATCAGCTCTCCTGCTACAGATGTCATCCTGACGCTACGCACTCCTCTACGCATCAAAAAAAACAACCGTTTCCTACGAGATGATATAGAACTCACCGATATACTCCGCTCCATACACCAACGAGAAAGAGAGCTAGTCTATGGTGAGCCATATGCCAAGCTAGAGTATACCCCTAGCTACAAAACCCTCTCCAAACAACTCATTCACAAAACCCTCATCCGCAAAAGCAACCGCCAAAAGAGCCGTATGAATATAGATGGTATGATAGGAGAATTTCGACTCACAGACCTCGACCCCACGAGCTACCGCCTCCTCAAACTAGGTGAGATACTCGGTGTAGGAAAACAGACTGTTATGGGGTTGGGGAGTGTTAGGCTAA
>CBEUND010000063.1:0-12513 GCA_965544395.1 uncultured bacterium | reverse complement strand
TATGAACCGAGATGATTTACCCTATGTCAAGGATGCTCTCACAAAAGCAATTATAGAGAGTGACAAAAGTGAAATCTACCAAATATTGCAAAACTTTACCGAATCAGACAAAATCACTGTTTTGATACATAATGCTAAAAACTCATCACTCTATGGAGTTTATGCAGACTATGCCATAGATACGAGAGAGCTTGAGGATGATAGTTTGCTTGGAGGGGCATTTCGTAGACGCAAGGCGAAACTCTATAGACATATCATGAGTGAAAAAAACTATAATCTAGCAATAGATAATCCATATGATGTAAAATTGAGGTCGCAAGTCATCCTCCCCATAGTAGACAATAATGAACTCATAGGTATCATTCGTCTCTCCAAAACTATCGCAAACAATAAAATATATACAACAAATACTCTCGGGACGCTCAAGCTGCTTTTTCCTATCTTTACACAGTTGATCTACTCATTCCAACCTCACCAATACTCCAAACTCAACAGAGCTATCGAACAAACACGCCAAAGTGAGAATTGTAAAGTAACACAAAATAGTATTATTGATGATATTAGCAGTATAGATTCGATGTTGGACTATATCTACCAAAATGTATCCAGTGAAAATATCAAGCAACTCATAGAACAAAACAAAACAAATATGAAGCGTATCCATGAGGAGTATATATCTGGTGTTGTCGATAAAACAGTCACCAAAAAAGAGACAAAAGCAGCCATGCTCGCCCCAGAGGAGAAAGAACAAGTCAATATCCTCATAGCAGATGATGTGAAACTCAATGCATCTATATTGGAAGCAATACTCAAAGACCCCAATCATAGTATATGTGTCGCTATGGATGGAGATATCGCTTTGGAGAAGATGGAAAAAATCCATGCCATGGGTGAAGATATTGATATCTTGTTTCTTGATCATCATATGCCAAATATGCTAGGCTCTGAAGTAGTTGATCATCTATTGAAAGAGAAAGAGAAATATAGTGATGGCAAGATATATATCGTCTCTATTACCAATGACCCATCTGCCATAGAAGAGAGAAAAGAGTTCTACGATTTTCATATCAGAAAACCATTTATGAAAACAGAAATATCTAAAATAGTACGAGATATAAAAGAGAATTATTTGAAATAGATGGTACGCCCATCAGGATTCGAACCTGAGACCTTCGGTACCGCAAACCGATGCTCTATCCAGCTGAGCTATGAGCGCACATATTTTGTAAGAGTCGCATTCTAGCGTAAAATAACTTATTTTGCAAGTAAATTCATAACTCCGAAGGTTTTTAGAGCATTTTTATTGGATATAAAGGTGTGATTGTAGGGGTGTTCCAACTCTATTGCTGTAAACTCTTCTACTCCTTCAAGCTTTTTGAGGGCTTTTGCATGTACACCAAAGAGTATAAGCTTGGGGTTGACATTTCGCATCTCTCGTAGCAGTCGCTCTACAAATGGTTGCCACTCCTTGATATGTCTTCTACTCTCTGCTTTGGAGCTAAAGATGAGTGCTGTATTGAGTAGAAGCACTCCATTTTTTTCAAAATTCTCTTTGAGTTGCGTAATAGTAGAGATGAGTTGCTCTTTCTCTAGCTTGGCGATAGCCTCTTGTGAAGTATCCTCGCTACTAAGATCATCTCTCGCTACAAGTGCCATCTTGATGAAGTTGCGTAAGCTTGTAGCACGGTTGACCTCCTTGCTCAATCCTCTTACGCTAAAGAGTTCACCCACTTTGCCATCTATAAAGGCATACCCTATAGCACTCTGCTCTCTAGGGTAGGGATCTTGCCCAAAGAGGATATATCTCACCTCTCCTCTAGGCAGCGTTTTGAATACATTCAAGAAGTTATATTTGTCAGGGAAATACTCTCTATCTTGCTCAAGGTATTCACGATATGTAGGGGAAAGGCTTGCATATGCTGTAGCGATCGTCTCTTCCCAGCTCTTATCTACACTCTGGAGGAAATCTAACACTAGTATGTCATCCCAGCGATGATCACAAACAAAAAGATAAACCCTAGATAGCCATTGACAGTAAAGAATGCTTTGTCTATCTTCTCAAAATTATCCGCTACTAACATATGCTCATAGATAAGTAGCATCGCAGAGATGAGTACTGCCATAGTGCCAAAACTCCCTACCCCTGATGGAGCGACAAAAAGCCCCCAAAAGATAACAGCAAGGAGATGTGAGAGTCGTGCAAGGATCATTGTCTTTTTGGCACCAAGTTTGGAGGGGACAGAGTGCAAGCCATTGGCTTTGTCAAACTCTATATCTTGCAAGGAGTAGAGTAGATCAAACCCAGCGACCCAAAACATCACACCAATACCCAAATAGAGTGACCAGAGCGGTACCGCATCCAATACAGCCACAGCCCCTGCAATAGGTGCCAATCCTAGACTCACACCCAGTACCAAGTGGGCAGCAGCACTAAATCGCTTGAAATAAGTATACGCACCAAGTATGAAGAGTATAGGCACAGAGAGGATGAGTGAGAGTGTGTTGATAAAATATGCTACTACGATAAATATCAGAGCATTCACGGCGATAAATATCTGCATCTGTTTGAGACTCACTCTCCCATCTACTGAGGGTCTGCCTTTGGTTCGAGGGTTGAGTGCATCTATATCTCTATCGAGGTAGCGGTTGACACCCATAGCGAAGTTTCTTGCACTCACCGCTGCCAAAGCTCCCAAAAAAAGCAGTGACCACCCAAACCACCCTTTGGCAGCTACGAGCATAGCTATGAAGATAAATGGAAGCGAAAAGATAGAGTGTTGGAACATTACGAGTTCTGAGAAGTGATTGTACTTTTCGAGTAATTTTTCTTTGGTTATCATCTCTACTCTCCTATGGATGTCGTATTTTGATCTTGCTATTGAGTGCCCAAGCGATCACTGCTACAAGCGAGACAATGATATATGGATTGTTCACAATACCATAACTAAAGAGAAGGTAGAGAATCCACAAAAGTATCGCACCCAATGGTGTAGGCACTCCCTCAAAATACTTCTCTACCTCTCCTACATCGACTTTGAGATTAAACTCTATAAGCCGTCTCAATCCACTAATGATATAAAATATAAACAACACCCCAATAATTGCTTCACCTGTGCTTGATAATTGGCTTGCACTTTTGAGAGCATAAAAGAGCAAGAAAGAGGGCATCACCACAAAAGAGAGAAAATCAGCAAAACTATCTAACTGCACTCCAAACTCTGTAGAGAGTCCATATCTTCTAGCGACTTTACCATCAGCGATATCCAAGCCTCCAGCAATCCAAGCTAATACTATAGCGACAAAAAAGTTTCCTTGCACTATAAAATATATAGCAACAATACCCACTGCAATATTCCCAAAAGATATTAAGTTGGCAGCATTATATCTATTGTTTTTATCTAGTAACCCCATAAACAGCCTTTAATATTTTCTATATTTTACCCTTTTTTTAGTCAATATCTTCTTGAACTCACATTGAATATGGTATCATTTGAGTATGAATAACACTCCTAAACAGTTAGCAATTATTGGAGCTACGGCTTCAGGCAAAAGTGCGTTGGCAGTCAAAATCGCCCAAAAGTATAATGCTATAATTCTCTCTCTTGACTCACTCGCTATTTATAAAGAGATCGATATAGCCTCTGCCAAACCAACGATAGAAGAGCGAGGTGGAGTAGAGCATTACGGTATAGATGTGATATCTCCTCAAGATGCTTTCGATGTGACACTCTTTGTAAAACTCTATAGAGACGCTTTAGCACAAGCACAAAGCCAAGATAAAACTCTGATCATTGTAGGTGGTACAGGATTTTATCTCAAATCACTCATTAGTGGGATATCACCTCTTGTCACACCTGATAGCACGACAAAAGAGAAGATAGCCCAAGCGATGAGAAAATCTCAAGAGATCTATGAGATGCTTGAGCATAGAGATCCCCTCTATATGCAAAATATAGCATCCAATGATACTTACCGTATAGAAAAAGCGTTGAGTATACTTTGGAGTACAGGGGAGATACCCTCCATATATTTCAAAAACAACCCCCCTACTCCCATCATTACGACACCACTAGCTATCTACCAGATAGATACACCCAAAGAGCTACTACGAGAGCGGATATCCAAACGAAGTAAAAAAATGTTGCAAGATGGTCTCATAGATGAGGTGGCTTATTTGGAGAAGAAGTATACTCGCAAACCCAATGCGATGAAGGCGATAGGCATCAAAGAGACACTAGAGTATCTCGATGGCAAATATGATCTCAAACGATTAGAAGAGAGACTCTCTACCAATACAGCAAGATTGGCAAAGAGACAAAACACCTTCAATAGATCACAGTTTGACAACCTCATCACAGATAGAGTGGAAAACTTAGAGCAAAAAATAGTGATAGATTAGGTAGCTTTAGCGTGAGGCTATCATCTCTTTCCATATATCAAGAGCTAAGCTCTGCTCTATCTCTATATCATCAAACTCTACGATATCACCTGCTTTGATATCTCTTTTGAGGGTCACATTTGCCATCAATCCTATAGGCACATGAGCGGGGTGTCTATCTATCTCTACAGAGCTTCCTCGCACAGAGAAACTCCCTATCCCTTTTTTTATCGTCTCTCCTGCTTTGAGATCCCTTTTGGCGATAGCAGCAACACTATATTTGGGATCTGTACCATTATCCAAGAGTACACCTCCCCCACTCAAGACCCTGTTGATAGTTTTGACAATCTCCAAGTGACAAATGTGATAAGTTCGCTCCAAAACATAGTAAGGACCATCACCTAGTTTATAGTATTTGAGTGCTGCTTCTTGCACCTTGTCATGCTCTGCGAGTAGGAATACACCAGCAGGCAATTTCGAGGAGAGGAGATAGTCACTCACAGCTCCAAGCCCTTTGGCTTTGGCTTTTTCGGCGAGGATAGTTCCCCCTTCGAGCATATCATCATTTTCTAATCGCACTAACCCCTCTTGGATGATATCTATCTTGAAGCCATTGGCTACGAGTACTTGCTCTATCTGCACTTTGGTTCCATCGGTAAATGAAGTCACCATATCGAGACTGAGGTTTGATCTACCACCCCAATACTCCATATCTTCTCTCGTTGGATTATGGTTGAGAAAGCCTTTGATATTGGCATAAAGCACTGGTTTGAAGCCCATAGCGACTGCCTCTTCATGCAGTATAGCGAGAACTCCTGGTTGATCTCCCTCTGCCTCTGTGACTATACCTTTATTTACAAAGTAAGAGCCTGTAGTGATATGAAACTCTGAATTCATTGTCACGACAGGAATTTTTGCTTTGAGTATCTCACTGATAGTCTCTGTAGCATAGAGTGCATCCCCACTACACTCTACGATAAGGTCAGAGTTTTGGATCAAATCTTCCAAATCATTTGTCAAATACTCAATAAGAGGGAAATCCTCTCTTTGGGTGATATCTGTCCTTGTAAGAATATATGAGAGTTTATAATCAAAATGTGTACGGAGGAGATTAATCAAACCTTTGGCGATAAATCCTGAACCTATGACTGATATCCTTGGGAGTTGTCGCTCCTCCTCTTGGAGGTAGCTTTTGAGTCTATCTCTCCAAAAGGGTATCTCGATACCAAAGTCTCTCTTGATCTTCTCTTTGTTGAGGAGACTGTAGGGTGGTCGCTTGGTAGCGGTTGGGTAGCTTTGGGTATCTATAGGTTTGACGAGACATTGACTCTTTGTGAGATCAAATATCGCTTGAGCATAGTCATACCAAGAGCAAGCCCCCTCATTACTATAGTGATAAATCTCTACCGAAGATTTTTTGGACTCTGGATGCTCAGCTCGATAGTCGATGATATGGAGTATTGCTTTTGCTATATCTTCTCCATAAGTAGGTGTACCCAACTGATCATAGACGACCCCAACAGAGGATTGCTCTTTGGATAGTCTGAGCATAGTCTTGACAAAGTTGTGACCATATTTGCTATAAACCCATGATGTACGGATGATGAGTGCAGATGGTGGTGCTATCTTTTTGATCTCCTCTTCACCCAACCACTTGGATCTACTATAGACCCCTTGTGGGCTTGGAGTATCATCCTCTCTATAGGGTGTATGCTGTTTGCCATCAAAGATATAATCTGTAGAGATATGGATCAACTCTACGGCATGTTTTTTGGAGATTTCAGCCAAACTCTTTACTGCAAGATGGTTGACTGCATATGCCAAATCAGGCTCACTCTCTGCTTTGTCCACAGCAGTATAGGCAGCAGCATTGATGATAATATCTATATTGTTCTTTACCACAAAATCCTCTATAGCACTTTTGTCGGTAATATCAAGTGTCTCTCTATCGGCGAAATGGCATTGTGTTTGATGGTGCTTCCAAGCTCCTCTCTCGACAAGCTCTCGAAGCTCAGAACCTATCTGCCCATTGGCTCCGGTGATAAGTATATTACTCATAAAGATTCTCCCCATAGGTAAAAGTATCTGCATCTTTGAGCAGAGGTTGTTTGGTATCTTTGTCAGAGAGTTTGAGCAATGCTTTGTCTATCGTCCACTCTATACCAATAGCAGGGTCATCAAAAGCAACACCTCTATCGTTTTGAGGAGAGTAGTAGTTGTCCACCTTGTACGCGAAGATAGTATCATCTTCTAACACTACAAATGCATGGGCAAATCCTCGTGGGACAAAAAGTTGCTTTTTGTTTTCGCTACTCAGCTCTACGCAGACATGCTGCCCAAAAGTAGGACTCCCTCTACGGATATCTACAGCGACATCAAGCACGCGTCCTTGGATGACACGGACGAGTTTGGTTTGTGCTGCGGGAGCAAGCTGATAGTGTAGTCCTCGCAATACTCCTCTGGAGCTTTTGGATTCGTTGTCTTGACAAAACTTCACAGCAAACCCCAAAAACTCTTCTAGCTTATCTTGGCGAAAAGTCTCTACAAAATACCCTCTCTCATCACCATGTACCTTGGGTTCTATGATGACGACATCTTCTATAGCGGTTCGTTCAAACTTCATCTCTCTTGATCCTTTTCCAAATTATCGTACCACTCTACCCTCTTGGGCTCTTCTGAGAAGATACTGTCCATACTGATTTTTTTTGAGTGGTTGTGCCAACTCTATGAGTTGTTCTCTCGTGATATAACCCATCTCATAGGCTATCTCCTCTATGCATGCGACTTTGAGACTCTGTCGCTTCTCTATCGTTTGTATAAACATAGAAGCTTCAAGCAAACTCTCATGCGTACCTGTGTCAAGCCATGCATATCCTCGCCCCAATAGCTCTACTTTGAGTCGTTGCTCATCGAGGTACGCTTGGTTGAGGGTCGTTATCTCTAGCTCACCTCTTTGGCTTGGCTTGACCTCTTTAGCTTTAGTGATGACATCATTGGGGTAGAAGTAGAGCCCTACTACTGCATAGTTGGACTTGGGCTCTTTTGGCTTCTCTTCGAGACTTGTCACCACACCATCAGCATCAAAACCAGCGACACCATATCGCTCTGGATCTGAGACATAGTAGCCAAATACTGTCGCTCTGTTTTCGATGCTTGCACTCTGGACTGAAGAGGCGAGAAACTTGGTCAATCCTTGACCATAGAAGATATTATCTCCTAGTATGAGAGCTACATCATCATCCCCTATAAACTCTTCACCGAGTATAAAGGCTTGAGCCAATCCATCAGGAGAGGGTTGCGCCACATAGCTAAACTGCATACCGATATCCGCACCACTTCCGAGCAACTTTTCAAAACGAGGAAGGTCATCAGGTGTAGAGATGATCAACACTTCAGTAATGCCTGCGAGCATCAATACAGAGAGTGGGTAGTAGATCATCGGTTTGTCATAGATAGGGACGAGCTGTTTGCTTACGCCTTTGGTGATGGGGTAGAGTCGTGTCCCTGAACCACCTGCTAATATGATACCTTTCATGACCCTATCCCTAGTCGCTCTCTTTGGTAAGAGCCATCTTGCACAGCACTCCACCACGGCTCATTGTCAAGATACCACTGCACTGTCTTCTCTAGTCCCGTTTGGAAGGTCTCTCGTGGCTCCCAGCCAAGCTCTCTAGCTATCTTAGAGGCATCTATAGCATATCGGACATCATGCCCTGGTCTATCGGTCACGAACGATATCTGCTCTTTGTAGGGAGTCTCTTTGGGGACTTTGCGGTCGAGTATACTACAGATAGTCTCTACTACTTCTATATTTTGTTTCTCATTGTGTCCACCGATATTATAAGTCTGAGCTATCTCTCCTCGTGTCGCTACGATGACCAAAGCTCTAGCATGATCTTCGACAAAGAGCCAGTCTCGTATCTGATCTCCTTTGCCATAGACGGGGAGAGGTTTCCCCTCTAGTGCATTGAGTATCACCAGTGGGATGAGCTTTTCAGGGAAGTGGTATGGTCCATAGTTGTTGGAGCAGTTAGTGACAAGCGTCGGCAATCCATAAGTCCTCTGCCATGCTCTCACGAGATGATCCGAACTCGCCTTGGATGCAGAGTATGGAGAGCTAGGAGCATAAGGGGTTGTCTCTGTGAAGAGATCATCTGTCCCCTCAAGATCACCATAGACCTCATCAGTAGAGATGTGATGCAATCGAAATGCACCCTTTTTCTCCTCATCCATCCCCATCCAGTAGCTTCGTGCCTCTTCAAGCAATACATATGTACCGATGATGTTGGTTTGCATAAATTCACCAGGTCCATCTATAGAGCGGTCTACATGGGATTCGGCTGCAAGGTGCATCACGATATCGGGCTGATGCTCTGCATAGACTCGCCTGATCTGCTCTGCATCACAGATATCCACATGCTCAAAGGCATATCTATCAGAGTCACTGATACTCTCTAGCGAGTGGAGATTGCCTGCATAAGTCAATTTGTCCACATTGACCACAGAGTGTTGTGTATCATTGATGAGGTGACGAATAACAGCAGAACCGATAAACCCCGCTCCACCAGTAACTAAAAATTTCATAACTATCTCTCTTTGTTAATTTAAAGTATTATACCTTGATGGTGCTTAGGCTAGCCCAAGGAAATAAACAAAGACAATGCATGCTATAATCAATCCAAAAAAGAGTAGCACTATGAAAAAAATCCCCTACGGCATAAGTGACTTTGTACTATTAAGGAGTGAAGATTATTACTTTGTAGATAAGACAGACTATATAAAAAAGTTAGAATTGTATGGTAGGTTTATACTCTTTTTACGCCCTAGGAGATTTGGCAAATCCCTACTCATAGCGATACTAGAGGCTTACTACGATATACACTACAAAGATGAGTTTGATACCCTCTTCAAAGATACTTATATCATAAAACACAAGAGTCAAGAGGCGAGTAGCTATATGGTGCTTCGCTTTGATTTTAGTGCTATTGATATCTCTAATGTTGAGGAGAGCTTCAGATACGATCTGCAACTCACCCTCAAAAGCTTTGTAGAGAGATATAGTTTGGATATCATATTTGGAAACAGTAGCCCTATATCTATGCTTAGAGATATATTTGACTATATCCAACAAAACAAGCTCAAACTCTACCTACTCATAGATGAATATGACAACTTCGCCAACAAACTTCTACTCAATAGCCAAAATGAGTACCTCAATATCGTATCACAAAAGACAGCATCATTCAAACAGTTCTTTACCGTACTCAAAGCAGGAGCCTCGGGCAATAATGCTCCTATCAGACGGATGTTTATCACAGGGGTCACTCCTATGACGATGTATGATGTGACCAGCGGATTTAACATAGGAGACAATATCTCTCTACACAAAGAGTTCAACAATCTCATAGGCATCAATAGTGCTGAGCTAGAAGAGATGTTGCGACACTATGAGATAGACAAAGAGGTGGATACAACGATACTCCAAGAGTGGTACGACAACTATACATTTAGTGAAGATAGTGATGAGCATATATATAATACAGACATGATACTCTACTTTATCAACAAATATAGGATCAGCAATACCCTACCTAGAGAGATGATAGATATCAATGTACGCAGTGACTACTCCAAACTCAAAAGCATCATCTACACCAACAAAAAACTCAATGGTAACTTCACAGCACTACAAACACTCATAGGGGGAGAGAGTATCTCTTTGAGCAATCTAGTCCAAGATTTCAGTGCTTTGGATGTAAACAAAGAGAATAACTTCAAATCCTTTATGTTCTATCTAGGGCTTGTCACGATCAAAGATAGGAGACTCAATCTAACTCTCAAAATACCCAATGAGACAGTCAAGAGGATAGATATAGATTTCCTCAAAGATGCCCTAGAGATAGAGAGTATATTTGAGATAGATATCAGTCAGCTAGAGAGAGAGTTCAAAAAGTTTGCACTTGATGGAGAGATAGAGGTCTTTCGTTATTTAGCCAATTTGATAAAAGAGAGTACAGGTATACGAGACTATATCTACAATGAAGCGAGTATCAAATCTATGTATTTAGCTTACCTCTCACTCACCCCATACTATGTCATCAAGAGTGAAGCAGAGATGAATATGGGCTTTTGTGATATATTTCTCAAACCTCTCAACCCTTTTGTGGAGTATATAGGACTAGTAGAGTTCAAATATATCAAGAGAAGCGATACGCCCTCAGAGGAGAAGATAGAAGCACTCACCCAAGAAGCCACAGATCAGCTCATAGAGTATGAGAGAGATGAGATAGTACAACACTACATTACGCAAAGTCTCAAGGTACGCAAAGTGATAATTATCTTTTGGGGTTGGGAGATGGTTGGGTGTAGACTAACAGCAATTTAGATAAAATAAGAGGCAATTATACAAAAAGGTTACAACCGATGAAACTCTACCAACTTCGAGCTATAGCAGATCACTTGAGTGATTTTACCTTCATCTCTCGTGCAAGACGCATAGAGAACAATACGATAGAGCTAGTATTGGATAGGGATAGAAGCTACTTTTTCAACATGACTAGAGGGCATAGCCTCATCTACAAAGCACCCTCACAACGACCACTCCAAGGCTATAATGCACCCTTTGATATACTCTTGCACTCATTAGTCTCCACGAGTAGAGTAGTGCGAGTAGAACTCTTGGGAGAGGATAGAGTCTTGCGATTTCAATTGGCACCCAAAAGCAGCTACAAAGACAAACTCATCTATCTACAGTTTGAGTTTACAGGGAAAAACACCAACGCTCTCTTGATAGATGAAGACAATAGAGTGCTCGAAGCACTGCGTCATATAGATGCTCAAAGCTCTTTTCGTGTCATCCGCCCTGGTGTAGAACTCTTGGATATTCCTGCTTTTGCACGGAGAGAGCCAAGTGGCACACTAGAGGATGTCGATGCCTACTTAGAGGAGATATACCACGATATAGCAGCAAAAAAGATCAAACAGATGCGAGAGCAGAAGATCCTCTCTGTCACCAAAAAAAGAAAAAAGCTCGCACAATCTCTCGCTAAACTTCCCGATGAAGAGAGCTTGTCACAACAAGAAAAGCAGTACAAAGAGTATGGCAATCTCATACTTGCAAATCTCTATCAGATAAAACCCTATGACAAGAGACTCCAATGCTATGATTTTGCAGGAGCTCCTTGCACTATCTCATTGCCCAAAAATATCAAAGTCAACCGCCTTAGTGACTACTTTTTCAATTTGTCCAAACGAGCCAAGAGCAAAGCAAGAAATATCCATATAGAGAGAGAAAATCTTGAGAGTAAACAGCTTTTTTATGAAAATATACTCTTTGCACTCAAGAGAGCAAAAGAGCCATATGAGCTAGAGCTACTCGTCCCCAAAAGGGCTAAATCCCAACGCAAAAAAGAGAAACTCAAAGAGGGAGAACTCTTTTGGATAGAGGATTACAAAGTCTTTGTCGGTCGTAATAGTACCGAAAACCAAAAGCTCTTAGCCTTGGCAAAAGCCAATGATATATGGATGCATATAAGAGATGTACGATCAAGTCATGTTATCATTCGTACAGATAAACAAAACTTGCCATCGAGTGTGATAACAGCAGCTGCGAAACTCTGTGTCGATTTTTCTGTCAAAAATGCAGGAGAGTATGAGGTAGACTACACCAAACGAAAGTTTGTCAAAGTCCAAGAGGGTTCGAGTGTCTTATACAACAAATACGAGACAATCCGTGTCCGTAAAGAGGGGATAGAGATACGAGAGTGATAGCTCGGTAGAGTTGTTTATAGCTTTGCACACTCAACAGAGCAGTAGATCTTGCCTTTGACGGTGATACTCTCTTTGTAGGTGACATAAGTGCCACACTCACTACACTCTACCAAGGTCTCCTCTTCTATCTGATTTTTATCGTCTCTATTGGAGACTTTCTCTTTTTTGGTGCGACTAAGTGTCGGAACTCTCCCACCTAAGATTTTATAGATCAGTAGACTTATCATAGCAAATATAATCAATTTCAATATCATTTTGACTCTTTTGGTAAATTTAGGCTACCCCAAGGAGATAACTCTCATGAAATACTATATCATAACTAAGCTGATAGTGTATCGTTACAACTCACCTCTAAATGCTTTATC
>CBEUND010000062.1:0-12786 GCA_965544395.1 uncultured bacterium | reverse complement strand
AAAGTCCACAGATTTGGGCTCTTGGAGAGATTGGGAGTGGCACAAGATAGGATGACAATAGAGCTTATTAGGTTATAGCGAGCATTCTCTCTAAAGCGATATTTGCCCACTTCCTAGTATCTTCATCTACTACTATCTCATTTATCGGTTGTGCATCTTCTATCGATTTGAGAGTAAGATAGAGATCTTCTAGTGTCGTCTCATTCATAGTAGGACACTCTGGTTTGGTAGACGAGAGGACGAAGGTATTCTCCTTTCTCATGCGGTTGACTAAGTTGTACTCTGTCCCTACAGCTACTTTCTGCTCTAATGGTAGCTCACCCACATACTTGATGAGCTGTGAAGTTGATCCCGAGAAGTCTGCAGCGTCTACTATCTTGGGATCACACTCAGGATGTACAGCAATCAAAATATCTGGATATTTTTCACGATAAAACTCTATATCATCGAGTGTAAAGAGCTGGTGAACAGAGCAAAAACCATTGAAACAGATCACATCTGCCTCTTTTGGATCACACTCGCCCTCACCTATGATACAAGATTTCAATCCCATAAAATTGGCAAAGTTTTGTCCCAAACATCTATCTGGCACAAAGAGTATCTTTTTGCCACTCTCTAGCCCTTTTTCTATAATCTTAAAAGCATTAGAGCTAGTACAAACCATACCATCCATCTCGCCTACTTTCGCTTTGACGGTAACATCTGAGTTGATATATGTGATAGGGAGGATATCCTCTTTGGGGACACCTCGCTCTACCATGTAGTTGACACTCTCATCAAAGTAGCTCCCATCTATCATCCTCGCCATCGCACAGCATGCGATTTTGGGCATCAAGACTCGTTTGTGGGGTGCTATCACTTTGACACTCTGCCCCATGAAGCCTACACCACAAAACAGAACCCAAGGATTTGGGTCAGCTTTACACTTTCGGGCAAGTTCAAGACTATCACCCGTGATATCTGCCATCTCAAAAACTTCATCACGCTGATAGAAGTGTGCCACTACTGTTACAGGCAATTCACGCTTCATTCTCTCTATCTCTGCTCTATAATCTCTATTCATGGATACCTCAATTTATCTAAATATGGTTATTTTATCTAAATTCGGTTAAAATTGCATAACTTTAATAGAATGGATGAAACTATGGATTTTTTCAATCAAAACATAACGCTCTATCTCACCACTTACCTCATCGCTAGTATACCTTTTGGTTTACTCTTGGCCAAGCAGTTTGCAGGTGTAGATATCCAACAAGAGGGGAGCGGAAATATAGGTGCTACCAATGTATTGCGAGTTGTAAAAGAACGAGACTCCGCTTTGGCAAAGAGGCTAGGGGCTGTGACACTCTTCTTGGATGCTTTTAAGGGTGTAGCTATGCTACTCATCGCTCTCTATCTTGATGCAAGCCAGAGTGTTTTGTGGACTATAGCTGTCTTGGCTGTCGTAGGGCACTGCTTCTCTGCATTTTTACTATTTGAGGGAGGCAAAGGTGTCGCCACTGGCTTGGGTGTATTGGCAGTGATGATGCCTATGGCTACAGGAGCAGCACTCATCGTGTGGGCTATTGCAAGTAAATTGCTTAAGATATCTTCGCTCTCCTCACTCTTGGCTCTTATAGCTTTGATGATCGCTAGTTATCTCATCTATCCGAATGTTCCCGAGATAGATTCACACTCTCCTGTATGGGTCATCTGCATCATCATCTTTTATAAACATATCCCAAATATAGTCAGACTCTTCAAAAGAGAAGAGAGTCGCGTCGCGTGAAGATACATATAGAGTCACTCAAGATAGATACTATTATCGGTCTTCTTGACTTTGAACGCATTGAAAAACAGCAAATCATCCTCGACCTCGAAGCCGTATACTCCTATGATGGTAAGAGTTTTGTCAACTATGCCGACTTAGTAACAGTGATAGAGCAAGAGATAAAGCAGTGTAAATATGAGCTTCTTGAAGAGGCTCTGCTCGATCTCAAAGAGAAGATTACTCAAAAGTATCCGCAAATCACACAACTTTCCCTCAAGATAGCAAAACCTGATATCCTCAGCAACTGCTCTGTAGCATTGAGTGAGTATTGGGATATCAAAAAATAATTTATGATGCGAGAGGAGTCTTATATTGTACTATCCTTGCTTATAATTTTACCTATTTTACACAATTAATCATAATATACAGATAAAGAATATTTTAACTAAAAATTATAATTTTTTCTCCTATACTGAACGAGAATTAAGCATCTGCGACATCATAGTTTTTGAAAAATATGCAAACTTTTCAAATAGCCCACTATGGTATTTGTCTTTATGATATATCATCAACAAATCTCTATTGCACTCAAAATTATGTAACTTTACTTGATGCAGTCGCTCCTCTAAAATCTCATCTTGTACAGATATTTTAGAGATACAGGTGAAGCAACTATTGTTGACCAAAATACTTTTGATAGACTCCGTATGCCCCAACTCCAAAAAGATATTGAGACTATCGACTTTCTCTTTGATGTAGTCTAAAAATACTTCTCTCGTCCCACTCCCCTCTTCTCTGAGTACCCACCTCTTCTGTGCCAACTCATCTATATAATAAATCTTATCGAGAGATTTATCTGCGGTAACGACGATCAACTCATCTACTCCTATCTTCTCTGATATGATTTCACTCTGCGATACCATACCTTCAACGAAGCCTATATCTATACTCCCCTCTTTTATCATATCTGCTATCTCTGTGCTATTTCCCTCTTTGAGTGATATTTTGACATCTGAGTAGTTGTTCATGTATTTACAGATAATAGTGGGCATGAGGTAGTCTACGATAGTGGTACTTGCTCCTACGCGAATAGTGCCTTTATTGAGAGAGTTTTTAAACTCATACTCGATATCAGAAAGCTTTTTAAAAAGAGGTGTGATCTCTTTGTGAAATGCTCTTCCTACTTCATTGAGTATCAACCTTTTGTTGATGCGGTCAAAGATAGGTCTTCCTAATATGTTCTCCATCTCTTTTATCGACATAGATACAGCAGATTGACTCAATTTCATCTCTTTGGCAACATTGGTTAAATGACCTGATTCGACTACATTGAGAAATATTTCCATTTGGCGAAGTGTTAAATTCATAGAGACTCACTTAATATTCAAATTTTTGATAATCTACTTCTGTTTTTTTGATTTGCTTATTGTATCAAAAATATAGTATAATTATCAAATAAATATAAAAAAAATTGAACATAAGGAAAAAAATGGCTTTTTCAGAACAAAATCGTAAGGGTACTATCAATGGTATCTTATTTGTTGCAATCTTTGCAATAGCTGCTTCTTATATCGCAGGTCTAGGACCTGTCAAGGTGTTGGGACTCTCTCCTCTTGTTATTGGTATCGTTATGGGTATCTTCTATGCCAATACACTCCACAATCATATCCCTAGCGAGTGGGAGAGTGGTATTACATTCTCTGGCAAAAAGATATTGCGATTTGCTATCGTGATATATGGTTTTAGGATTACATTTCAGCAGATTATGGCAGTGGGATTAGAGGGCTTTTTGGTCTCTTTGATCATGCTCTCTACAACATTTATACTCGGTAGTTGGCTTGGTGTCAAAGTCTTCAAAATGGAGAGAGACACTTCTATGCTCACAGCATCAGGGGCTTCTGTATGTGGAGCTGCTGCTGTACTTGCTACAGAGCCTGTACTCAAAGCAGAGGGGCATAAAACAGCTATAGCTGTATCGATGGTGGTACTCTTCGGAACAATATCTATGTTTCTCTACCCTCTACTCTACAGTGCTATTATAGAGCCTGCGACTGGATTTTTGCATATGACTCCTGAGCAGTTTGGTATCTATGTCGGTGGTACTATCCATGAAGTCGCTCAAGTCGTAGCTGTGCCATCTTCTATCCCACATGCTCCTGAAATGATGGCAAACAATGCCGTCATAGTCAAGATGACAAGAGTCATTATGATCGCTCCTATGTTGATAGTGCTTGGTCTCTATCTGAGTTATAGTGCCAAAAAAGAGGGTGGAAGTAGTGCGGCTGTCAAGCTTGTGATCCCTTGGTTTGCTGTCTACTTCATCGGTGTAGCGATATTCAATTCATTCCACCTCATCCCACAAAATATAGTGGATGTGATCAATGAGATAGATACATTCCTACTCACTATGGCGATGACTGCCCTAGGTATGGGTACACGATTTGCCAAATTCAAGGGCTTAGGACTCGCTCCTGTCTATACGGCTGGATTGATGTTTGTTTGGCTTGTGATAGGCGGTTTTGTGATTACGAAAACTATTACTGCAGTGATTTAACCTAAGTAGTGGTGGATTACATCCATCCTACTTATCACTACGCTTGAGACTTCAGGAACTTCACAAGAACAATTCTACCAAGATGACGAAGGAATTTTGTTTCTAGTTGGATTGTCTCATGAGGAGCATAGTGATTCTATGCGACGATTGAGAGAATCCAACTAGGAGCAAAAGGGCAAGTTAGGTGGGTAGAATTGTTTTTGGGAGGTTCCTCAATATCCTTGGGAGTGTAATACCTGTTTGGCTTTGGTATTTGCCTTTTCTGTCGCTATATGTCGTTTCACACTGCTCGTCACCCTCCAAAAAGAGGACTTGAGCTATCCCTTCGTTGGCATATATTTTGGCTGGTAGGGGTGTAGTGTTGGAGATCTCTATAGTGATATGCCCCTCAAACCCTGGCTCAAACGGTGTCACATTGACGATAATACCACAACGAGCATAGGTACTCTTGCCCAAGCATATCGCAAGTGTATCACGAGGCATTTTGAAATACTCTATCGTCCGTGCAAGTGCGAAGGAGTTGGGTGGAACGATACATATATCCCCTTTGAAATCCACGACATTGTTTTGGTTGAAATCTTTTGGGTCTACCACTTCTGCATTGATGTTGGTAAATATCTTGAACTCATCAGAGACTCTGATATCATATCCATATGAGCTGAGACCATAGCTCACAACACCTTCACCTATCAAGCCTTCACAAAAAGGGGTTATCATCCCCTCGTTGAGGGATTTCTCTCGTATCCATTTGTCTGCCTTGAGTCCCATGCTATGCTCCTTCTTTGTTAGAGGTGATAAACTCAACTGCTTTATTGATCCGTTTTATCACTTCATCTCTCCCCAATATAGCCATAATCTCATCCAAACCAGAACCTGTCATAGACCCTAGAAGAGCCACACGGAGTGGCTGTGCTATCTTGCCAAATCCTATCTCTTGATCCGCTACAAACTGCTCTAAAACTGCATGATAATCCACAGGGAGATGCAACTGTGCACTCCACGCATTTAAAGTGCTAGAGAAGTTTTGCAAGATAGTATCTGCTGCACCTTTGAATGCTTTTTTGGATGCTTTGGCATCATATGATTGAGGTGCTTGGAGGATCAGCTCTATCTGCCCTGCCAACTCCACGAGTGTCTTGCCTCGCTCTTTTGTCGCATCTAGGAGTAGCTCTACTCTATCGTGTCCACCTATATCTACACCGTAGCCTTTGAGTATCTCAGCGAGTTTGCTGTTTGGCATATTTTTGATATAGTGTGCATTGAGCCATAGAAGCTTCTCTAAGTTATAGCTTGAAGCACTTTTATTCATATCTTTTGGATCGAAAAGTTCTATCATCTCTTCTATAGAGAATATCTCTTGATCTCCATGACTCCAGCCCAATCGTACCAAAAAGTTGAGTAGTGCCTCGGGGAGGAAACCAAGCTTTTGATACTCCATCACATCCATAGCACCATCTCTTTTGGAGAGCTTTTTGCCTTGTTCATTATTGATCATCGCAACATGATAAAATTTCGGAAGAGAAAAGCCCAAAGCATCATAGACTACTATCTGTTTGGGAGTATTGTAGAGGTGATCATCTCCACGGATGACATCTGTCAAACCCATAAGTGCATCATCTATCGCCACAACAAAATTGTAAGTAGGTGTCCCATCACTACGAGCGATGATGAAGTCATCTACCTCATCGGCTGCGATAGTGATCGTACCCTTGACTCCATCCTCAAAAGATATATCTCCCTCAAGAGGTGCTTTGATACGGATGACTGGCTCTACCCCCTCTGGAGGTATCCCATCAAAGTCACGATAGCGTCCATCGTATCTCGTGCGTTCTTTACGAGCCATCTGCTCTTCTCTCAAGGTATTGAGCTCTTCTTTGGTCATATAGCACTTGTAGGCTTTTTTCTCATCGAGAAGTTGCTCTATATATTTGGTATAGATATCAAATCTCTGTGATTGATATATCGCCTCCCCATCATAATCCAATCCTACCCAATCAAAAGCTTGTATGATAGCACTGAGTGCCTCATCAGAGTTTCTAGAGAGATCAGTATCCTCTATACGCAAAAGAAATTTCCCTCTATTGTGCTTGGCGGTTAGCCACGAAAAGAGTGCTGTACGAAGCCCACCTATATGGAGGTAGCCTGTAGGGGATGGAGCAAAACGAGTCACTGTCATAATAAACCTTCAAATAAATTCATGCAATAATAGCAAATATGTAATAAATTTGAAGCCTATTATGATAAAATCTCCTCTAAAAAGCGAGGAGTCATAAGATGGGTGATTTGTGGTCGATTGCCCTAGGCTCGTTTGTCACTTCTGCTTTGATACAGTATATGGTTATTCGAATCTCTCATAAATATAACTTTTTTATCGATTTGCATACAGAGAAAAAACCTCAAAATTTTCATCAATATTCGACACCGAGAGCAGGTGGGATCGGCATCATATTTGCTATGCTTTTTTTGCTACTGACACCGCTAAGCTGGAAACTACTCGTTCCCTTTTCTCTGGCATTTTTGAGTGGTATTTTTGAAGATTTTCACCACTCTATCGAACCAAAAATGCGTCTCTTTCTACAATTTATCGCTGCATCTTCAGCCGTAGCCCTTATGGATATAGTGATCACTTACCTAGGGTTTGACTTTTCAATGAGTTTTGATATAGGTGTGATTTTTAGTATATTTGCTATTATGGGGATGATGAATGCTATCAATATCATAGATGGTTTTCATGGATTAGCAGCTATGATATCACTGCTCATGCTTTTAGCTTTTGGTATCGAAGCCTATCGTTTTGGAGATACGCAAATCATCTCCATTATTGTTATCACTCTCTTTGCTCTTCTTGCATTTTTACTCTTCAACCTTCCTAGAGGGTATATATTTTTGGGAGATGGTGGTGCGTATCTTTTGGGGTTTATCGTAGCTACGGTAGGGATATTTTTGGCAGGACATCATGAGAGAGTGAGCCCTTGGTTTGTGCTAACTGTCTTGATATATCCTGTATGGGAAGTCCTCTTTTCTATTATACGCAAACTTCTCACAGGTCACTCCCCACTCAAACCAGACTCCAAACATATCCATATGCTCATCTATAAACATATCACCCACAATAACCCTCTCACATCGCTATTGATAGCCACTGCTACTGCACCTTTCATACTCCTGCCTACACTCTATGCTAACAACTCTACTGCCAACTTCAAAACGACGCTTCTTTTTATCGTTCTCTACCTCCTACTCTATCGATATCTCTCACACAAAGAGCAAGATACATGACTACTCTTTTTGTTATAATAGCATCAATTAAGATCAAGAGGATAAATATATGAATTATGATGTGATTGTCATCGGTGGTGGACATGCAGGTATAGAGGCATCTTTGGCAAGTGCTAGGATGGGTATCAAGACACTTCTTGTCACTATACTCGTAGAGCAGATAGGGGCATCGAGTTGTAACCCTGCTATAGGTGGACTCGCCAAAGGACACCTCGTCAAAGAGATAGATGCACTCGGTGGGGAGATGGGGCTTGCTACAGATGCTACAGGTCTACAGTTTCGCATACTCAACGCTTCCAAAGGTCCAGCTGTACGAGGCTCACGAGCACAGATAGATATGGATAGATACCGTCTCTATATGAGAGATGTTCTGCTCAACACTGACAATCTCGATGTCAAACAAGAGATAGTAGAGGGGCTTATCGTCGAAGATGCTACCGTCAAAGGGGTAGAGACACAGCTAGGCAATCGCTACCTTGCACCCAAAGTTATCATCACGGCAGGGACATTTCTCGATGGTACGATACATATAGGTAACAAACAGCAAAAAGCGGGACGACAAGGGGAGTTTGCTTCGATAGGGTTAGCCACCTATCTACGAGAGTTAGGACTCAATATCGGTAGACTCAAGACAGGTACTTGTGCGAGGATAGATGGTAAGAGTATAGACTTCTCTGTGATGGAGAGCCAAGATGGTGATAGACCTGCTCAGCCATTCTCTTTCCGTACTGATAGAGCCACATTTGACCCTGAGCAACTCCCTTGCCATGTTGCTTATACCAATGAGATAACACACACGATTATAGAGAGTAACTTCTATAGAGCTCCACTCTTCTCTGGTCAGATAGAGGGCGTAGGACCGAGGTACTGTCCAAGTATAGAGGATAAGATCAATCGCTTTCGAGAGAGACCACGACACCAAATATTTGTCGAACCACAGACTATGGAGGCTACAGAGTATTATATCAATGGTATGAGTACTTCGCTCCCTACTGATGTACAGCTAGAGATGATCCGCTCTGTTGTAGGGATGGAAAATGCCAAGATCGTACGCTATGGCTATGCGATAGAGTATGACTATATCCAACCCACAGACCTCAAACATACCCTAGAGACCAAGAAGATAGCAGGACTCTACTGTGCAGGGCAGATCAATGGTACGACAGGGTATGAAGAGGCAGCAGCCCAAGGGATGATGGCAGGTATCAATGCAGCATTATCACTCCAAGGCAAAGAGCCATTTATCCTCGGTAGAGATGAAGCATATATCGGTGTACTCATAGATGATCTCGTCACCAAAGGCACGAAAGAGCCATACCGTATGTTTACGAGTAGAGCGGAGTATCGTTTGCTCCTACGAGAAGACAACGCTGACATGCGACTCTCACATTATGGTGAGATACTAGGTCTACTCGATGCAGAGTACTCTCGAAAAGCAGAGAAGAAAAAAAGAGATATCCAAGAAGCTCTCAGCTTTCTCAAAGAGAACTACGCTACTCCAACCAAAGAGTTCCTCCAGAGCCTTGAGTCTATCGGTGAAATGAAGATCAATGATAAAACTTACTGGATAGATATCCTCGGTAGAGGAGAGTTTGATCGAGAGAAGCTCATCACCCTCCTCCCAGAGTTTGCACAATATAGCGATGAGGTGATAGAGCAGATACTCATAGAGGCAAAATATAGCCGATATATAGAGAAACAACAAGACCAAATAGACAAAATGCATGAGAGACTCAAAGTCAAAATACCTGTAGATTTCGACTATACCAAAGTATCAGGTCTCAGCAATGAGATAGTAGAGAAGCTCCAAGACTCCACACCCCCTACCCTCTTTGGTGCATCTCAAATATCAGGAGTGACCCCAGCAGCACTAGAGATACTCCATATCTATATCAAGATGGCTCAGAGGAGGTAGGTGCAGGGTTGATTGTATAAGCATTAATATTTTCAAAATTTCTTGACCTTTATCAATAAACTCTAAATTTAAAGTGTTCATTTATTTTTAAATAGAGGGCTTTTTTGCTATAATGTTCGTGCAACAAATAGTTATGGCTAAACAAGATTAAAACTCTAAAATACCACTAGAGAAAAAACTACGGACATAAAATGGCAACAAAAGAAAACAAAATAGAAAATGATTTTATAGATAAGTTAAAAGAATTAAAATATAATTATCGACCTGATATTAGAGATAAAAAGGCACTTGAGCTTAACTTTCGACAAAAATTTCAAGAATTAAACAAAGTAAATTTAACAGATAATGAATTTTCAAGACTATTAGAACAAATTATCACTCCTAATATTTTCAAATCATCAAAACTTTTAAGAGAGAAAAATAGTTTTGAGAGAGAAGATGGTACACCGCTTCATTACACACTTGTAAATATAAAAGATTGGTGTAAAAATAGCTTTGAAGTGATAAATCAACTCCGTATTAATACCAATGATAGTTTTCATCGTTATGATGTAATTCTTTTATTAAATGGCTTACCATTGGTACAAATTGAACTCAAAACTTTAGAGATAAGCCCAAGACGAGCTATGCAACAAATCATTGACTATAAAAATGATGCAGGAAACGGATACACTAAAACACTCTTGAGCTTTATGCAACTCTTTATCGTATCAAATCGTACAAATACATGGTACTTTGCAAACAATGATAATAAACATTTTTCTTTTGATGCTGATGAAAGATTTTTGCCTATTTATCAGTATGCAGATAAAAAAAATAAAAAGATTGTAAATCTTGATGAATTTAGTGATGCTTTTTTATCAAAGTGTAAATTAGGTGAGATGATAAATCGTTATATGGTATTGGTTCAAAGTGAATCAAAGCTTATGATGATGCGACCCTATCAAATATATGCAGTAGAAGCTATAAAAGAGTGTATTGATGACAATAGAGGCAATGGATATATATGGCATACAACAGGAAGCGGTAAAACGCTTACATCTTTTAAAGCTTCTACTCTTTTAAAGAGTGATAAAAACATTAAAAAAGTACTTTTTGTAGTAGATAGAAAAGATCTTGACAGACAAACAAGAGAAGAATTTAATAAATTTCAAGAAAACTGTGTAGAAGAAAATACAAATACACAAACGCTAGTAGATAGATTGCTCTCAACTGATTATGCTGATAAGGTCATAGTTACAACTATACAAAAACTAGGACTAGCTCTTGATGGAACAAACAAAAACAACTATAAAGAAGCTTTATCTGTACTCTCAAATGAGAGGGTAGTATTTATTTTTGATGAGTGTCATAGGAGTCAATTCGGTAAAAATCACAATTCAATCAAAGATTTTTTTCCTGCATCTCAACTATTTGGTTTCACTGGGACACCAATTAAACTAGAAAATGCAAAAAGTATAGCTATTGAGGGAGAAGTTGCCACGCTTAAAACAACTGAGGATATCTTTGAAAAAGAATTACACAACTATACTATTACGCATGCAATAGAAGATGGAAATGTCCTGAGATTTAATGTCGATTATTTTAAACCTGAAACTTCTAGTGAAACAAAACAGATACAAAAATTTTCAACTAAAGCAGTAGTACAAGCTATAATTCAAAAGCATGACAAAGTAAGTGCAAATAAAAAGTTTAATGCCCTCTTTGCCACTTCATCTATAAATCATGCGATAGAGTGTTTTTATCATTTTAAAGAACTTGAACATGATTTAAATATAGCTTGTGTTTTCTCTCCACCAGCTGAGGGGAACAAAGATATAGCACAACTGCAAGAAGATTTACCCACAGAAGCCCAAGATAATAAGATAGAGCCAAATCTCAAAAAAGAAGCCCTACAAGAGATAATCAACGACTACAACAGACTTTTTAGTACAAACCACTCTGTGAATAGTTTTGATGGTTATTATCAAGATGTACAAACAAGAATAAAAAATCAAAAGTACCCAAATTCAGATTTACCACACAGGGAAAAAATAGATATAGTTATAGTCGTAGATATGCTTTTAACAGGATTTGATTCTAAGTTTTTAAATACTTTATATGTAGATAAAAACTTAGAATATCATGGACTGATACAAGCGTTTTCAAGAACCAACAGAGTGCTCAACGATACAAAACCTTATGGTAATATCTTGGACTTTCGTTCACAACACAATGCAGTAGATGAAGCGATACTGCTTTATAGTGATGAAAAAAACAATCCAAACAAAGAGATATGGCTAGTAGACCCAGCCCCAAAAACTATAGATGAGTTTAAAAAAGCAAATAAAAAGCTTGATGAGTTTATGGCTTCTCATGGCTTAGAAAACAATCCATCCCAAGTGGTTAATCTAAAAGGTGATATTGCAAAAGCAGAGTTTATCAATATATTTAAAGAGTTACAAAAACTCAAAACAAAGCTAGATCAACATACAGATCTAAGCGATGAACAAAACAAAGAGATAGAACAAACTATCACAACTGATAACATGCGAGCTTTTAAATCTATGTATATAGAAACAGCGAAAAATTTAAAAGAAAAGAGAGACAAAGAGCAAGATGTAGATGATGTAGTAGAAGAGCTTGATTTTGAATTTGTACTTTTTACTTCTACACTTATAGATTATGACTATATTATGGGTTTGATTGCCAAATACTCTTCACAAACTCCTAAAAAACAAAATATGAGTAAAGAGCAACTCATAAGTGTACTGAAATCAAATGCAAATATGATGGAAGAGCAAGAGGATATGATAGCTTATATTAATTCTCTTGAAGTTGGAATCCCACTAAAAGAGGAAGATATTAAAAAAGGATATGAAACTTTTAAAACAGATAAGAATAGTATCGACTTAAACGAGATGGCAAAAAGGCATAACTTAGCAGAAAAATCTTTGCATAATTTTGTAGATAATATCATGGATAGATATATATTTGACGGGGAGCTTTTGACAGATCTTTTTGCACCTTTGGAATTAGGGTGGAAAGAGAGAGGCGTGAAAGAGTTGGCATTGATGCGAGAGCTTAGCCCACTACTTAGAAAAATGGCTAAAAATAAAAATATATCAGGCTTAGAGGCTTATGATGAGTAGTAAAGTACCTAAGCTTAGGTTTGATGGGTTTAGTGGTGAGTGGGAAGAATATTTATTTGATGATATTTTTATTTTTTCTACTGGTAAAAATATAAAACAGGATGAAGCATCCCCTAAATATGAAACTCCTTGTGTTCGTTATGGTGAGTTGTATCAT
>CBEUND010000061.1:0-13299 GCA_965544395.1 uncultured bacterium | reverse complement strand
CACTCGTACACGAAGAAGAGCAGACGAGAGAGGCACTCACGAGAGTAGCAAAACTATTGGCGGAGCAATTGTAGGGTGGGAGCATCCCACCATTCTCACAAATGAAGTGGAATTTACAGTACCCGTAGGTGTGACCATGTCACACGCCAAGAGCGTATGCGGATAGATGAAGAACTGTAGGGTGGGAGTATCCCACCAATTGCTACAGATGGTGGGATACTCCCACCCTACCTATCCGTAAAATTTAAATAGTAGAACGGTGTACACCCAAAAATCAACAAAACAAAAAAGGAAAAAGATGCAATCAGAAGAGTTGGATATAGAAGCGTTGAAGAACAATCCAGAGTTTATGGCAAATTTAGTGTTATTAGAAGAGGAGATGAATGAACAAAAGAGTATAGTCAAAGGGTATCAACTCCTTGATGCACTGCTACTTGTGAGTGAAGATGAAGAGAAGATCAATGATATCTTTACTTTTATACTCAAACAAGCTTTTGATACATTGGCAGAGTATTTGAGCCAACAAAAGGGCTTTGATTTGAGCAAAGAGGAGGAGCTTTTCACAGCAAGAGCTATCTATGAGCATGCCATAGAACGATATAGCGAAAATGACAAAAAAGGCTCCAAAGAGCTCTTTCAAGTGCTACACTATATGGTAGATGAGCCAAGACTCAAAGACTCTATGATGGTACACGCCGTCTCTGTCATGAAAGATAAAAGCTTTGATACATTTATCGCTGATATAGCAGATACTGAGAAGTATGATGTCGCAGATAAATTGGCATACTTTTTACTCAACTTCAAGATAGATACGAAGAGATATTTGGAAGAGAATCATAAGTTGGTAACTCAAGCACAAGATGAACTCAAAGTATTAGAAGAGAAGTAGATGAAAATACACTTTATAGGGATAGGAGGGATAGGACTCTCTGCTTTGGCGAAGTTTCTTGCCAATGATGACCAAACTATCAGTGGATCAGATATCAGGCAGAGTGAAATCACCAATGACTTGGCGACCAATTACCATGCCAAGATCACGATACCACACCACGAAGATGCCGTAGAGGGTGTCGATCGAGTCATCTACTCTGCAGCCGTACGCAAAAACAACCCAGAGTACCAAAGAGCAAAAGAGTTAGGTATAGAGCTCCTCTCACGCAAAGATGCACTCATCTCCATCCTCGGTGACAAAGAGGTCTATGCAGTAGGTGGTGCCCATGGCAAGAGTACGACTTCTGCTATACTCGCCTCTATATTACCAAAAACCAATGCTCTCATAGGAGCTATATCCAAAGAGTTCGGCTCCAATGTCCGAAACTATGACAATAACAAAGTGGTATTTGAAGCCGATGAGAGCGATGAGAGTTTCCTCAACTCGAACCCATATCTCGCTATAGTCACCAATGTCGAACCAGAGCATATGGAGTATTATGAGTATGATGAAGAGCGATTTTATAATGCTTATAGAAACTTCCTCTCTCTAGCAAAGATACGCGTCATCAATGCAGAAGATGCATTCCTCTCGACACTAGAGCAAGACTCTATCAAACTCTATCCTAGTCAAGATATCAAAGATATCCGATATATATTGATCGATGGTGAACCCCATACGAGATTTGAGCTCAAAGGCTATGGGAAGTTTGATCTCTTTGGACTTGGAGAGCATATAGCACTCGATGGTGCATTGGCGATATTGGTAGCTCTTGAGTTGGGCGAAGATATCGAAGCTATCCGTAGTAACCTCTTACGATACAAAGGGATCAAAAAACGATTTGATATCATCCATAATAGTGAAAAACTTGTCGTCATAGATGACTATGGTCACCACCCTACAGAGATCAAAGCGACGATAGAGTCACTCCAAGAGTACGCAACACTACGAGAGTTCAAAAAGATGCAGATCATATGGCAACCGCACAAATATAGCCGCACTATGGACAATCTCACAGCATTTGTAGAGTGCTTTGAAGGGGCTGATGAGCTAGTGATACTCCCGATATGGTCTGCTGGTGAGCTAGAGATAGAGATAGACCTCAAGGGGGCGTTTAGCCGCTACAATCTCACTATGGCAGATAATGTCACCAAAGAGGATGGCATAGTCAAAGTACTCAAAGATGGACATGTCATCAAAGAGTTTAGCGAAGATTTGGTCACTGCATTTGGTGCAGGGGATATCACTTATCAGATACGAGGAGAGGCTCATTAGGCTACCCCAAGAAAATAAACACCCAAAATAGAAGCCAAAGCTAATGCAAGAATTATATTTTGTGAAGATTGCCCTCTATATGGCTTCCCTATGGGCTTTATTTGGGTGTTTATTTCTGTGGGGTAGCCTTAGAAAAGCTACACCCCAACCCAAATCCTCCACCTATTACTAACTTCGCTTCATCGAAAAGTACCCCTCCCTTGATAGGGTTTGTAGCACATAAGTTGACGGCATCCAAATCAAGCATTATAGCGTAAAAAGTGTTGGATGGATTTTATGTAACTATTGACGACTAAACTACTAAAAATCAAGAGTTAAATCAACAAAAATTGATCTAAATTATATTTATATAAGAAATATTTCTGTATCATATAAATATTACTTATAAATAGGAGTATATTACTCTTATTTAAAAGTGGATTATTTATTATAAAAGGAGGTGTGCTGATGCAGGTAGAGGTATCGAGGAGAAGATTTCTTCAGGGTAGTGTCGCTATGAGTGTCATCGGTGGGAGTAGTTTGAGTGTTTCCAATCTTTTAGCAGGTCACGAAACCCATGGAGAAGTAGCAGTCACAACCAAGACGGGTACAGGAGTCGCTACAGAGGTAGCTACACTGTGTGAAATGTGTGTTAATAAGTGTGCAGCAATAGCAAGAGTAGAAGATGGAGTAGTCACCAAACTCAATCCAAATCCACTCTTTCCAAAATCAAAAAATATGCTCTGTCCTAGAGGGAATGCAGGTATTCAAGCACTCTATGACCCCGATAGACTCAAATATCCTATGATCCGTGTCGGTGAAAAGGGAGAGGGAAAATTCAAGAGAGTCACATGGGATGAAGCCTATAAAGCTATCTGGGAAGGTAGTGACAAATTCCCTGGTATGGCGAAGATACTTGATGAAGAGAAAGATAACAGATCATCATTTCTCTTCTGTGCTGGTGAGGGTATGGCAGAGCATACATTCAAGCAGTTCTACTCTGCGTTTGGTTCATCAAACTGGCTCAACCACGCATCACTCTGTTTGCAGACAGTCGTTTCTGGATATGGGGTTACACTCGGTGGCTATCCATCTGCTGACCTCGAAAATGCAGAGTATATCATCATGGCAGGTGCCAACAGAGCAGAAGCGATCGTCACACCTGATACGATGGATGGTTTCAAACGAACCAAAGGCAGAGGAGCCAAACTCATCTGTGTTGATCCACGATTTACCAATACTGCAGCCAAAGCCGATAAATGGCTAGCGATCAACCCTGGAACTGACCTCGCCTTTGTGCTTGCACTCACCTTCGTAGTACTCACAGAAGAGCTCTATGACAAAAAATATGTCGCTGAAAACTTCAATGGCTTTGAAGCATATCAAAAGAGTGTCATTGAGAACAAATATACTCCAGAGTGGGCAGAGAAGATCACAGGTATCAAAGCAAAAGATATCTATAAAATCGCTAGAGAGTTTATGGCTCACGCTCCAAAAGCGATCTACTATCCAGGGAGACGAAGCACCTTTGCTAACAATGACTTCCAACTTCGTCGTGCTATGGCTATATTCCAAGGACTCAGTGGGGGTATAGACACTAAAGGTGGGCTTGTATTTGGTAAAAAGCTCAAACTAGGTAAGCATGAATCCCTAGAGCCTCTATATGCTAGAGCAGAGGCGAGAGCTGTTGTCAAAAAAAAGCATCACAAACAAGGCGAATCAGGATATGCTGATTGTGCAGTTGTGAGTGGTGGTGGATCATGGCTTGGATGGAGAAATAGATTTATAGAAGGTAGGATGCCATACAAAGTTAGAGGAATGTTCATCTACAAACACAACCCTATGATGAATATGCCAAACAGAGAAAAAACAGCACAAATGTTCAAAAAGATGGAACTCGTAGTAGCAATCGACACAATGCCAAGTGATACAGTAATGTATGCTGATGTGGTACTCCCTGAGTCTACATACTTAGAGCGAACTGATCCTGTCAAAACATTTGGTGGAGCAGAGCCATCTATCGCTCAGAGAAACAAAGTAGTAGAGCCGATGTTTGAAACCAAACCTGTACGAGAGATACTCCGAGGTTTGACTGGCAAAATCTCAAAACCACTCTTTGCTATAACCAAAAAATATGATGAAGATGTCCAAGAAGAGTTGGCAGATTTAGGCGAAGGTGAAGAGAAAATGACCCCTATCCAAAAAGAGATAGAAGTCTATGCAGAGTTTGATCTCACCAAACCGTTTGAACACTCCCAAGAGGAAGTCAATAGACATATGGTCGAGAGTGTTTATGGCAAAGGGGCAGTCAAAGCACTCAACCAAAGAGGTGTCTTCTATCCAAATATGGACAAATATTTCAAACCAATCTCAGTCAATGAACACCAATACTATCCAGAGAAAGAGAAAGCCTACAGTGTTAATGGTGGCAAACCCAAAACTCCATCTGGCAAGATAGAGTGCAACCTGCTCAACATGGCTAAAAAAGGTATAGACCCTATGCCTATATGGAAAGATGAGTACACCTTTGAAGTCCCTCAAGGTAAGTTCAAAATGCTCACAGGTCGTCACGCACAATTCACCCAGAGTGGTACAGCCAACAATGCAATGTTGCGAGACCTTATATCTGAAAACTATGCTTGGATCAACAGAAGAGTAGCCAAAGATATGAGTATAGAGTTTGGTGACAAAGTAGAGATATCGAGTCGTACAGGCAAAACTATCATCAGAGCTTACCCAACAGAAAAAATCGGTCCAAACATGATCTTCTTTGTGCATGGTTTTGGTGAAGAGAGCGAAGAGTTGACTTGGGCGTATAAAAATGGTGGCAATGACAATGCAGTCATAGAGGATCATATGGAACCTGTATATGGTGCAGCATCTATGCATGAAACAAATGTAGAAATAAGGAAGGTATAATTATGTCTCGTTATGGAATGGCATTAGATTACAAAAATTGTATCAATTGTAAAGCATGTGAAGTAGCATGCAAAGAGGAAAATGGTGTCCAATTGGGTGCAGACAAACATAGGATTTGGGTAGGTGCCAATGATGTCAAGGGGGAGTGGCCACTTCTTGATATCGCTTCAGCTGCATTTTTGCCAAGTCAGTGTCAACACTGTGAAGAGGCTCCTTGTCAAGAGGTTTGCCCTACACAAGCGACTTACTATGATGAAAATGGTGTCGTACGGGTCGATGAAGACAAATGTATCTTGTGCAGTTATTGTATGAATGCTTGCCCTTATGATGCACGATTTGTAGATGATAGAACGATGACGATCAATAAGTGTAATTTTTGCTCGGATACGAGATTGGCTCGTGGTCAAACTACTACAGCATGCCAAAATACTTGCCCTACAAAAGTGCGAACATTTGGTGATCTCGATGATTATGATAGTGAGATAAGTGAACTCCTCAGAACAAGAGAACACTTCAGTCTCAAAGCCAATCTTGGTACTAAACCAAAACTATTCTATCTTACATAAGGAGTGAGTGATGGCAGAAACAGTAAAAACAGCAGAAAATATACAATCAGATGGCTTTGTAGCACAAGCTAAGGAATTTATCACTACTATTCCTTTCAACCGTATAGGTTTGAAAGATATATTTACCTATGAAAAAGAGCCGAGAAACAATCTTCTTGCACTACTTATCGTAGTATTTCTAGCGATGTTTGTCGTAGGTGTAGCAACATACCTGATACATGGACACCATGCATATAATGTCACAAGACAGCATCCTTGGGGTCTTCTCATCGCCGTCTATATTTTCTTTGTTGTGAGTTCGACAGGTTTATGTATCATTGGCTCTTTGGGGGATGTATTTGGCTTCAAAGATTATGAGATGATATCCAAACGAGCTATCTTTGGCTCTATCGTAACTATCTTGGCAGGTTTTGCCGTGATCGCTTTTGAGATCGGTCACCCTGTCACTATGCTTATATACAATGTCCTCAGTCCAGGTTTGACCTCGGCTATATGGTGGATGGGTACACTCTATGGTCTCTATCTTACATTTATGATCATAGAGTTTGTATTTTTGCTCAAGCATGATATGAAAAACGCCAAGATATTTGGTCTCACAGGTCTCCTCGTAGGTTTGGCAGCACACTCCAACCTAGGGTCAGTATTTGGTTTCCTCAACGCAAGACCGATATCAAATGGTGTCTTCTATCCGACATATTTCATCCTCACTGCGTTTATCACAGGGGTATTTATAGCTTTCATCATGATGGGCTGGAGATATAAGCTAGAGTTTCCAGAAAATGCCAAAAAGATGCTCACAGGGCTTGCCAAAATACAGGGATTGTTGATATCTATATTGATATTTTTCGTGACTTGGAAGATGCTCACTGATGTCTATGGTGGTATGCCAAACAGATCAGAAGTGGCAGTACATATCTTCGGTTCTTGGACATTTTGGGCAGAGGTGATATTGGCGATGTTGATACCACTCTTTATCATTATCAAAGATAAAGGGCATAATATCCAAGCACTCTTTTGGGCATCGCTCAGTGGTATGGTGGGTATCTTTTTTATGCGATACAATCTCGTCCACGATACACAGCTCAAACCACTCCAAATGATGAAAATCAGAGAGTATCAGCTCTCTCCAGAGTGGATACACTACTTCCCTAGTGCTACAGAGATCATGATATCTCTAGGTGGATTGGGGCTTTGTCTCTTCATGTACTATATAGGAAGCAAACTCTTCAATCTCGATGCGGATGAGACACATACTGCTCATTAAACTATTTAGACATGTTACAGATAGGTAGGGTGGGAGCATCCCACCATCTGTAGCTATTTCTCAAGTCAACCGTTATGAGTAATGCAAACATATTGACATTATGAATAAATTTGAATATAATAGTAAGTATTCAAAGGAGTTTTTGTGAAAACTATAACAATGAGAGTAGATGATTCAATTTACAATATGATTAAACTCGCTGCAGAAGGTCAAAAGAGAAACCTTTCAAATTTTATTGAGTTTGCAACAATGCAGTATTTAACATCTTCTCAGTTTGTAGATAATAATGAAATGCAAGAAATTATAGATGACAAAGAACTTGTGAAAAATTTAATGAATGGTTTGGATGATCTAAAAAATGGCGATTACACAATTGTCTAAATACCAGATTGCAGAAACTAAAACATTCTTAAAATTAAAGACAACAATAGATGAAAAACTAATTATTGCTATAGTTGATTTTAAACATCGACAACAAGCATATGACTAAACACATAACAAAAACAGAGGAGCCAATAAATTACCTAGCGGAAATTTATTGGCTATCTTCGACCGTTATAATGACATAATAAACATTTCACCAAAACAAATTCTCATATATTTATGGTGCAATTTCAGTATGAATTTTGAATATGATAAAAACAATAATTAAAAGAGTCAATCTATGTTATAATGCTCTCTATATGAGGAGTGAGAGATGGAGTCTGTAGATAGTGTGTTGTTGGGTGATAAAGTAGTTGAGATAGAGCTCGTTGCATGAAATTTAAACGCATCTATATAGAGCTTACGAATGTTTGTGGACTTCACTGCTCTTTTTGTCCCTCGCTCCAAGCTACTCCTCAGAGTATGGATTTGGATTTTTTCGATGGTGTCATCGCACAATGTAGCCACTACACGAGAGAGATAGCTTGCCATGTCATGGGTGATCCCCTCACACTACCCAACATCGACGCTTATCTCGATATACTGCACAGATACGGCATGAAAGCCCTACTCACTACGAGTGGATACTACCTCAAAAAGCACCCTATCCATACCCTCTTGCACCCTGCGGTCAAGCAGATCAATATCTCACTCAACAGCTACAACAAAAAGGACTCCGCTATCACCCTAGAGCAGTACCTCGCCCCTATCCTCGGTCTATGCCAACAAAATCTCGAACAACAAAGAGAGACTGCATCAATCTTTAGATTATGCTACACCTGATGAAATATATTTTGGAGGAGTTAACAATAAGATATTTGAGGATAGAGATTTGTTACTAGATGTAGCATAATTAGGTGGAATAGGGAAATTTGATTTAGTGGTCTTGACAAAGGGGTGCATTATATTTGGTAAGATTTTTCTAAACCTGATGAATAAGTAGAGTGTAAATATGAAATATTTCCATCACTACAAGCAAAATAATCCTATAATAGAGTTATGAAAACTTTAAATGAACTCTACAAAGATGATAAACCTAGAGAGAAATTAGTCAAAAAGGGAGTAGAAGCCCTCAAAAATGATGAACTCATGGCTGTGTTGATAGGCTCTGGTATACAGGGTAAGGATGTGCGTAAACTCTCCAAGGAGATCGTCAATCTCCTCGATAGCTCTTATGATACACTCAACCTTGAGCAACTCTGCAATATCCATGGATTAGGTGTAGCCAAAGCTTCGCAGATACTCGCCTCCATAGAGCTCGCCAAACGATACACGATCCAAAACAACAGACGCATCACATCTGCCCAAGATGTCTCTGACGAACTCCAACAATATAGAGACCGAAAACAAGAACACTTCCTCACCATCACACTCGATGGAGCATCCCACATCATTAACTCTCGCGTAGTCTTCATAGGCACACTCAACCAAAGTATCGTACACCCTAGAGAAGTCTTTGCAGATGCTATAGCAGATAGAGCAGCAGGCATCATCATCGCACACAATCATCCATCAGGCACACTAGAAGCTAGCAGAGCAGACCTGCAGATCACCCAAAGACTCCAAGAGGTCTCCAAACTCATCGGCATAGAGCTCCTCGACCATGTCATCTTGACTAGAGAGAGTTTCTATAGTTTCGCAGATGAGGGGTTGTTGTAATCCTATTTGGGAGAAGCTTCTACATCTATAGATTGGTCATCACTTTTTTTGGTATCACTCGCTTCATCTTCTTGCACTTCTTCTGTAGTGTAAGTTATGAGGGGTTGCTCTTGAGGTTGCTCTTTGAGGATAGATATGAGTTCCTTTTTTACATACTCATCTGTATCACCATCTGCGATGATACCTAAAACTCTCGTGATCTTCTCATGCTGTTGTGCACTTGCTTGCATATATTCAGCATGCCTGAGTCTCTCCTCTTCCAACTTATTTTGTAAGGCTCTTTTTTTATGTTGGATGATATAGTAAACGATCAATGCCAAGATTACCATAGCGACTGTAGCAGCGATAATCAATTTATTGATATAGATCTCTTTATCTTTTGTCTGAAGTCGCGTCTGCTCTTGAAGTGCTGCTATATCTTTTTGCATCTTTTGAGACTCTAAATTGACCTCTTTTTCTGAAATAACTTTGAGTTTTGCAGCTTCTGCCTCTATGCGTTTGATCCGTTCTTGTCCTGCAGCTTCTATCTGTGCTACTTTTTGATGCTCTTCACTCTTTACTTGAGCCAAGGCTACCGCTTTTTCTCTTTCGGCTTCTCGCTCATCTTTTGTTTTTCTTGCTGCTGGAGCATTGCTATAGGCGAGAGGAGCTTTATGATAAGCATCGCCAAATATTTTGACCGTTTTTGTATCACTCTGCTGACATCCTGTCAATGAAAACAAAAAAAGTATGACAACCAAAACACCCTTCATCACACTACTCTCTGGCTAAGTATGATCTTATCATCAGATGGAGTCAAATCACCCTTGCTGTATCTTGCATCATAAGTTATTACAAAGATTTCATCACCACTTTGGAGATAGTTGTTCTCCCCAAACTCAGCATAGGCTGTCGCTCCGATAGCGATAAATGCTTGTCCAGGGTGTCCACAATCAAGCAGATGAGCACCGACATCCTCTAAGGGACCATGATCTTCTTGCTCATTCATCTTCTCCATGAGCCAATCTGTAAGTTTCTCATAAAAGTAACTATATCCTACCAAAGGTGCATCCACACCATACTCATGGAGTACGCCATCTCTTTTGAGAAATGAACAGAGATGATAGTGATTCATGATACCGCCATCACTAAACTTATCTATCTCTATCCACTGACTCCCTATACCCTTGGAGTGTGTAGACCAGCTCTTCTTTTCAGATATCTTCTTGGCTCCCTCTTTTCTGATGGTACAGTCATTGAATGCTGTAAAAGATTTGGCATCAAGTCTGATCACATTATAATCCAAATCATAGTGGATATCAAAGAGTATCACTATCTCTGGCTCTACTTGTGCATTCGCTTCATACTCTGGAAGTCGTAGGGTCTCCTTATTGACAGGGTAGATACCCAAAAATCCTGCATCACCAGGGAGATAAAAAGGAAATATCCCTTTAGGTGCATGTGCCTCTTTGGTAACGACATTTTCAAAATCTTTCATCTCTCCTGCTTGTTCTAAGTGGTGAGCAAAATTACCTGCAACACCAAGTCCAATAATATGACGAAGGTTCATTGATACTCCTTTTTACATGAATAAAATTAGTTTCTATCCATACAATTGAGGTCGCCAAAGGCTTGCTCTAATCTTTTGACCATTGATGACTCCCCTGCTCTGAGCCATTTTCTTGGATCATAGGAGCTTTTGTTTGGTTTGTCTTCACCCTCTGGATTGCCTATTTGGCTTTGGAGGTAGTCATGTTTGCTTGACTCATACTCTTTGACACCATCCCAAAATGCCCACTGTGTATCTGTATCAATATTCATTTTGATAGCACCATAGCTTATAGCTTCAGCGATATCTTCAGGAGCGGAGCCAGAACCACCGTGGAATACGAAGTTGACTGGTTGCGACTCTGTATTGTGTTTCTCTTGGATATATTTTTGTGAATTATCAAGGATTTTTGGTCTCAAGACTACATTGCCTGGTTTATAAACACCATGTACATTTCCAAATGATGCAGCAATAGTAAATTGATCGCTTATTTTACTGAGCTCTTCATACGCATAGTTGACCTCTTGGGGTTGTGTATAGAGGAGTGCATTGTCTACATCACTATTATCTACACCATCCTCTTCACCTCCTGTGACCCCTAGCTCTATCTCTAGTGTCATGCCCATCTTGCTCATCCGTTCAAGATATTTTTTACAAGTTGCTATATTCTCTTCTATCGGCTCTTCAGAGAGATCGATCATATGTGATGAGAAGAGAGGAGAACCAAACTTTTCATAATGCTCTTGGCTTGCATCAAGCAGTGCATCTATCCATGGAAGAAGTTTTCTTGCTGCATGATCTGTATGTAATATCACAGGTACACCATATGCTTTAGCTACAGTATGTACATGCTTTGCACCAGAGATAGCACCCAATACTGCTGCCTGATCTGAAGGAAGATGTTTTCCACCATAAAAAGTAGCACCACCATTACTAAACTGTACAATCACAGGAGAGTTTACTTTGGCAGCAGACTCAAGCACTGCATTGATTGAGTTCGTCCCTACAACATTGACCGCAGGAATAGCAAATCGATTCTCTTTTGCTACAGCAAAAATCTTTTGAACATCATCACCTGTCACTACACCAGCTTCCACTACTTCAAGAACTTTTTTACTCATGACAATCCTTTTTTATTTATTTGATAACTATTTTTGCTTTTTTCATCAATTTTTCATTAAATTTTTTCTGTTTCATCTGCATCTCTATATACTTCGATACTTTAGCATATGGCAACTCTTTGCCATCTCTATCTTTGTAGATTTTTTTATTTTTCTTATAAAATGCTTTGCTCTCTTTCTCTGAAACTTTTATCTTAGACATCTCTTGTTTTGCCCAGTAGTTTGCAGCCAATTTGTTTTTGATATCTGCAGAAACAGCTTTTTTCGCTTTCTCTTCTATCAATACAGAGGCTGCTAAACCTTTGATAAGTGCTGTTTGTTGTTTTTTTGGAAGGAGATCTATATCAGTCATCTTTCCTTTGGATGCTAAGGCAAGAAATTTATCTGCTCTATTTTTCTTGATAGGGATACCATCTACAGTAGCGACAACAGTACTATCTGCTCTTTTGATAGGTTTAGCAGCGATATTTAAGTTATCGAGATTGACAGCAGGTGCTTTTTTTTCTGCAACTGGCATGAGTGAGTTTTTTAATGTATCAGCAGCGAAAGCAGATACCCCAAATGCTAAAGTAGCACTTAATAGCAATTTTTTCATATAAAATCCTTTGGAAAATTATTTGAGTAGATAATATCAAATATTTCTATATAGATAGATTAAGGTGGGGAGATAGAACTAAAAAGTCCTATCTTGTAGAGGTGTGCGTATGTTTTATTTAGTCTCTACAGTTGTAGCTGAAGTTGCTTTGGGTGCTGTAGGGATCTCAATTTTTGATTTTGATTTCAACTCTTTGGCTACTTCTGCTAATTTTGTTTGAAACTGTTTTTGTTTGAGTGTTTTTGTGATTTTCTCTTTGACTTGTGCATATGGTATGACAGAAGCAGGCATCTTGTTTTCAAGAAGGATGACATGGTATCCAAATTGTGTTTTGACAGGTTTGAGAGTAAGTTCACCTTTTTTGAGTGCAAATGCTGCAGTCTCAAACTCAGGAACCATTTGACCTTTTGAAAATGCAGGAAGCTCGCCACCTTTAGCACCTGTAGGTCCTGTAGATTTACTCTTTGCAAGCTCGATAAATTTTGTTTTTAAGGCATCATCTTTGAGTGCTTTCAGCTCATCAATGATCGCTTCTGCTTCTTTCTTTTCTTTGACAAGGATATGTCTTGCTTGAAGCTTTTCAGGGACTTTAAATTTATCTTTGTTTGTTTCATAAAACTCTTTAGCTTCACTCTCACTGACGATAGCATTGTCAAGTTGCTCTTTCATCCATAGACTCACCATAAGCTCATCTTTGATCTTTTCGAGATTCGCTTTATACTCTGCTTTCTTCTCTATACCCTCTTTTTTCGCTGCTTGGATAAAGAGCATTCTTTCGACAAGACGATCGGTAATCATCTTCTTTTGAACAGGAGTCAATTGTGCATATGATGCATTGGGTGCTGTAGCTTTTACAAATGCTTCTGCATCTTGAGTTGTGATATTTTTGCCATCTACTGTAGCCAATATATCTGATGCCATCAAGCCTGAAACCATCATTGTAGCTGCTACGAGAGAGACTTTTATCATTTTTGTCATGTATATTCCTTTGGGATTGAGTTCTTAACTGTTGTTTTGAAGTTGTCGCTTGATATCTACC